>NZ_JYNQ01000001.1:690000-1035000 GCF_000934685.1 Lacinutrix sp. Hel_I_90 | reverse complement strand
CCATGTCCGAGAGGGAAAGAACCCAGACCATCAGCTAAGGTCCCCAAATATATGTTAAGTTGAAAAAACGAGGTTGAACTGCTTTGACAGCTAGGATGTTGGCTTGGAAGCAGCCATTCATTTAAAGAGTGCGTAACAGCTCACTAGTCGAGCGGTTCGGCATGGATAATAATCGGGCATAAACATATTACCGAAGCTATGGACTTATTAATAAGTGGTAGGGGAGCATTGTAGTGGCGTTGAAGGTGTGCTGTGAGGCATGCTGGAGTAGCTACAAAAGAAAATGTAGGCATAAGTAACGATAATGCGGGCGAGAAACCCGCACTCCGAAAGACTAAGGTTTCCTCAGCTATGCTAATCAGCTGAGGGTTAGTCGGGACCTAACGCGAACCCGAAAGGGGTAGTGGATGGACAACAGGTTAATATTCCTGTACCTGCTCTCATTAAAAGTGACGGAGGCGAAAAGTTAGTGCGCACAGACGGAATTGTGCGTTGAAGAGAGTGGTAACACCTCGATAGTACACTAAGACTACGGTCGCGGTGATAATCTAGCAAATCGACTTCCAAGAAAAGCAAGAGAAGCAGCCCGTACCCTAAACCGACACAGGTAGTTGGGATGAGAATTCTAAGGAGCTCGAGAGATTCATGGCTAAGGAACTAGGCAAAATAGACCCGTAACTTCGGGAGAAGGGTCGCCCATCTTCGGATGGGCCGCAGTGAAAAGGTCCAGGCGACTGTTTATCAAAAACACAGGGCTATGCTAAATTGAAAGATGACGTATATGGCCTGACACCTGCCCGGTGCTGGAAGGTTAAGTGGAGTTGTTAGCTTCGGCGAAGCAATCAAATGAAGCCCCAGTAAACGGCGGCCGTAACTATAACGGTCCTAAGGTAGCGAAATTCCTTGTCGGGTAAGTTCCGACCTGCACGAATGGTGCAACGATCTGGACACTGTCTCAGCCATGAGCTCGGTGAAATTGTAGTATCGGTGAAGATGCCGATTACCCGCTGTGGGACGAAAAGACCCCGTGCACCTTTACTATAGCTTAGTATTGGTTTTGGATAAGTAATGTGTAGGATAGGTGGGAGACTTTGAAGCGGCGTCGCTAGGCGTTGTGGAGTCATTGTTGAAATACCACCCTTTGCTTATCTAGAGTCTAACCTTCAATGAAGGGACAGTGCTTGGTGGGTAGTTTGACTGGGGTGGTCGCCTCCAAAAGAGTAACGGAGGCTTCTAAAGGTTCCCTCAGCACGGTTGGTAATCGTGCGTAGAGTGCAATGGCATAAGGGAGCTTGACTGAGAGACCTACAAGTCGATCAGGTACGAAAGTAGAGCATAGTGATCCGGTGGTTCCGTATGGAAGGGCCATCGCTCAAAGGATAAAAGGTACGCCGGGGATAACAGGCTGATCTCCCCCAAGAGCTCACATCGACGGGGGGGTTTGGCACCTCGATGTCGGCTCGTCACATCCTGGGGCTGGAGAAGGTCCCAAGGGTTGGGCTGTTCGCCCATTAAAGTGGCACGCGAGCTGGGTTCAGAACGTCGTGAGACAGTTCGGTCTCTATCTACAGTGGGCGTTAGAAATTTGAGTGGATCTGACTCTAGTACGAGAGGACCGAGTTGGACTAACCTCTGGTGTATCTGTTGTTCCGCCAGGAGCATTGCAGAGTAGCTACGTTGGGAAGGGATAAGCGCTGAAAGCATATAAGCGCGAAACCCACCACAAGATGAGATTTCTTTAAAGGGTCGTAGGAGATTACTACGTTGATAGGTCATAGGTGTAAAGGCAGTAATGTCATAGCCGAGTGATACTAATAACCCATAGGCTTATTGTACGCCTGTTTTTTTATATACTTCGACAAGCTTAGTGCTAGGAAGTAGAGTGCAATACATTATTCTAGTTTTCATGTAAATCACGTATAACGTGCTTTTTTCAATATGTTATTTTATACGGTAAGTAGATTATTTAATATAACTACACACGCCGAAAGAGTTAAGGTGATTATAGCGATGGGGCTCACCTCTTACCATTTCGAACAGAGAAGTTAAGCCCATTTGCGCCGATGGTACTACATTTGTGGGAGAGTAGGTCGTCGCCTTTTTTAGAGAGTCCTAAACATTTAGTTGTTTAGGACTTTTTTTTTGTTTAAACCTTTTTTTTTGGAATCATATCACTAGTAGACGAATACTTATGTGTCCTAACGGTCCTGACAGAAAGAGTACTAAGCTGTTATATTAAAATAGATAATCTTTTTCTATAGTATAAACTGCTTTTAACTGTAAGGCGCTGTTTATATTTAGACTAATGACAAGATTCTTTTAATATTAAAGTTATTCTTTTTAAATTCGTTTTATGAACCGCATTCTCCAATCTACTATACAAACCCTTAATAAAACGCATAAATTATTATCTACGCTTTCTGATGATAAGTATAGTGACACCTCTGTTTCTCCATATTATTCTAGTATAGGTTCGCACATAAGACATATTTATGATTTTTATGATTGTGCTTTGAATGTAGAAGATGGACGTGTTGATTTAACAGCAAGGAAACGCATAGCTTGCATTGAGAACTCTTGTGATTCAGCAATAAAGTATTTTGATACTATTATTAGCCGTTTAAAGGCTGTGGATGTTTTAAATAATAAAGAACTAGTAGTTATTGACGATTTAGGAACAGGAAAGATAGAAATTAATTACACCTACGAGGCTTTATTAGCTCAGGGCAATAGCCACACCATTCATCATTATGCTATCATTAATTATATTTTAGACCGTTTGAACATTACTATTGATGATTCAGATTTTGGTTATAATCCGACAACACCAAAGAAAGTAACTAATCTAAATTAGTTTTATTGTTTTTAAACATGCTGTCAAGAATTGTATTTAGACCTTTAAAGGCAAAATATATGGCAAAGGCACAAGAGAGAATACCTAAAAGTAATAACGGTATATACAAGGGTTTTTCTTGGTTGCTAAAAGCAACATAGATTAAAGTTGGACCTAAAAACATTAATATCAAAGAAATCCCCATTTTTTTCAAGCCTTTTGTTAAGACTTCTTTGTCTGTTCGTTTAGTTTCCATCAGAATGATATGCTTTTATGGAGGCTCTGACATTGTGGTGTTCAGCTAGTAACTTTTTAGCTAATGTTTTATCAATATGTAATTCAGACATGAGCATTTTTACACCTCTGTCTACCAGTTTATGATTACTGAGCTGCATATCCACCATTTTGTTACCCTTAACCTTGCCCAATTGAATCATTACAGACGTTGTTATCATATTAAGTACTAATTTCTGGGCGGTACCTGCCTTCATTCTAGAGCTTCCTGTAACGAATTCTGGACCAACAACAACATCAATTGGGAAAGTAGCGGTTAGCGATAAAGGACTATGTTCGTTACAGCTTATAGAACCTGTTGTTATGTTTTTTGTATTACATGTTTTTAACGCATGTATAACGTAAGGTGTTGTGCCAGATGCGGCAATACCAACCACGACATCTTTATCTGTTATAGTATGGGCTAGTAGATCTTTCCAACCTTGAGTTGTCGAGTCTTCTGCAAATTCGACTGCTTTCCTAATAGCAGTATCTCCACCAGCAATTATACCAATAACTAAGTTATGTGAGACTCCAAATGTTGGAGGGCACTCAGACGCATCTACGATACCTAAACGGCCACTAGTACCGGCACCAATGTAAAACAACCTTCCGCCTGCTTTTAACTTGATTACAATTTGCTCTACCAGTTTTTCAATTTGTGGTAATGCTTTTTCTACCGCTAAAGGCACTATACTATCTTCCTTATTTATGTTTACAAGAAGTTCTTTTATGCTCATCTTTTCTAGATGATTATAATTTGATTCTTGTTCGGTAGTTTTTATAAAACTCATGTATCAAAAATAAGAATTAATCTACAGTTTTAATTATAAAGAATATCTTCAACCTCTATTTTTTTGTCATTTATAAAATCATAGAGAGTAAGTTGTCTTAATATGTAATAATCGCCCCAGAATTTTTCGAGAGAATTTAAATACTGAAGAATAGCTCGATCCCTTTCCTCTAAAGCAATATTTAAATCTGTAATGGTTATTTTATTTAGAATATATCTTTTTTTTGAAATCTCATAACGCTTCATTGAAACTTCTTTCGCTTTTTCAGAAGTGAACAAAAAATCTCTTTGGTTAGACCAGTTTAAAACATGCAAGTATATTTCTTGTTCAAACTCTTGTTTGTCTTGATTTATATTATTGTTAGTTAAATCTAAATTTGCCTCTGCCATTTTTCGTCTGGATTTTGATACACCCCAGTCAAATATTGGAATACCAACAGTAACTCTAACACTTTGTTGTTTGTTAAAGTTGTTGAATAGATTGTTGAAGTCATCTCCATTTTGAGAAATACCAAAATTAGCAGAGATGCCTAGCTCCAATCGATTATTTCCCTTTTGAAACGCTAATTCCTTTTCGGCCTCTAATCGTTTTCTTCTAAATTCGATAACTGCTTTTCTATTTGATTCAGCTTCATTCAATGCTTTGTCTGCATCTACATCAAAAAGTGGTAATTCTTCTGGAACATCAAGCACTATTTCTTCTGTGCTTAATTCTAAATACCGCGCCAAATTTTGAGAGGTTCTTTTTACCTCAATAGTATTTGTAGTCACTGCATTTTTTGAATTTAAAAAGCGCAATTCCATTTGCAATAACTCGTTTTCTGCAATCTTACCAACTTTATATCTGCCTTTTGAAATTTGAAATAAGGTATCTTGATTAGATAAATTAGTTTCGGCAATTTCTAATTGCATTTGTGCTTTAAGCAATTCAAAATAGCGACGGGAAGTACTCACTGATATTTGTTGCATATTTTCTATGAAGTCTCTTTTTGATTCTTCATAGATTAATGGTTCAATTTTCTTATCCCATTTAAACGGGTTATAGAGCATTGAATTTTGAAAATAATTAACCGTAAAAGGAATTACAGAATAGCCTACATTATCATTAAGTCCAAAAAGCTCAACGCGCTCTAGGTTTGTGTTTATAGATAAAGTACCTCCAGTGAAAGGTACGCTTTGTGATATAGATAATCCGCCTTCTATAAGTAATTGGTTTTGGTTTACAAAAATATCTTGTCCCGCATCATTTGTTATTCGTCTAACTGCATTTCTATATTCAGGTAAAACAGCGTTAAGTCTGAGCTCTGGTAGAAAACTGGCTTTGTACCGTTTGAATCTCCAATAATTGGCTTGATTTCTATTGAGATTAATTTTATAATCTGGTGATTTTTTCTTAGCTATTTCTATAGCTTCGGTAAGGGTTAACTTCTTTGACTGAGCATTATTGAATAATGGGAAAATTACAATAATAATGAGTAGAATTTTTTTCATAATTTATTATTCTGATCTTAAAGCTTGAATCGGTCTTTTTTTAGCTGCAGCTTTTGCTGGAAATATTCCAAATACGAGTCCAACAATTACGGCTATAAAGAAAGAAAGCATGATCGAGTTTAGGGTAAGTACGGTTTCTATTCCAGAAAATATTTCGATAAGATAAGCACCAATGATACCCAAAATAATACCTATTATGCCTCCACCAACGCTGATGAGCACAGATTCTGATAAGAATTGCAAAATAACATCTTCTTCTGTTGCTCCAATAGCGCGAATTATTCCTATTTCTTTGGTTCTTTCTAATACTGAAGCTAGCATGATATTCATAATACCGATACCGCCAATTAATAGTGATATTCCTGCAATAATAATTAAAACGATATTAAATATTTGTTTTGTTTTTTGCTGTTGTTTAAGAAGTTGAATAGGGATGGTTATTTCAAAATCTAACACATCATTATGTCTACGTCTAAGCATTTTGCTTAAAACTTCAGCCGTCGCTTTTAGTTCGTTGGTATTTGAAACTTGCACGGTCAGTTTATCTATTTGATGGTAATTACCTCTTGGAATCCTTTTTTTTGGACCATTTTCATTCCTATTTTGAACATCAACCTTATCACTAATTATTTTCCGATCTTTATAACGTACTAAGAAGGTGTTTATGGGGATGTAAACGTCTTCATTTAAGTCTCTTATGCCTAAATTTTCTTGTGATTTATCTGAAATTAATTTCTCTTCAATAACACCAATAACTTGGAGCCAAACGTCTTTAACTTTAATTTGTTTTCCTAGCGCACTTCCACCAGTAAATAGTTTTTTTTCAACTTTTTTCCCCACAATACATACAGGTAAAGCGTTTTTAATTTGATAGTCTGAAAAACTTTTACCACTTTCTAAGTTTATATTTGAAGACTCAAAAAAGGCGGGAGATATGCCAACGAGTTTAACAGAGTTTTGTCTACCATCATTAATAACATAAGTGTTTAAAATGATTTCTGGGCTAACAAGCTTTATACTAGGAATGTTTTTTTGAGCGCTAATAGCGTCTAATATATCAAGGCCTTTAGAAAATCGTTTAGATTCAGTGCTACTAGCGTTTTCATCATTCTCCTCGGCATCCTCATTTTCTTCATCTAATATAGGAGTAACAACAATGTTGTTGACACCTACTAATTCTAATTGTGCTAATATTTCTTTTTCTGCACCATTTCCTATAGCAAGCATCGTAATTACCGAAGCCACACCAAAAATAATTCCTAATGCTGTTAAAAAGGTTCTAACCTTATTGGTTTTAATAAACCAATAAGCTTCACTAAAATTAGATTTTAGTTTTTCTAAAAGTATTTTATCTATCATCTTTATTTTAATAGCTTTATACTTTTATCATCTGAATCTTCTGGTTTATTTAAATAAACAATATCCTCTTTTGCTAATCCTTTCTTTATAATAACAACTTCGTTATTAGATTGACCTAGCTCTACTTGTCTTTTATCGATTGATAATCCTGATTTCACATAGGCATAGCTAATGGAATCATTGGCGAAAACAGCTTCTAAAGGAATCATCAAAACGTCTTCTTGTTTATTGATTAGTATTCTGTTTGATGTCGTCATTCCTGGTCTGATATTCTGGTTGGTTTCATTCAATTTTATTAAAACTTGAAAGAGCTTAATATCAGAGCCTGCTTTAGTTTCTCCTACATTGGCTACATCAGTAACTATGCCATCAAGTTCTATATCAGGAAAGGCATCAAACCCAATTTTTGTAGTCAGTCCTTTTTTTATCTTTCTAATATCAACCTCATTACTGTAGGTTTTTGACTCCATTTTTGTTAAATCCGGTAAACTAGCAATTGCAGGTTCCCATGGCGATATTGTAGAGCCTACTTTCTTTTTAGTACCATTCCATTCTTTTACATAAGTCACCATACCGTCGTCGTCAGAATGAATCGTGAATTCTTTTTGCAAGGTAAATAACTCTTCTATCTGTTTACTAATTTTAGAAACTTCAGTACCTACCTCAATCATTTTGGCATTGGCTTGTCGCTTTTTTATAGAATAATCGGCCTTCTTTTCTCTTAAATCTCTCCCTGTTTTTTTTATTTTATTTTCTAGCGATCTAATAGTAGCGGGTGGTTCGTATATTGAACGCACGAGTTCTAAACTGTCCTCCTCAATATTAAACAACAAATCTTTAATAGAATTACGTTCTTGTTTAAGGGTTAAAGTAGTATCAAGTTGTTGTTGTGTATATTTTGATTGTGCTTTTTCTAGGTTTAATTGAGCTTCATTAATTTTTCCGTTAACTTCTGAAGCATCGAGTTTTCCAATGTAATCTCCTTTTTTTACAATAGTACCTTCAGCTACTAAATCCTGAATTTTTATTTGATAAATATTAAATCTTCTGGCGTTACTAGGACCGTTAATTTTTTTTGAACTTGTAGATTGGGCTTCACCAGAAATATAAACTTCATTTAAAAAGGTTCCTTTTACTACTTTAGCAGTAAGCGAAGCATCTTTTTCGCTGTTGGAATTAAAATAGGAATAAGCGATAATTATAACGACGATTACGCCTATTATATAGGTGATTCTTTTTTTACTCATGTGTTTTGCTTTTTGATTGATGGTCGTCAAAAGTAACCAAAAAAAATAATTGTAAGACGCTCTTTAAGTTAATATCCTCTTAATTATTATTAGTTTGCAATAATCATAATCTAGTATTGACCAGTATAGCATTGAACATTTAAATAAATCACTCAATGATATAGATGTATTCTGTGGCCTGTGATGCTCTAAAATAGCCAAACGGAAAATTATCAGGGTTCGTTACATTAATACAATTGCCGCGAACCGTTGCTGGCTGTACTTCAAAAGGACCACCTCCAGAATTTTCACTTTGCTGCAGTAATAAAAACATGTAGTCGTAGAACTGTTCTGAAATGCCGTAGTTTTTTATTGATAATTCGTGTCCTGATTCAGTATCTCCATTGGAATAGAAAGCAAAAATTTGGTTTCCATTAATGAATTCATCATCATAAACATTTAAGTAAGGATTAGTTTCATGTTCTTCTTTAAACTCAAAGAAATAATAATTCTCTTCATTTGCGGGGTCTGTATAATAGGCTTTTATTTCTATGTCTTCACCAGTAAAGCCACCCTCATTATTTTGTTCTATATAATCTATAGGCGTGACAGAAGTCATCGTTGTTGTTCCTCTATACGATTCGTTTTTATAAAGGATGTTCAATGTATAGGTTTCATTAAGTTCCGGAACAAAATTGAGACAGTCATAGCTACCATCTGAATTGTTATCCAAAAAGTTAAAAACCTGATTGGCTTGATTAGTAACTGTAACGATTGCTCCAGTAGCTGGAGGGATCTGGTTATTGAAAAAAGGGGCAGACTGTGTCAGTTTTATCGTTTGCGTTTCTCCTGAAGTGCCATCGAACCAGTTTAGTGAGGCTTCTATGACTAATCTTGGTAACGCACTAGGGACAGAGACTTCAATGACATCTTCACAAGAAAAAATGAAGACACTAAAGCTAAATATATAGAGTATTTTTTTCATTTTTTTAAAATTTAAAATTATAAGATAGTGATGGAATAATACCAAAAATTGCTAATCGCGTCGCTTCGTTACGACCGGTTTCTTCATTTTGTGCAAAAGAAATGGAGTTTGCATTTTTACGATTATAGAGGTTGTATATACTAAAGACCCAATGGCTTTGCCAGCCTTCTTTTTTTTCTGGTTTTGGGGTGTAAGTAGCAGACACATCTAAGCGATTATAACTTGTTAGTCGTGTAGAATTACGAGCACTATAATTTGGTATGACTATCCCATTATACTCATATTGACCATTTGGATACGTTGTAGGTTGGCCTGTTTGAAAAATAAAGTTCGTATTGGCTTTCCACTTTTTTGAGACATCATAGCTGCTGGTTATAGAAATATCGTGTGTTTTATCATAACCAGTATTGTACCAACTATTATTGTTAATGCCTGTTTCACTTGGGGTTCTCCCTGCTGTCTTTTGTTCAGATTTAGAGAGTGTGTACGCAAGCCAGCCTTTTAAACGGCCTTCATTTTTTCTAAATAATAATTCAAAACCATAAGCTCTTGCTTTTCCGTTTAAAATAACTTGTTCAATAGCATCATTGGCAATTAAATTCGCACCATCTATATAATCAATTCTGTTTTTTACTGTTTTATAATAACTTTCAACCTCTAACGAATAGTCTCCGTCTTTGAAATTTTTAAAATAACCAATAGCATATTGATCTAGCAATTGTGGTTTAATATACTTTCCGCTAGGCGTCCAAACGTCTAGTGGTGTTGGAGAACTTGTATTGGTTAATAAATGTAAGTATTGACTCATTCTGTTATAGCTTGCTTTTACAGAAGAATTTTCAGATAATTGATAAGCCGCTGAAAAGCGGGGTTCTAGATTTATAAATGATTTTATTGTTTCGTTCCTACTAAAGGACGCTGTTCCAATTGGATCTGCACTTTGATAAATTTGAAAATCTTCGTTGAAAAGAACGGCTTTATCATTTTCGTATATATTTAACTCTTTTTGACCTAATCTTAAAAACGAACTTAAGCGTAAACCGTAAGCTAAAGTCAGTTTTTCTGAAACCTTATGTTCTGCATCCACATAAATAGCATTTTCAAAAGCATATTTATCTATTAATTTTCTAGAATTAATTCCCGAAGTTGGAGTCGATGGTTCAATTTCTCCAGGATTAAATTTATAGTAAATGCTATTAAGACCATATTGTAATTTGAACGTGTCACTTAAATAATGTTTTAAATCGTATTTAAAATTGAAATTCTGTATGCCTGAATTCCAATTAAACTCTACGAAATCTAAACTTAAGCCATAGTAGTAATCAGAATAGATTAGTGACATATTTGAAAAGAGTTTGTTAGAAAATAAGTGATTCCATCTAAAATTCACAATGGTATTTCCGTAAGTATTTTTAAAGCTATCGGTTAAATTAAAGACATCACGACCAAAATAGCCAGATAAATAAATAGCATCTTTGTCATTGAGCTCATAGCTTAGTTTCGTGTTTAAATCATAAAAATAAGCGACATTATCTAGGTCAAAAAGGGGTAAGAATAGATGGGCATAACTACTTCTTCCTCCTAAAAGAAAAGCGCCTTTATCTTTTTTAATTGGACCCTCTGCTAATAGTCTGCTAGCGACTAGACCAATACCACCATTCATATGGAAGTCTTTACTATTACCTTCTTTTTGATAGATATCTAAAACAGAAGACACCCGGCCACCATAACGCGCAGGAATTCCGCCTTTATATAATTTTAAATCCTTTATAGCATCAGGATTAAACACTGAAAATAAGCCAAATAAATGTGATGAATTAAACACAGTCGCTTCATCTAACAAAATCAAATTTTGATCTGCAGCACCACCGCGAACATTAAAACCCGAAGAACTTTCGCCTGCGTTGGTAACACCCGGTAATAAAGTAATGGCTTTTATAACATCTGCTTCTCCAAGTACAACGGGAATTTCTTTTATAGTTGCAGAACTTAGCGCATTCACACTCATTTGAGGTTTTCTAATACTGAGTTTTTCGACGTTTTCGGTTAAAATGACTTCTTCTAAACTTTCTGCTGATACTACTAAAGTAAAGTCTTTTTTAGTGTCTTTATTTAGTACTATGGTTTCCGTTTTGGCACTGTATCCCACATAACTTAAAACAATAGTATAGGTGCCTTCAGGCAATGTGATAGAGTAGAAGCCGTATTCGTTAGTGATCGTTCCCGTTTTTTGATTTGGAAACAAAATATTAACACCAATTAACGTTTCGTTACTTTTTTCTTCTTGAATGGTTCCACTTAAAGTGAATTTATCCTGGGCGAAAAGGAAGGTATTACTCAAACAAAGAAAGATGAGCAATAGGAGTTTTGATTGATTCATTTATAGCAATTTTGCAGAGTAAAAATATAAAAAAAGCTCCCGCAATGGGAGCTTTTAACATAACCTTAATGATAAGACTATTAGTTGTTTAAAAGATTGTTTAACGTTGTACTAGGTCTCATGGCAGCATTTACTAACGCTTCTTTAGGTTCATAGTAGCCACCAATATCTACTGATTGACCTTGAATAGCGATTAGCTCACCAATAATTTTTGTTTCATTGTCTTCGAATTTTTTGGCGATTTTGGTAAATTCCGCTCTCAAATCTGCATCTTCATCTTGTTTTGCTAATTCCTGAGCCCAGTATAAACCTAAATAGAAATGGCTACCTCTATTGTCTAACTCACCCGCTTTACGTGAAGGCCCTTTGCTATTTTCTAATAATTTCTCAGTCGCTCTATCTAAAGCATCCCCTAAAATCTTGGCTTTTGGATTGTTATTTGCCTCACTGAAATGTTCTAAAGACACGGCTAGTGCTAAAAACTCACCTAAAGAATCCCAGCGTAAGTGGTTTTCTTGAGTAAACTGCTGTACATGTTTAGGAGCAGAACCACCAGCACCAGTTTCAAATAAACCACCACCATTCATTAATGGAACTATGGATAACATTTTAGCACTGGTTCCAACTTCTAAGATGGGAAATAAATCTGTCAAGTAATCACGTAATACATTACCAGAAACTGAAATGGTATCTTTTCCATCTTTAATACGTTCTAAAGTAAATTCAGTTGCTTTGATAGGAGATAAAATCCTGATATCTAAACCAGTAGTGTCGTGATCTTTTAAATAGGTGTTTACTTTTTTAATTAACTGTGCATCATGTGCTCTGTTTTTGTCTAACCAGAAAATTGCTGGTACTTGAGAAGCTTTAGCTCGTGATACGGCTAATTTTACCCAGTCTTGAATTGGTAAATCTTTTACCTGGCACATTCTCCAAATGTCTCCTGCTTCAACTGTATGTTTAATTAACGTTTTTCCGTTTTCATCTACGACTTCTACTTTTCCATTACCTGTGATCTCGAAGGTCTTATCGTGCGAACCATATTCTTCAGCTTTTTGAGCCATTAAACCAACATTAGGAACAGTTCCCATTGTCGTAGGATCGAA
Organism: Lacinutrix sp. Hel_I_90; assembly: GCF_000934685.1. NCBI lineage: Bacteria > Pseudomonadati > Bacteroidota > Flavobacteriia > Flavobacteriales > Flavobacteriaceae > Lacinutrix > Lacinutrix sp. Hel_I_90. The sequence continues at coordinate 1,022,554 of NZ_JYNQ01000001.1, read as the reverse complement.
AGCACCGTGTTTTTTACAGAAGTTAATTGTTGCGGCATAAATACCAGCATAACTACTATCTGGAATAACCGCTTTTGTATCCTGAAGCTTTCCTTCGGCATTCCACATTTGTCCCGATGTGCGAATCATTGCTGGCATAGAGGCGTCAATGATAACATCACTTGGTACATGTAAATTTGTAATGCCTCTATCACTATTAACCATTGCTAATTCTGGACCATGCTCTAAAGCGTAGCGAATATCTTCTCTAACGACATCTCGTTTGTCTTCTGGTAAACTACTTAATTTACTTAATAGATTTCCAAAACCGTTTTTGACATCAACACCAATTTTTTCAAATGATTTTCCATGCTTTTCAAATAAATCAGCAAAGAAAACACGAACGGCATGACCAAAAATAATTGGATCACTCACCTTCATCATCGTGGCTTTCATGTGTAGTGAAAATAACACACCTTTATCTAAAGCATCTTCAACTTGTTCTTCTAAAAAGTCAATTAATGCCTTTTTACTCATTATAGTGGCATCTATAATTTCGCCTTCAAGTAAAGGAATTCCTTTTTTTAATAGAACAGTATTTCCTTTTTCGCTAGTAAATTTAATATCTACTGAAGTAGCAGCAGTTAGCGTCAATGACTTTTCATTATTAGCAAAGTCTCCAGCAGTCATCGTTGCCACGTGAGTTTTAGAATTGCTAGACCATTTCCCCATAGAGTGTGGGTGTTTTTTTGCGTAATTTTTTACGGCTTTTGGTGCACGACGGTCAGAGTTTCCTTCACGTAAAACTGGATTTACAGCACTACCTTTAATTTTTTCGTAACGTGTTTTGATATCCTTTTCAACATCATTTTTAGCATCATCTGGATAGTTCGGAATCCCGAAACCTTGTTTTTGTAATTCTTTAATAGCTGCTTTTAATTGCGGAATGGAAGCAGATATATTAGGTAGTTTTATAATGTTCGCCTCAGGTTTTTTCACAAGTTCGCCTAAAAAGGCTAAATCGTCTGATACCTGTTGGTCATCTTTCAAAAAATCTGGAAACGCAGCAAGTATTCTGGCAGCTAGAGAAATATCTTTTGTTTCAATATTAATTCCTGAAGATTCCACAAATGCTTTTACAATTGGCAAAAAAGAACGTGTTGCTAAAGCTGGAGCTTCATCAGTTTTTGTATAAATGATTTTTGGTGTTGTTGACATATGTAATTAGTGTATTTTAATTTGTAAAAACCGAAGCTTTTCGGGACTGCGAATATACAAAAATTCAATACCATATTAAAGCCTATTGCGGTTGTTTTGAAGTTTTGACAGAAGACTCAAGGATTAACTCGAAGTGCGTTTTTATTTTATAGTAATAAACTGATGGAGGGTAGACCAAGCGTGTTTTCTTGGTGAAATTTTAAACCTTTAAGCTGTTAGTTATAAAATTTATTCCCGTGTTTTTTCTGGAGTAAAGTGGGTGCTTTTTTTTAAACACAGGTCATCAATTTTTAAATACGATATAACTTTTGTGTTGCGCTAAAAACCTCCAATAAATAAAATCTAAGAAATCTTGCTAAAACAAAAGCCATAACATAATAGATTAAACTATTGATATTATGGCTTTCTTCGAATTAACATCCTCGTGACCTAGTTAGCTCTCGCTAACGCAATCTAAAACCGAAGTTTTACATCTTTTCAATTCAAGATTAGTTAAATCGATAGTACATTTGGTAACTTTCTAAATGTATAGAACTGATACTGCTACGTACTCTTTATTGTTTTTCTTGATGTTCTATTACGTTTAACTTCGCTTGCACGTTGTTTTTACAATAGAACATTGTTTCTTCGTTTCATAATCACTTTCGATCCTATTACTTTTTCCGAAACTTTCAGTTTTTCAAATTAAAATCTGCAACAGCATATCTTAATTCTACAAACATCATGATTTTACGATAGTCATATATACATATGATATTTCAAAATCTCAAAAAACAATTATTTTAAAGAACGAGTCTTTAAAAAATTAATACAAATCCGAAATTTAACTCGTAACCAACAAAAGTTGTTATTAATTCTTATACTAAGATACATTATAAGTTTCGAAAAACCTATGGTTTTAACATATTAGTTATCAACCGGTTATGAACTAGCATTATTAACAATTGTTGATAATGCCATAAATGTAAAAAGCCTGACTTATTTAAGTCAGGCTTTTCTAATCGTATAATAGCTAAGCGATTATTATCTTCTTGCTTCTTTAATTCTAGCTTTCTTACCAGTAAGACCTCTAAAGTAAAAGATTCTAGCGCGACGTACACTACCTTTCTTGTTTATTTCAATTTTTTGCAATGCAGGTAAATTAACAGGGAAGATACGTTCTACACCAACTGTTCCTGACATTTTTCTAATAGTAAAAGTTTCTGATGTTCCAGAGCCTCTTCTTTGTAATACTACACCTCTAAAGAACTGCACTCTACTTTTTTCACCTTCACGAATTTCGTAGTATACAGTAATTGTATCACCAGCCGAAAATGCTGGAAAGTCTTTTGTTGGTACAAATTCGTCTTGTACAAATTTTATTAAAGATTCCATCTTTATAATTTTTTAGTTTATTAATTCAGAATAACATTCACGTATATCGCCAGAGGTTAGTCCGAAATTGGGTGCAAATATAGTTAATAATGAATAATTAACAATTAATAAGTTCTCTTTTTTTGATGTTACTTGTTGTTTAGACCCACAAGGTATTAAAAACGGTGCTGTAGTATAAAAAGAGTGAGACTTTACTAACTTTTTTATTTCTTATAAGAACCTCGTGAATTTACATTCAGGAGTTGTTATTAATTAAATAAGAATAAGCGCGTAACTAACTCGTAACTATGCTCTTAGCGTCTGGAGCTTATTCTTTAATTCTAATGGGTATATACACTGTTTCCTCAGAGTCGGGAGAGTCCTTTTTGTAGTTATCTCCTAATACGTGAAAATGTGCTCTGTCGTCTAAAACATATTCAGATTTTGGAAACCATTCCCCAAAAATAAACTGCATGAGCTTTGGAAATGCTTCGGCCAACCCTTTATGCATGAAGACAGCATATAAACCACCTCGTAAATTGTAAGAGGTCATCGTTTCTGGAATAGACTCATAGTCTGAAACTTCAACGGTCGCCCATTTCTCAAAGGTTGTATTCGGATTAAATTGAGAAAAATAATTAATAGAATCATAGACTAACACTTCATAAATAGCTGTGTCAACCGTATTAGGAATCTGTCTTCTATTCGGCATAAAGCTAGAAAATAATTCAAAGGTTTTATTTTCGAGCAAAGACATTTCAACGGATTGTCCAACCAATTTCTTGTCTTGAAGTGTTATTATTTTTGGAGCTGAATAAGTATCCATAATTTTGCTAATCTTCGAGTAAATCTGGTCGCCGTTCTTGCGTTCTCTTATACGCTTGTTCTTCACGCCATTTTTCAATTTTAGCCGCATGCCCACTAAATAATACGTCTGGTACTTTGTATCCTTTATAGTCTCTTGGTTTCGTATAAATAGGGGGGGCGAGTAAATTGTCCTGAAAAGAATCGGTTAGGGCAGAGGTTTCATTACCTAAAACACCAGGAATTAATCGAATCACTGCATCACATAATACCGCAGCTCCCAATTCACCACCAGAAAGGACATAATCGCCAATAGAGATTTCTTTGGTGACAAACATATCGCGAACCCGCTGGTCTACCCCTTTATAATGTCCGCAAAGAATAATAATATTTTCTTTTAAAGAGAGCGTGTTAGCAATCCCTTGGTTTAAGGTTGCTCCGTCGGGTGTCATGTAGATCACTTCGTCGTAATCACGTTGTTCTTTTAAGTGAGAGATACATTTGTCTATGGGTTCACAGGTCATTACCATACCTGCACCACCACCAAATTGTGTATCGTCTACAGATTTATAATTATCTGTGGTATAATCCCGTAGGTTATGAAAGTGTACTGAAACTAAATTGGCCTCTATAGCACGCTTTAAAATTGAAGCTTCAAATGGGCTTTTTAATAATTCTGGTAATACCGTGATGATGTCAATTCTCATTATTCTTCTTATTATAAGCATGCAAAGATAATTGAATTGTTTTAAGCATTGTTGAATTCTATTTTTTAAAGGTTTGTTTGATGCTTGAACTAAATTGCTTTTCAATATTGTTTAGCTTCTTTTCGGTATCGTTATTTTGTTTTTCTTTCGCAATGCAATCAAACCCAAAATAGGACCTATCGCTAAAATGGTGTAGATGCCATTTGAGTCAGTAAGCGCTATTATTCTGGTTATAATTTGAATGCTAAATATTGTTATTGAGAAACCAAGGCAATTAACAATTGTAAGAGCAGTACCTTTTAGTTCTGCTGGTGCGTTTTGAGCCACCAGTGCTGATAAAAGGGGTGAGTCTGCAATAACTACCAAGCCCCAAAGCATAAGAAAACCAATAAACAAGCTTTCAAAGTCACTCGCAAATAAGACTGGTGAAATTAAGCAACACCCACATGATAAGAATAGTGCGATATATGCTGTTCGTTTGGTTCCCGCTGTTTGTGCAAGATAGCTTCCTAGTATGCAGGACAAACCACCGATTCCAATTATTAAGAACGATAACATGGGAATATTAAATAGGGTTTGAGGATGTTCAAGACTATATTTTTTTAGCATAAGGGGAACAAATGCCCAAAAGGCATACAGCTCCCACATGTGTCCAAAATAACCGAAAGCTACAGAGCGGAATTCTTGATTGTGAAATATGCTAAAAAAAGCAGATAGATTTGTACGCTGGCTCGATTTTCGGTAGGGACCATCAGGCACCATAATGAACATTAATAAGCCACCTAAAACTGCAAGAGACGAAGTTGCTATCAGTACAGATCTCCAAGGGTATTGGTAAGTCATTTCATTTAGTAAATGTGGAAATGCAGTGCCTAAAACCAATGCGCCAACTAAAAACCCTAGGGGTTTATTAAGTCCTTTCTGATAGTAATCTGCGGCTATTTTCATACCTACTGGGTAGATGCCCGCGAGAAAAAAACCTGTAAAAAAACGAAATAAAAGCAAGCTTATTAAACTGTTACTTTCCCATATTACTGCTAAATTAAATAATGATCCAAGCAGTGCACAGATTAAAAATACTTTTGAAGGTGAATACCGGTCGGCAATAGTGAAAATCGCAAAAATTAGTGTGCCAATAATAAAACCAAATTGTACGGCTGATGTTAAGTGTCCTAAAGCACTTAATTTAAGATTAAAATTTATGGTAAGATCGTTAATTACACCGTTTCCAGCAAACCATAAGGATGTGCAGCAGAATTGAGAGATTACAATTACAGGAACTATTAGCTTAAGGTGTTTCACTTATGGTGTTATTCAATGGTATCCAATGTTTTTTTTAAGTCTCGAAAGTTTGGGATTAAACCAGGTTCGTCTATTTTTTCTCTAGTAAAATAAATAATAAAGCTGCAACTATTCTTTTAATACCTCCAAGCGATTAGCCCGCAGATATAGAAAAAAAGGAAAGGTAAAAGCAATCGCCACTATAAAGGTCAGCGGAATAAGCATCCACCAATATTTAATTTTTAATTGGAGAGATTCGTAAGTCATCCAAACCAAAAAGGTAACAACAACCACAGTGAGGTCTGCCACTATAGATTGTGATGCAAAAGTGGTTTTAGTTTGTGCTATAAAGTTTAATATAGACGTATTGTCTTCCGTTAAATAAAATTGGATATTAAAGTACCAGGTATAAGCAATACCTAGAATAGCCAGAATAAGGTAAGCGTGTTTTAATTTCATAATTTAATAAATGTTTTTATTCCGTAATCAGATAATCTAACAGGGTCACCACTATTATCTAATTGCACTTGAGTATTAGTAAGACGTATAACTACTTGTAAAAAAGATAAATTAAAAAAAAAGAACCATTAACAGGAGAAAAAAGGGAGGCTTCATTTTGAATGATAAGCCTTGTTTTTTCTTTAATAAAACAAGGCTCCAATTAAGAGCCTTTTTTATCTTTGAAATTAAATTTAGAAGTGCCGAACTCCTTAAATAGTGATTTCTTTTTTTCAAGTGTGCATTTATTTTAGATAAAAAATCACAAAATAGATACTTAACACCTTTATTGATTACCACTATTCTTCTGTTTAATTATCTCATCCTGAAGTTGACGTCTCACTTTCTGTTCGCGTTCTAATGCGATGCGACGGTGTTCTTCAAATTCTTCCTCAGTATCTAATAATGTTTTTTTAGCATCACGTGTTATAGCATTGCTGTTTTTAAACTTATACATAAATAATAAAGTTAAAACTAAAAGACCAGCGATGATACTCCACATTAAGCCATTGTACCCCCCTTTGCTCATTTGCATTCCAAATAAAGACATGCTGTCTTTTTCTGTTTTGGTTTTTTCTAATGCACCTTGTGTAGCTGTTAAGCTCGATTTTAATTTTGAGATTTCTTCGTTTTGTTTTCTAACAACGGCTTTGGTCTCATTAAGTGTTTTGTGCACTGCTTTTAGAGAGTCCAGGGTGTTCGCTTTTATTTTTTCAACCCAATTGGCTTTAATAACTTCATAATTCTGACCACGTTCGTCTCTCCAATTTGAAGCCTTGGTCGTTAGATACTCAAACTGACTTTCTATCGAGCCACTATCTAATGATAGCTTGTCCTCTTCCGTTTGTGGGTTTGTTTGCGCTTGTAGTTGTAGCGAAAAAACGACTAAAAATAAAAGTAATGTAGCTTTAATAAAATTCATTTTTTAAAATTGGTTTGTTATCATTCACTGCTAAAGTAAAAAATATTGTTCAGTCTGAATGCATTATATGACAAAAGCCTTACTAAATGTAAGGCTTTTGTATATACGTATGAGATACTGTGTTTGGACTATACTCTAAAATAATTTGAAAAGACCTGCATTTTAGTGGCTATTTACTAAATCACGGCTTTTTAAAATGAGAAATCTTAGATCATTAATAATACGTAAAGCGTCTCACTTTAGCAATATATTTAGCTAATCGAATCACCTGGTGACTGTACCCATATTCATTATCGTACCACACATAAAGAATAGCGTTTTTACCATCTTTACGTACTATCGTTGCTTTACTATCATAAATAGAAGGCGCAGAACAACCAACAATATCGCTGGATACGAGCTCATCGCTCATTTCATATTTAATTTGCTCTACTAAATCCCCTTCTAAAGCATATTTTTTCATTGTTGCATTCATGCTATCAACACTTGCTGTAGACTCTAACTCTAAGTTTAAAATGGCCAAAGAACCATTAGGTACAGGAACACGAATGGCATTAGAGGTTAGTTTGCCTTCAAAAACAGGTAAGGCTTTTGATACGGCTGCGCCTGCTCCAGTTTCTGTAATAACCATGTTTAAAGCTGCAGCACGACCACGACGGTATTTACTATGGAAGTTATCTACCAGATTCTGGTCGTTCGTATAGGCATGAATGGTTTCTAAATGACCGCTTTTTACACCGTAAGTATCTTCAATAGCTTTTAAAACAGGTGTGATGGCATTAGTTGTACACGACGCTGCAGAGAAAATATCAATTTTGTCTGGGTCATTTTCTAAGTGGTTCACCCCGTGAACAATATTTGGAACTCCTTTTCCTGGCGCCGTTAATAACACTTTATGCGCGCCTTTAGAACTTAATAATCTGGTTAGTTCTTCTTTATCTCTAAACACACCAGTATTATCAATAATTAAAGCATTATGAATACCATATTTTGTGTAATCTATCTCTTCTGGCTGGTTTGCCGAAATGATATTTACGGTAGTCCCATTAATAATTAAGGCTTCGTTTTCAAGATCAATACCTACCGTTCCAGAAAAATCACCATGAACAGAATCATTACGTAATAAAGAGGCTCTTTTTTCTAAAACTTTCGCATCTACTTTACCACGGGTAACGATAGCACGTAAACGTAATTGGCTACCTTTTCCTGTACGTGTCATTAATTCACGAGCGACTAAACGACCAATACGACCGAAACCATATAACACCACATCTTTAGGTGTAATGTCCTCGTTTTTGCTTGCCCCTTTTAATTTGTCAGCAACAAAAGAGATGGCATTACTGTATTTTTCTTCTTCTAAATGATACTCGTAGGTTAATTTCCCAATATCCAGTTTTGCAGGTGGAATATCTAATGTTTTAATAGCTTGCGCTATTTCTACAGAGTCAAAAATAGAAATTGGTTTTTGAACAAAGGCACCAGCATATTCATGAAGATTTAAAATTTCGCTGACATTTCTATCAATTAATTGGTTTCTAAAAATTACCAATTCAATAGACTTATCATACCATAAGTCGCTTACAATTTTAATGAATTCAACAGTAGCACGACGTCTGTCGGCTTGAAAGGCTAATTCGCTTTCATAGGTTTCGTTAGTAGACATTTTAAATTATTTAGTGTGTTGTTTAAATTTTTGCAAAAGTATCGTTTTCAAACGTTTTCGTAAAATATTTTTACTAAAAAATAAAAGCACCTTAGATTTCTCTAAAGTGCTTTAGTACATTTTATGTTTTAATTATTACCTAAGTCCGTATCTGTTTACTTGTCCCCTAGAATTTACTAACTCAATACTCAACGGTTGGTACATGTCTCTGGATTTAATAATGTTCTGAACATCTTCAACAGAGTTTACTTTTTTACCGTTTATTGCAGTAATAATATCTCCAGCTTGTACACCTTCATTAGCAAAATACTCAGCGTACCCTCCAGTCAATGCTGTGATTTTTACGCCATTATCTACTTTGTATTTTCTTAAGTCTTTTGGCTTAGCGTTCTTAATAACACCTACATTAGGAAGTGTGAGTGTATTGTTCTTTAATAGAGTGACCTGTGCTTCTTTTTGCACACCATTTCTTAAAAAGTAAACGTTAATAACGTCATTAGGGCGTTTGGTATCGAGATAGCCCCGTAGATCTGAAAATTTGTTAATCGTTACATTATCAATTTTTTTAATAATGTCACCACGTTTTAAACCAGCAGCTTCAGCACCCATATCTTCTTCAACACCATCTACATAAAACCCTTCAGTTTCTCCAATACCTAATTGTTCTGCGAATGCACTGTTTAGAGACCCGCCTTGAACCCCAAGGATGCCATTCTGTACATTACCAAATTCCATAATGTCCTCAACCACTTTACGTGCAATATTACTTGGTACCGCAAAAGAATACCCAATATAAGAACCCGTTTGTGAACTAATCGCCGTATTAATACCTATTAAATCGCCATTAGTATTAACCAAAGCACCACCAGAATTACCTGGATTTACAGCAGCATCGGTTTGAATAAACGATTGGTTGCTTAAACCCGATAAATCTCTTGATTTTGCACTAATAATTCCTGCAGTCACAGTTGAGGTTAAGTTAAAAGGGTTGCCTACGGCTAATACCCATTCCCCAATTTTGGCTTGATCACTATCACCAAAGGTTGTATAGGGTAAATCAGTTTCAGACTCTATTTTTAATAAGGCAATATCCGTTTTTGTGTCTGTACCTATAATTTTAGCGTCTAATGTTCTGTTATCATTAAGAGTAATACTTAATTTGTCAGCCCCGTCAATGACATGGTTATTAGTAATGATGTAGCCATCAGGCGAAATAATCACACCACTTCCTGTGCCTAGTTGTCTGCGTTGTGGTACGCGTCCCATTAATAAATCTTGCATTGTTGGCTGGGCAGTACTTATAGATACATTTTTTACGTGTACTACTGCATCTAATGTTTTTTCTGCAGCTATGGTAAAATCAATACCTTCTGCCGCTGCTAGTGCTGTATGGGTTGTTTTTAAATTAACAGGGGTAAATACAGATTGCGTTTGTTGCTCATTAAAAACAATGGGATCGTCTTTTTCTAAAATGGTTTTATATGCTCCTAGAGTAATTGCTCCTCCTAAAACGGAAACGAAAACCAGCGTTGCTATTTTTTTCATTTAAAATCTTTTTTATATACCCTTACATAAGGGGATTATTAGTTTAGAATTTATAGATTAACTATAAAATTAATTTTTTTATTGCGTTGAAAATTCAACTTTAACGACCTTTTAACATCAAAAATAAACTGTGAAAACACTATATTTGTCCGAAGTAACTCCAAGCAAATGACACATACCTTTTATAAGTATCAAGGCACAGGGAACGACTTCGTTTTTGTAGATAATCGTCAAGGATTATTTAACAAAAAGGATGCCAAGTTAATTGCACATTTGTGTGACCGTCGCTTTGGCATTGGGGCAGATGGATTGATACTATTAGAAAATGACAAAATTGCAGATTTTAAAATGGTCTATTTTAATGCCGATGGCAATGAAAGCACCATGTGTGGTAATGGCGGTCGTTGTATTGTCGCTTTCGCGGAAAGGCTAAACATTATCTCAAAAAACACCACTTTTAACGCTATTGATGGGTTGCATGAAGCTTCGATTACTAACGGTTTTGTGACCCTGAAGATGCAAGATGTTGATAGTATAGAGGCGTTTGACAGTCATGTGTTTTTAAATACGGGTTCACCACATCACGTTACTTTAGTGAATAATTTAAAAGATTTTGATGTAAAAAGTGAAGGTTCAAAAATTAGAAATGGTGAGCGCTATAATGAAGCAGGAAGTAACGTTAATTTTGTACAACAAATGGATAGCGATACTTTTGCTGTTAGAACTTATGAAAGAGGAGTGGAAGATGAAACTTTGTCTTGCGGAACAGGCGTAACAGCAGTAGCATTAGCCATGCACCGTTTGAATAAAACAGAAGCCAAAGAAGTGAATTTAAAGGTTGAAGGCGGCCAATTGAAAGTGTCGTTCGAAGTATCTGAAAATGGCTATAAAAACATTTGGCTCCAAGGGCCAGCAACATTGGTTTTTAAAGGCGAAATAGAATGGTAACATTAAAGGGCGAACACATCTATTTAAGAGCGCTTGAACCTGAAGATTTGGAGTTTGTTTACAGCATTGAAAATGACGAATCCATTTGGGAGTTGAGTAGCACCCAGACCCCATATTCTAAATATCTTATTAAACAGTATTTAGAAAATGCACATGCAGATATTTATGAGGTCAAGCAATTGAGGTTGGTTATTTGTAGTTATGACCATGAGACCTTAGGTATGATTGATGTTTTCGATTTCGATGCAAAAAATAAACGCGCAGGTGTCGGGATCTTAGTAAAAGAAGATGAAAACAGAAATAAAGGGTATGGCCGCGAAGCATTAAAATTAGTTACGAACTATTGCTTTACTCACTTAAATTTACATCAGTTATATTGTAATATTTCTGAAGAGAATAATAACAGTATCAAATTGTTTTCTAATCAAGGTTTTAAATCCATCGGATTAAAAAAAGACTGGAATTTAAACAATGGAGCGTATAAAAACGAATATTTATTTCAACTTATTAAAAATGTACATTAAAAAAATACTTATAGGGATTGTTATTATAGGTCTCGCAGTTGCAGCTTATATTGCTTATTTTGTTTATGGCGCCATGTTAAAGCCTAACACGGCTTTTAATAACGATGAAGCTTACCTTTTAATTCCTACCCACGCTAATTACAGTGAAGTAAGAGGGCAATTGGAGCCTTTATTGATAGATATAGATAAATTTGATGCCTTAGCGGAGCAGAAAAAGTACACCACCAATGTTAAAGCAGGGCGTTACATTATAAAAAAAGGAATGAGTAATAATGATATTATTAATACCATTCGTAGTCAGAACAAACCCATTCGTATTGCTTTTAATAATCAGGAGACTCTAGCAAAATTAGCGGGTCGTATTGCCAGTCAAATAGAAGCAGATAGTGTGTCGCTTATAAAAGCGATGACAGATAAAACGTTTTTAAGTAAAAACGGATTTACAAAAAAAACAGCTTTAGGCATGTACGTTCCTAATAGTTATGAAGTGTACTGGAACACGTCTGCAGAAACTTTTCGTGATAAAATGTTAAAAGAATATGATCGGTTTTGGAATGCGTCACGACTAGCAAAAGCCAAGCAATTAAATTTAACACCAGATGAGGTAATGACCTTGGCGTCTATTGTTCATGAAGAATCTAAACAAGCAAGTGAACAACCTAGAATCGCAGGTGTTTACTTAAACAGAATAAGAATTGGCATGCCTTTGCAAGCAGATCCTACCATTCGTTATGCTGCTTACCAATTACCAAACTACGATGGTGAAATTATCAAAAGGGTATTAAATGTTCATAAAGAGATAGATTCACCTTACAATACCTATAAATACTTAGGCTTACCACCAGGCTTAATTGCCATGCCAGATGTTTCTGCTATTGATGCTGTCTTAAATGCCGAAAAGCATGACTATTTCTATTTTGTGGCAGATGCAAAAAACATAGGCTTTCACAAGTTCTCAAAAACCTTATCACAACATAATGCAAATGCTAGAGCCTACCATAGCTATTTGAATTCGCAAAACATCTATAACTAGGAGTGAAGCAACTTGCAGTATATCTTTTCTTCGGCTTTATTAGCCATGCTGCTTTAGCTCAGCATTCTTTTTTTAAACCAAGCGACACCTTAAATAGTAAGCGGAGAAATGCCGTTGTTATTTCTAAAGCGACCCTTGGTGGTTTAACGCTTTTAGCCTTGAATCAGTTTTGGTATACAGATTATGAGCGCTCTAAGTTTCATACTGTTAATGATAATAGTGACTGGTTACAACTGGATAAGTTAGGTCATACCTTCTCAGCGTATCAATTGGGTAGATTGGGAGCTCAAAGCTTAAGTTGGGCAGGTATAAGTAAAAAAGGCCAATTAATATATGGCGGAACATTAGGCTTTACTTTTTTAACCGCAGTTGAGGTTTTAGATGGTTTTTCAGAAGAATGGGGATTTAGTTGGGGCGATTTTACAGCGAATGCAGCTGGTTCAGGTTTATATATCGGACAAGAATTACTGTGGGAAGAACAGCGTATTGTTATGAAATATTCTTTCCACAGGACCAAATATGCTTCACAACGCCCAGATAAATTAGGTGATGGCTTTTTTGAAGAATTTTTAAAGGACTATAACGGGCAGACTTATTGGCTTTCTGCTAATATGCATGCGTTCTTTAAAAACAGTAAAATTCCTAAATGGCTAAATCTTGCGGTTGGATACGGAGGGGAAGGTTTACTGTCTGGTGAGGCGTCACTTATGATTAATAACGCATTGATAAAACAAAATAGGCAACGTCAATTCTATTTGAGTTTAGACGTAGATTTAACACGGATAAAAACCAATTCGATGTTCTTAAAATCCGTTTTTAGCGTTTTTAACACGATTAAAATACCGTTTCCAACGGTGGAGTTCAACGATAAAAACGGCATAAAGCTACACGCTATCTACTTTTAAGTGTAGTTAAACGATTGATTTTCAGTATTAATAAAATTGTTGTATATTTGCACGGCAAAATTTTAGGCACGCTTTTTGAATATGAGCAGCTTTAAAAAATTGAAAATTATGAACAAAAAGAGTATTGCAAGTTTTTTAGCTTTAGCGTGTACAATTTGTGTTTTAATTGTTGTATCGCTATCAACAAATAAATCTAAAGTGAGCTATGATTTTATGGCTAACTATTCAACTAAAGGTTTGGACTTAGACTATTCTATGTCTTTAGACAAAACTTACGATTTTAGTTTTGATGAAACTGAAACACCTTTTAATCTTCATTTAGGTAAAACCTTTCTAGGTTTTAAAGAGGAACTGGGATTTAAAGAATCTCAAAACAATTATTTCTCGGTTAATACTTATGGTTACTTAGGGAAATACCAATTTGGTAGAAGTACTTTAGAGCTCATTGGTATTAAGGATGCTAAATTATTTCTAAATACACCTGAATTACAAGAGAAAGCATTTGTAGCTAATGCAGAACGTAATAAGTGGGTGTTAAGAAGAGATATCAAGCGTTTTTCTGGAAAATATATTAATGGTATTAAAGTAACAGAGTCGGGTATTTTAGCCGCAGCGCATTTGGCAGGACCTGGTGGTGTGAAAAAATATTTGAGAAGTTATGGCGCGATTGGTTTTGAAGATGGTTATGGCACTTCTATTCGCTCGTACATGAAGCGTTTTTCAGGATTTGACACATCGAACATTAAGCCTAAAAGAAGAGCTAAAGTTTCTATGGACGCTTAATAAGCGTTTTAGTTCTTATGAATAATAAATAACGTTGGTCTTTTATGAAGGTCAACGTTATTTTTTTTCCATTCATTTGCGGTCATCGTCTTGATGTATTCTGTGGGTAACGTAATATCACAAGCTACACAAATTTCTGTATTGCCATTTAAAATACTACATAAATCTTCTAACATTTTATTATTTCTATACGGTGTTTCGATAAATAGTTGCGACTGGTTATAGTCTAATGATAACTTTTCTAAACGTTTTAATTCCTGTTTACGCTCACCTTTATCAATAGGTAAGTAGCCATTAAAAGCAAAACTCTGTCCGTTCATTCCGCTGCTCATCATTGCCATTAAAATGGAAGATGGCCCAACAAGAGGGACAACTTTAATATTGTTTTCATGCGCCAGTTTTACAATTTCTGCACCAGGATCTGCTATGCCTGGACAGCCCGCTTCAGAAATTAAACCAATATCAAAACCGTTCTTGCATGGTTCTAAATAACTCGGTAATTCGTTTGCATCTGTAAACTTATTCAAAGGAAATAGCTTCAATGCAGATTGTTTTTTACCAGAGCTTACTTTCTTGATAAAACGTCTTGCTGTTTTTTCATTTTCAACGATATACGTATCAATACGTTCAATCGTTTTTTTTACGCTTAACGGTAATACATTTAATGGCTCGGTATCTCCTAATGTTGTTGGGATAAGATAAAGCTTTCCAGAATGCTCGCTCATTTAGTTTATGATCAATTTTTTAATAGATTTTACGCCTGTTTTGTCTCGTATTTCAACGAAATATAAACCAGGAGCATAAGTTTTTGTTGCAATAGTAATATTTTCTGTTGAAATAGTATTAATTTTTTTTATTTGTTGTCCAATACTATTTATAATTGAAAGTGATTGTACAGTTTTGAAATTTGACCCAAAATGAATGGTAATTTTGCCATTAGAAGGATTGGGAAACAATTTAAAATGCTCAAGTTGTTCTTCAGCAACACTTAAATTAGGATCTGTTATTTTGTACACACTATTACCACCAACAGCATATAACTCACCATTGCTATCTTCGCCAAAACTTGTCCATGATGCTGTTATATTAGGTGTTTGCCATGCTAAAGACCAGCTGCTTCCCGTAGCTGTCAAGAGGCCTATCTCTTGAGAGCAAAAATCGGCAAAAAAGTATTTTCCAATAAATGCGGGATACATGGTTCCTCTATATAAATAGCCGCCGGTAATTGAACATCTGCCACCAGAATGATCGTACTCTGAAACAGGAGCTATAGTATTGTTAAATATAGGGCAGTTTCCTGAGCTTATATCATAAATATGGTTATCACCCTCATAGCATCTCCAACCGTAATTATCTCCAGGTGTTCCAGAGTTATTAACCCTATTTATTTCTTCATAAGCGTTTTGTCCCACGTCTGCAATCCATAAATCACCAGTCATTTTATCAAAAGAGAACTTCCATGGGTTTCTTAAACCGATGGCATAAATTTCAGGCAAACCTCCAGAACTCGCATAGGGATTATCTCCGGGAATAGTATAAGTAGCTCCGCTAACATCTATACGAAGTATTTTACCTAGTAGTGTATTGGAACTTTGAGCACGATTATTGGGGTCCCCGGCAGAACCGCCATCTCCAGTTGCGATATAGATATAACCATCAGGACCAAAAGCTATTTTGCCTCCATTGTGGTTCGAGAAAGGCTGACTAATAGTCAATAAAACAGTTCCCGTAGTATTCGATATATCTGGATTGGCACTAACCGTGTAACGTGCGATAATAGTATTTGGTTGGCTAGTACTCGTGTTGTCTGTATAACTAACATAAAAGCGTCCAGAGGTTGTATAATCTGGAGCAAAGGCAAGGCCTAACAAGCCGCGTTCTCCTCCAGAGCCTACAAGACCACTTATGTCAAGAAAAGGAGTAGGGTTTATAGAACCATCTGAATTAAGTATTTTAATTAATCCCGCTTGTTCAACAACAAACAATCTGGTGTCACCAGTAGTTCCTGTATTAACAATTTCGGTAGGACTATTTAAACCGACGGCAAAAGAAGTGAGTGCAATAGTTTGAGAAAAACTTAAAGATGTGAAAAGGGACAGTAATACTAAAGAATAGAGGGTTTTCATACTGTGTAGTTTTAGTAAAATTATTGAAAATCAGATATTATAGATACGAATTGATCTACTAATTTAGTTTTTTTGCAATAATAGTACAGGCTTCATCAAGCATTTTATAAACGCTATCAAAGCCAGAATAGCCACCGTGATAAGGGTCTGGCACTTCTAAATTTTTATTGGGATGACTTTCGTTAAGAATCAATTTTACTTTAGCGCTGTCTTCATCATTTCTAGCGAGTTTAACGATGTCTTTAAAGTTAGATTGATCCATAACATAGATGAAATCAAAACTATCGAAATCTTCAATTTGAAATTGTCTGCCGCGTTGCCCTGTAATATTTATGCCATTTTTTGTAGCAACCTCTATTGATCGCTTGTCTGGTAATTCTCCAATGTGATAGTTACTTGTTCCTGCGGAGTCCACTTCAAAACGGTCTTTAGGGAGTTTAGATTCTAAAATACCATGAGCTAGTGGAGAGCGACAGATGTTTCCGAGGCAAACCATGAGTATTTTAGTCATAATTAAAGTGTTTTAGACTGAAAGTTTTTTCGTTAAGTCTTCTACGTATTTTCTAAATTGCTTATCTGTAGAAGATAAGTTATCTACTGTTTTACAGGCGTGTAATACTGTTGCATGATCACGTTTGCCAATTTGAGAACCAATACTCGCTAAAGAAGCCTTTGTGAATTTCTTTGCAAAAAACATGGCTAACTGCCTAGCTTGAACAATATGACGTTTTCTTGTTTTAGATTGCAGCGTATCGACATCCATTTGGAAATAATCTGAAACGATTTTTTGAATATAATCGATAGATACTTCACGCTTGGTATTCTTTACAAACTTTTCTACGACCTGTTTTGCTAATTCAATATTGATTTCTTTTTTATTAAAAGAAGATTGCGCAATTAAAGAAATGATAGCGCCTTCAAGCTCACGAATATTCGTTTTAATATTCTTGGCAACATATTCTATAATATCGTCTGGCATTTCAACACCATCACGATAGAGTTTGTTTTTTAGTATAGAAACACGTGTTTCAAAATCTGGTGTTTGTAATTCGGCTGAAAGTCCCCATTTAAAGCGAGACAATAAGCGTTGTTCGATATCTTGCATATCAACAGGTGCTTTATCACTTGTTAAAATAACCTGCTTACCGTTTTGATGTAAGTGATTAAATATATGGAAGAATACATCTTGAGTACCAGATTTACCTGATAAAAATTGAACATCATCAATAACCAGAACATCAATTAATTGATAGAAATGGATAAAATCATTTCTGTTATTCTTTTTAACCGAATCTATATATTGTTGTGTGAATTTTTCAGCAGAAATATAAAGTACTGTTTTTTCTGGATACTTATCTTTAATATCAACACCAATAGCGTGTGCTAAATGTGTTTTTCCTAAACCGACACCTCCAAAAATTAATAACGGATTAAAAGAAGTACCGCCTGGTTTTGCTGAAACCGCTAAACCAGCACTACGTGCTAAACGGTTAGAGTCACCTTCTAAAAAGTTATCGAAATTATAATTCGGGTTCAGTTGAGATTCTATTTTTACATTGCGTATTCCTGGGATAATAAAAGGATTACGTAATTCTCTGTCTTTATTTTTTAAAGGAACATCAATGTCTTGAGCTTTAACTGAAGAACGATTTGAGCTAGGTATACGCTCTGTAAATGGCTGTTTGTTTCCATACGTGTTTTCCATTTTAATAATGTAAACAAGCTTGGCAGTTTCACCTAATTCTTTGGTAAGTGCAACTTTTAAAATTTTAACATAATGCTCTTCTAACCATTCATAAAAGAACTTGCTTGGTACCTGTACACTTAAAGCATTATCAGTAAGCTTAACTGCAATTATTGGCTCGAACCAGGTTTTGTATGCTTGAGGCTGGATATTGTCTTTTATAAAATTGAGACAGTTATTCCAGACCGATTGCGCAGTAATACTCATTGTTGAATTAAAGTGTTTATCTTAAAATTAGTTATTGTATGTTACATGGAAGCAACAATCATCTCTTTTATAGCGTGGCAAATATGTGAACAAAAAACTTAAAAAAAAAATCATTTACTATTGAATGTTTAGTTTTTTTTCCTCATAATAGATAGCTCAACGAAACTACAAAAAATAAATTAAACAGAACAATGAAAAGGGATGAAATTGAAATAAGAATACGATATGCAGAAACCGATCAGATGGGAGTAGTACATCATGCGAATTACGCATTATATCTGGAAATAGGACGTGTTGAATGGTTGCGTAAACTGGGGTTGTCTTACAAGAAAATGGAAGAAGAAGGGATCGCACTTCCTGTGATTTCACTTCGTGTAAATTATGTGAAACCAATACATTATGATGATCTTATTAAAGTAAAAACACAACTAAAGGAAAGGCCTAGGTCAGTGGTGGAATTTGACTATGAAATAGCGAATGATTTTGGAGAAATTCTGGCAACGGCAAATACTGTTTTGGCATTCATTAATATGAAAACAAATAAACCAACCAGACCACCTAAATATTTCTTAGACGTTTTAGATAGTTAATGCTCTGTTTCTTTAATTTCAACTTTATAAATAGATTCAAAAATATCATGAATGGCTTGAGCGTCGTTTTTTCTAACAGAAATAGTAATCTGGCAATCCAATTCTAATTTTTGGTTTACAATGTTTAGGTTTTTTTCCTTTACCACGCGCATCACTTTATTCATTAAATCGTATTCACAGGTAATTAAATAGTCAATATTTATAGTACGCTCTACAATTTTTGAAGCCTCCAAGGCTAGTTGAGCACCTGTTCTATACGCGTTAATTAATCCGCCAACCCCTAATTTTACGCCACCAAAATAACGAACAACCACGATAAGAATATTGGTAACTTCAAAAGATTGTATTTGGCCATAAATAGGCATGCCGGCACTGTTGCTTGGTTCGCCGTCATCATTGGCACGATAGGCGATGGTTTCTGTTCCTATTTGGTACGCATAACACCAATGCCTAGCCTGATGGTGTTGCTTTTTTAGCGCTTCGATATGCTCTTTTACAACGTCTTCGTTATCAATGGGGAAAGCATACCCAAAAAACTTTGAATTTTTATCTTTAAAAAGTACCTCTTCAGAAGGTTTTAAAATTGTTCTAAAACTATCTTCTTCCATTATGATAAAGTTATTAATACAATTGAAATTACAGCAGTGATAATACCAATCCAGTTTCTAATGCTTAATTTTTCTTTAAAAAAGGTGAGACCAACCAATGTCGACAGCATAACGATAGCAACATTATTTACAGTGAAAATGGTTGAACTTTCAAAATCTTTGATTTGTAAGGCTTTAAGTATCATGTAAATGGAATAGTAGTTTACAATGCCTAAAAGAAAACCTCCATAAACACTTCTTATATCAAATACAAACTCCTTTTGTATGGCTTTAGTGATAAGTATTAGAACGCCAATACAGCCCGCAATGAAAAAGATGGTTGCAGAAAATATAGGGATGCCATCATTGGAAATATAACTTGTTTGTAGATATTTTATAGTGGTATCTATGATTCCTGAGCCCAAGAACAGCAAAATAGGAAGCCATAAATTTTTCAAGCGGATTGTTCCTGTTCTTACTTTTATAGACGTCAAATAGACCGCAATTAAAGCCAGAAGAATTCCAATTCCTTTTTGCCAACCCAGATGCTCTTGGTAGGCATAAAGCCCAAAAACAATAGGAATCACAACACTCATTTTACTAGCGACTGATGCGACCGATAGGCCGCTGCGTTGCGCAGTTAATGCCATAACATTAAAGATCGCAATAAATAAAAAGCCTAAAAAAACAGCGCCAGAAAACCATTTTTGGTTGACTACTTCTAAGGCGTCGAACGTGGTATTTGTGTTTAAAAGACCCGCAATGCAAGCTGCGAAATAGTTGAATACAATAGCCTGTAAGGTGTTGATTCTATATTTGCCAAGAAGGTTAAAAATAACGAATATTAGCGTCGATGCTAGAATACTAAGGAGTAAATAAATCAAAAAAGTTCTTTTTTAATAGTAAATAAATCTATAATGTCTTCTGTTTTAGGATTGTTATTCCAAACATGGAAGTTTAGTTGCTGAGCAGCAAGAATGTTTTCTTTAGTATCATCAATAAATAAACATTCTTCAGGGTTGAGATTGTTTTGTTTTAACACAAACTCAAAAATAGGTGTATTCGGCTTTCTTAAATTAATTTCGTGAGATAAGTAGAATTGGTCAAAGCAATTTTTGAAAGCTTCATAAAACGAGACTTGTTTTTTAATGCAGTTGATGTGAAGCTCATTCGTATTGCTTAATAATATGAGTTTGTACTTTTTTTCTTTCGCTAATGTTTCAATAAAAGTCAGACGTTTTGACGGGAAATCACAAATGATATGATTCCAGGCTTCAATAATGTCTTTTTTTGAAAGTTTCGGGAAGTTGTCACAGTAGAATTCTAAAAATTCTTCGGTAGACAGCAAGCCTTGTTCGTATAATGCGTTTATAGCAACGAGTTCTTCAGAAAGTGCATCCATCTCAAACAAGGCTAAGGCATTTGCCATCGCGCCTTCTTTGTCTAAGTTGATGAATACATCGCCGAAATCGAATATTAGAGTTTTTATTTTTGTCATAGTTATTATTTTAGGATCACATGAAGTGCAGTGGAAGTGTGTTGCGATTTATTTTTCAAAAGCTTTCCACAGCACTCAGGTCGCCCCCTTAAAATCATTTTTATATATTCTTAGTGTATCGTTTAGTAAATGTTCTACAGAAATTAATGCTCCAGAAAATTTTGGTGCTTTAACACCATCTTTAAACTCAATAGAGCCAGAAAAAACTCGGGCTTCATCCCAAAAACCTTCATCTATAAATAGCTGTAATGTTTTTGCCCCACCTTCAATAATTACTGAAGTAATGTTTTTTTGATACAAAGCATTACAAATACTTCTTGCGGTGGTTTCTGTTAACACTATCGTTTGGGCATCATTATTAAAAACAGCAGCCGTTTTTGATAGCATTGCATTTTTGTCTAAAACCACGCGCATTGGGTTTTCTCCAGTCCAATCTCTAACCGTTAAACTGGGGTTGTCAGCCAAAACCGTATTAGTGCCCACTAAAATGGCCTGCTCTTCGGCACGCCATTTGTGAACCAATTGTCTGGAGCGCATATTGGTAATCCATACGGGACTTTGTTGTTCTTTTGTTTTTGGGGCGATAAAACCATCGTTACTTTCTGCCCATTTTAATATAATATAGGGACGTTGTTTATTATGAAACGTAAAAAAACGTTTGTGGAGTGCTTTGCATTCTGCTTCTAAAACGCCTACGGTAACTTTGCATCCAGAAGCGATTAGTTTTTTAATGCCTTTACCAGCGACTTCTGGATTATCATCAATGCAGCCAATAACCACATTTGGAATAGCATTCGCAACAATCAGGTCGCTACAAGGTGGTGTTTTACCATAATGCGAACAGGGTTCGAGGGTGACATAAAGGGTGCTTTTTTTTAAA
Source organism: Lacinutrix sp. Hel_I_90 (assembly GCF_000934685.1). Lineage (NCBI taxonomy): Bacteria > Pseudomonadati > Bacteroidota > Flavobacteriia > Flavobacteriales > Flavobacteriaceae > Lacinutrix > Lacinutrix sp. Hel_I_90. The sequence continues at coordinate 1,000,759 of NZ_JYNQ01000001.1, read as the reverse complement.
ACCGATTTATCTTTAATAGCATTTATGGCGTTAACTTCGGCATGATTTCCACCAAAAGCACTGGTGTAACCCTCGCTTATTATTTTTCCTTTATAAACAATCACAGCGCCAACCATAGGATTTGGTCGTGTGATCCCTAGGCCATTTTTAGCAATTTCTATGCAGCGCTTTATGTAGTGTTCGTGAGTTGTCAAGTTTATATTTTAATGTGCACCTCTTGAATTTCGTCGACCGTATAGCGATGTGAAAACCCTAAAACGGTATACTTTATTTCACCTATGTATTTTACCTGAACCGCTTTATTTAATACACTATTTAAAAGACTGCTCAAATTATTTAAGTTTAATAATTTTTTAGAAGGAATATGTGCTTGCAACGGAATAGAGAAGGCTTGTCTAGAGGGCACCTCAAAGGATTGTGATGAAACCGTGCCCATGTCAATATCATTAAAACTAACTTTTATGCCTTTAGTTTCTAATTTTCCGCCAATGCGATTCGGATTGTTAAAAAAAGCATCACCACTTATAATTATATAGTCTGAATTAGAGTCCACAACTTCTATATTTTCAATTCTTAAAAACTCTGGTTTTTCCTGAATCTTACAGCTCGTCATTGTAAGTAGAATTGTTGATAAGATTATGCGTATCTTCATCTTTAATTTTTTGGAATTAATGTATCTTCAGCCTCTAAATATGGTGTAAAAATAGTATAATAAAGTGAGTAATAATAATATCCAAATAAGAGAAATTCAAGCTGGTGACAATACGCAAATTGAGGCTGTAATAAGAGCTTGTTTTCCTGAATTTAATATTCCGTTAGAAGGTACTGCTTATGCAGATCCAGAAACGAAACGAATGTTCGAATCGTATCAAAACGATAATGAGGCCTATTTTGTGATTGATGACAACGGCACTCTTTTAGGCGGCGGCGGCGTTAAGGGCTTAACGGATTTTGAAACAAAGGAGGTGTGCGAGATTCAAAAAATGTATTTTTCTCCAAAAGTGAGAGGCCAAGGGTATGGTAAAGCGTTATTTCAAAAATGTATTGAAACTGCTAAAGCTTTGGGGTACAAAAAATGTTATTTAGAATCGGCACCACAGTTAAAAGCCGCCATTCATATTTACGAACAATTTGGCTTTAAACATCTTGATGCACCTTTGGGTAATACAGGACACACGTCTTGTTCGGTTTGGATGATTAAAGACTTATAAAACAAGACCTGTGTTACTAAAAGCGTTAGAACAACTATTTCACAAAGAACTGGATGCTATTTACAGTAAAGAAGAAGTGTCTAGTTTTTTCTTTTTGTGTACCGAGCATTACTATAATATTACGCGTTTACAGCTCGCTCTGGATATCGATTTATTAATTCCAAAAGAAGCGCAACAGCCCATTTTTGAAACATTGGATGCTTTAAAAAAAGAAAAGCCTATTCAGTATATTTTAGGGGAAACCGAATTTTATGGCCTGCCTTTTAAAGTGAATGAAAACACCCTAATACCAAGGCCAGAAACTGAGGAATTAGTAGAGCTCATTTTAGAAACGATAGATTTTGGCGTGTCCTCTATTTTAGACATTGGTACAGGAACAGGTTGCATTGCTATTGCATTAGCAAAACATTTGCCTAAAACTAAGGTTGCTGCTATTGATGTTTCTGCAGAAGCATTAAAAGTAGCAAAGCAAAATGCCGAAATTAACACTGTTGATATTAATTTTATCGAAGCAGATATTTTAAAAATTTGTCATTCTGCATTTGATAAGGAGGCTCCTTTCGATGTCATTGTATCCAATCCACCATACGTTCGAAACTTAGAAAAAGCAGAAATGAATACTAATGTTTTAGATAATGAACCACATTTGGCCTTATTTGTTGAAGATAGTAATCCGTTAATGTTTTACAAAGCAATAACCGAATTTGCAAAACACAATCTAAAACGGGAAGGCATACTGTTTTTTGAAATTAATGAATACCTTGGGAAAGAAACAAAGGGACTAGTAGAAAGCTATGGTTTTAAAAATGTTGAAGTGGTAAGAGATATGTTTGGAAAGGATAGAATGTTAAAAGCAGAGAGATAAAAGAGTGCTGTCTTCATCTAAGTGAAAAAAGCAGTTTTAATTAAAAGAGTAACGATATCGCGGAACCAGTATGAAAAGTATAGCAGTCTTTTGTGGAGCAAGTTTAGGAAATGATGCTTTAATTATTTCTGAAGCCTACCAATTAGGGAAAACTTTAGCCAAAGAAAATATAACGCTCGTTTATGGCGCAGCTAAAATTGGTGTTATGGGACGAGTTGCAGAGGGCACTTTAGATCATAATGGAAAAGTGATAGGTGTAATCCCAGATTTTTTGAAGACTAAAGAGATAGCCAGTAACCTACTTACAGAATTGATAGTGACCAAAAACATGCACGATCGTAAAGTCATTATGTATGAAAAAAGCGACGGGTTTATTATCATGCCCGGAGGGTTTGGAACCCTAGATGAATTTTTTGAAATCACGACTTGGGGACAATTAGGTTTGCATAGTAAACCTATAGGCATTTTAAATACAAATGGGTATTATGATGCTTTAATTGGGCAGAGTAAAGTTATGGTTGAACGTGGTTTTCTAAAACAAGAAAATTTAGAAGCTGTTGTTGTAGATACTACGATTGAAGGCGTGTTAGAGAAAATGAAAAACTTTGAACCACTACCAAAACCTAAGTGGTTGAATACAGAAAGAATATAAGATGAGTGTAAAAGAAACTATAAATAAACTTCGCCAAGAACTTCGTGAACACAACCACAACTATTACGTGCGTGATAATCCTACGATTAGTGATTATGACTTTGATATTAAACTAAAAGAGCTTCAGGCTTTAGAAGAAGCACACCCAGAATTTTACGATGCTAATTCACCAACCTTAAGAGTAGGAGGTGAGGTTACTAAAAACTTTAAAACAGTAGTGCATGAGCATCGCATGTACTCCTTAGATAATTCATATTCTCTGGAAGACTTAAAAGATTGGGAAATTAGAATTAAAAAACTAGTTGACGGCGAAGTTAACTATACTTGTGAGTTAAAATATGATGGGGCTTCCATAAGTTTAACTTATGAAAACGGACGCTTAGTTAGGGCAGTAACCCGTGGTGATGGTTTTCAAGGCGACGAGGTAACTGCAAATATAAAAACGATAAAATCTATTCCTTTGCAATTAAAAGGCGATTACCCACCAAAGTTTGAAATTAGAGGTGAAATTGTTTTGCCTTTTGAGGGGTTTAATAAAATGAACCAAACCCGACTTGCTAATGGAGAGGAACCTTATAAGAACCCAAGAAACACAGCGTCTGGAAGCTTAAAATTACAAGATAGTGCAGAGGTTGCTAAGCGCCCATTAGACTGTTTGTTATATGGATTGGTAGGCGGCGATTTTAAGTTTTCTACACAATTTGAAAGTCTTGAAAAAGCGCGAGAAATGGGTTTTAAAGCTCCAAGAGAAGCGCAATTATGTGGTTCTATTGATGTTGTTTTTCAGTTTATAAACCATTGGGATAAAGCACGGCACCACTTGCCTTATGAAACCGATGGGGTTGTTGTTAAAGTGAATAGTTTATTTCAACAGGAAGAGTTAGGATATACAGCAAAATCCCCACGTTGGGCAATGGCTTATAAATTTAAAGCAGAGCAGGTTTCTACCAAATTAAAAGAAATCACGTATCAGGTGGGGCGAACAGGAGCAATAACTCCTGTTGCCAATTTGGAACCTGTAGAATTGGCAGGAACGATTGTAAAACGGGCGTCTTTACACAATGCAGATCAAATTGAAAAGCTGGATATTAGAGTGAATGACGAAGTGTTTGTTGAAAAAGGAGGTGAGATTATCCCAAAAGTCATTGCGGTAGATTTATCCAAAAGACCAAGGGATTCTAAACCAACGCAATATATTACAGCATGTCCAGAATGCCATACGCCACTAGAACGTTTAGAGGGTGAAGCGAAACATTTTTGCCCGAATGTTAATGGCTGTAACCCGCAAGTTATTGGAAGAATTCAACATTTTATTTCACGTAAAGCTATGGATATTGAAGGTTTAGGAGGAGAAACCGTTGCGCTTTTAGTTAATGAAGGATTGATTACTAATTATGCCGATTTATATAGCCTTACCAAAGAACAGGTTATGCCACTTGAACGTATGGCAGAAAAGAGTGCCGATAATTTAATTCAAGGCATTGAAGCATCAAAACAGATTCCTTTTGAACGTGTTTTGTTTGCTATAGGTATTCGTTTTGTAGGTGAAACGGTTGCAAAGAAACTAGCTAAGCATTATAAAAGTATTGATGCTTTAGCCAATGCATCCGTTGAAAATTTAGAGAAAGTAGATGAGATTGGTGTTAAAATAGCAGAAAGTGTGGTGGCTTTCTTTTCCTTAGAAGCCCATCAATTAGCAATCCAACGTTTAAAAGACTATGGCTTGCAGTTAGCTGTTTCAGATGAAGTTTTAGCGAATCAAACCAATAAATTAGAAGGTAAATCGTTTGTGGTTTCTGGTGTTTTTGAAACAATTTCGCGTGATGAATTGAAAAAGCTAATTGAAAACAACGGCGGTAAAAACGTGGCGTCGATCTCTTCAAAAACTGATTTTGTAGTTGCTGGAGATAAAATAGGACCTAGTAAAAAGGAAAAAGCAGAAAAATTAAAGATACCATTAATTTCAGAAACTGATTTTTTGAAAATTATTACCTGATTTTTTTAACATAATACGATAATTAGACCCTAAAAATTATGTATTGTGTCGATTAAATACTTTTATTTGCGATAAAACGTAATTTTTTTGATTATTTTTACGTAATCCAAATCTAGTGTCTATGAGATTAACAAGTTTACGGTTAGTCACGTTTGTTATTATATTACTAAGTCTTAGCTATTTAATTACTGGTGTTTTATCTCTATATGATATTTCAGAATTAAGCTTTGCTTTAGTATTTCCATTTTTACTGCTGTACTATTTTATTAGAAAGCAATTAAAATTTTCTTTTTTTACAATATTCTTATTGTTTTATACATTGGCAGAAACAACTTTCTTCTATAAGAACTACGTGAGTTTTTCTTATTACTCGGAGATCTTCTATGGTATTTTAGCTTTTTTAGCTTTGCTTGTATTTGTGTTTTTGCAAATAAATTTTAAGGCGTTATTTAAAAAATTTTACGTTCAAATAATTATTCTCATACTATTGGGTGTTTATGTCTTTTATACTTTAGAGCGTATAATGGTATCACACTTTGCTTATGGTCTTAGTATGATAGACTTTGTTATTGATTCAATGTATAATTTGTCTTTTATTTTAGTCCTTATCTTTTCCTTATTAAACTATTTGCAAACAGACTCAAAAAAGAATTTGATTTTATTTCTGTCCTGTGGTTGTCTCGTTTTTTCAGAATTGGTACAGGTGATCTACTTTTTTGCTGATCAGAAAAAAATATTACATATCGTATATTCCTTTTTGTTGATTTCTGGATGCTGTTTAAGTTACTTATTTATTAATATCAAGGACGATAAGTATATCTTAGAATAAATTAGCGCCCTGGTGTGGTTTATGAATAAAACTGCTATAGAATACCAAGTATATTCTAAAAGTTATTAGAATGATGAAAAAAGAATTAAAATGTATACTCATTAGTACGGTAGTCAGCTTGATGATTGTGCTAAGCAGTGTTTTTGGTTTTGAAAAATTCTCAAATTCATTTGAGCTTTTAGTTGTACCAATAATTACAATAATTTATCTGTGGAAAGTAAGGCCGAAGGCGATTAATTTTACTTTTTTTATGGTGTTTTATACTCTAGGTGATTTGGTTTGGATATCAGGGATTGAAGCGAAATACGACTTTTTTTACTATGTAACTAACGGTTTGTTTATTCTAGGTTATGTTTTTTTACTTGTAGAAATCTTTAAAAATATCAATTTTAAAAGGGTGTTAATAGCTCATGGACTTGAGTTTTTTGTTCTTATAGTTCTTTTGATATACATGATGTATGTGTTGATTAAAATCGTTAAACCTGCAACTTTCGTAACAGATTATAAACTTGCTGTTCAAATTTTAGAATTGATTTACAATTCAATATTATTACTTCTTCTTACCAGTTCTGTTTTGTATTACATACAAGATACTACTAAAAAGAATTTAGTGTTTTTTCTTGGTTGTACCCTATTGGTGTTTTCAGAATTGGTGCTTATAGGCTATTACTATATGGTAGATGATATCCGGTTGAGTTATGTATCGACTTCACTCTATATCTTCGGTTTTTTGTTACTCTATTATCAAACACTAATGAAAAAAGAAACAGTACCTTTTGTCTCTAGTTGAATGTATAGGTATTAAAAGAGTGAAAACTGCAATTATAAATAGGAATGATGCTTGTTTTATGATACGCTTTATGGTCTTTTCTTTAAAACTATATTCAAAATAAGCGTGAGATATAGTTACTTTTATTTATTGCTTGTGCCATAATAAACTTGTTAGAGTTACCCCTTATTGGCTACTATTATATTAAAACTGAGCTATCTTCCAGCGGTGTTGTATGTTATCGTTTTTTTTTATTTGATCAATCTCAAATGAAGAATACTACAACACTTTTTCTTACCAAGTAAGTTATTAAAAGAAATGAGAGGATAAAGCTTGCTTTTTCTTGTTAATAAACGATTAAAAAGAGGATGAAAGCCGTTTTTTGACGATTAAATACGATTTTTATCGTTAAATAACATAATTTTAGTATATTTGTTATCCCAAATGTGCCAAATGAAAACGAATAAATTAAAAATAGTATCTGCTATTATAGCGGTATTATGCTGTATATTCTTATATGGTGTGCTCTTTGGTAAAGACACTTTGTCAAACTATTCAAGAGCTTTTATATTACCTTTTTTTGTATACCTCTATTTTTTGGAGTCTGAAACTAAGAGTCGATACTTTGCAGGGTTTCTAATAGCTTGGTCTATTGGGGAGTTAGCAAAAATTTTCGGAAGTTTTGATTACGCTTTATTTTCAAAAGTAAGTAATATGGCTTATATTTTTGGCTATATAAATTTGATAATATATATGTTGAGGAGCATGAAAATAACTGTGCTTTTAGAAAAATTCAAGACGCCAATGGTGGTTTTAGTTGGCTTTGTTTTATATACTATTTTCTTTCTAAATCAAATGATTCTAGCCGATTCGGCGATAGAAGTTTATACGTTCAATTTTTTACTTGAATGTACCTATAATGTCTGCATCTTATTAATATTATCCATTTCACTGCTTAATTATTTATATCATGATTCTAAAAGAGGCTTACTACTCTTTTTAGCCAGTGTTTGTATTGTTTTTTCAGAAATGGTGCAAGTGGCTTATATTTTTGTAGCGGCAGATTATTTACTTAATGTTGTTTATGCGCTATTGCTGGTTACTGGGTTTTACGTGGTGTACGTATACATAGTTTCTAAAATCAATGCGTATTATAAAATACTCTCCTAAAATACTATTCAACTTTTAACGGTCTATATCAAGTTCCAATAAAAACGTACTTGTACTTTATTGTGTGTTTACCAAAGATGTTATACGATTATAGACGTTCCATTTGCGGTTTTGTTTTTTTCAGCATCAAAATAAAAGTCAATACGACCTAAATTAATACCATAACAGCCTACTTGGTTTACTAACACATTGCCACCTTCACTATTTTGTGCAACGGTTGGTTTTGGTAAAAACGTATGCGTGTGTCCTCCAATAATTAAATCGATGTTTTTTGTGGCTTTAGCTAGAGATAAATCAGAGACCTTGTGAGGTGCCTTCTCATAGTTATAGCCGAGATGAGAGAGACAGATGATAAGGTCACAATGCTCTTCTTCTTTTAAGATACGCGTCATGTCTTGAGCTATTTCAATGGGGTCTAAATACTCAGTTTCTTTGTACATGTTCTTATCTACCAAACCATCTAATTTTATACCAAGACCGAAAACACCAATACGAATGCCTTCTTTTATAAATACTTTATAGGGTTTTACATGGGAGTCTAAAACGGTGTTTTTGAACTCGTAATTTGCTGATATAAAATCAAATGTTTTATGAGGAAACTGTGCATATAAGCCATTAATACCATTATCAAAATCATGATTACCAATCGTGGCTGCATCATATTTCATTTTAGACATTAACTTAAATTCCAGTTCACCACCATAATAATTAAAGTAAGGTGTGCCTTGAAAAATATCACCAGCATCTAATAATAAAGTATTAGGGCTTTCGTGGCGAATAGATTCAACCAACGAAGCCCGTCGGGCTACACCTCCTTGATTCGCATTTCGTGCATCATCGGGACCAAAAGGATCGATATGGCTATGCACATCGTTGGTATGTAAAATAGTTATTTTACGTGTTTTAGGATTCATTTCACACGACTGAAAGCCAAATCCGCCAAGGGTAACTAAGGCTGTGGCAGCTGTGGACTGTTGTATAAATATTCTGCGTTTCATCTTAAGAGTTATTTGGCTTTTGTGAATCTGTCGTCAATTTTTGGTCTAATAGTGTCTACTTTTTTAAAGTAATCTAACATGGCATTCCTTATCTTATAATCTAAGTAGTAAACACTGTCGTTTGGATTAAAAAAACGCATTCCGTCGCCGCCATTGTAGAGGTAATCGTTTGTTGCCACATAATAGGTCTTATTTTGATCAATAGGCTTATTGTTGACCAAAGCTTCTTTTATTTTATAGTCCTTATCTAATGTTAAGGTAATGCCTTGAACAGGATGTGGGCGTTTGGCTTCACTTAAATACTGCATCATACTATCTATTTGCTGTCCTTTTATAGCAACAACAACGATGCTGTTTTCAAAGGGCATAACTTCAAAAGCAGTCTTTGTCGTAATATTGCCTTTTGAAATGATAGCCCGAATACCCCCATGATTCAATATAACGGCATCAATGTTTTTGTTCGTTCTTATGTTAAAAATAGGGTTGCCTTCGGTATATACAATATCTGCCATTAAATTGCCTATCGCCGTATTTAAGTCACCATCACTTTTGCTGTAAGTTTTAGGCGCATAAGAAAGTATGGCATTCATATCTTCGTTCAAACGTGCTCTGTATGGCGCAATTATAGAATCATAGTCTTGATCAATTGCAATGGAGTCACTAATAGTGATTTGTTTGCCTTCAATAGCGGTTAGTGTTAACGGCTGCTGTTTACAAGCGTAAAAGCTCAATGCTATTAGGCAGGTAATAATATGATTGAATTTCATTAATTAAACTTATTGTTTTAACGCGTTGTATTTATTATGTTTTGCTACTTTTGTAGAAAGCATAAATATAAATGATTTTCAAAGGATTTAAAGAAAAATCTAATAAAAAGTACATCGATAAAAAATTAAAAAACCGTGTCATATCTCAAGATAACGCGAGGATTAAAAAAGTAGGTGTATTAATTAATAAAGATGAAGCAATAGATGTTAAGTGGTTTGACACTTTAGCGGGCGCTTTAAAAGTAACTCCAAATAATTTTCAATTGATTGTATTTACAAAAGAAAAGAGATCAGAAAATGTCTCTTTTAATAACACATACAATGAAAAAAATATCGGCTGGGGAGGCACAATAAAACACCCCGATTTAGAACGTTTTATTAATACTGCTTTTGATCTTCTCATTAGTTATTACACAGAAGAATCCATTCATTTAAAATTAATCACCACAGCATCAAATGCAAAATTTAAGGTTGGTGTTTTGCAGGAAGATGAGCGATTAAATGATTTGATTATAAAAACAGACTTGAAGGATTATAGCACGTTTGAAACAGAACTTTTAAAATATTTAAAGATTCTAAATAAATTGTAAAATAACGGTGGTCTATTTAAATTTGTTTATTATAAATTTGCCTGAATAACACCTCAATTTGAAAATAAAATAAAAACAAAAAAATGAATAACCCCTTTTTAGGAACAGGAATAGCTATCGTCACACCCTTTAAAAATGATGGAAGTGTTGATCACCATTCATTAGCAAATATTGTTGAATACAATATTGAAAATGGCACCAATTACATTGTTATTTCAGGTACAACTGGAGAAAGTGCAACGATAACAGCAAAAGAGAAAGAGGAGATTATTAAAACGATTTCAGAGACCAATAAGGGGCGTTTGCCATTAGTGTTAGGCATTGGAGGAAACGATACAGCTAAAGTCATACAAGAAATACAAAACACAGATTTGTCTGCGTTTACTGGCATATTATCTGTTTCACCTTACTATAGTAAGCCAACACAAGAGGGAGTGTATCAGCACTTTAAAGCTATAGCAGAGGCGTGCCCAATTTCTATTATACTCTATAATGTTCCAGGCAGAACAGCTTCAAACATGTCGCCAGAAACGACTTTGCGTTTAGCTAAGGATTTTGAAAATATAGTTGCTGTTAAAGAGGCAGGGAATAGCATGTCACAATATTTACATTTATTAAGAGATAAACCAGAAGGTTTTGGGATTATTTCTGGGGATGACGATTTAGTTTTAGGCGTTCTTTTAGCAGGGGGCGATGGTGTAATTTCAGTTATTGGTCAGGCATTACCAAAAGCTTTTTCTAAAATGATTGATTTAGGAAGAGCAGGAAAAGCAAAAGAGGCCTATGCCATTCATTTTAGTTTAATGGAAATTACCAGTTTAATTTTTTCTGAAAATAATCCGTCAGGTGTTAAAGCCGTCTTGCAAGGCTTAAATTTGTGTGGTGATACTGTGCGTTTACCTTTAGTTCCAGCGACTGATTCTCTAAAGGAAAAAATCAGAAGTTTTTTAACGGCGTTTAAAAACAAGTAGGCGAAACGCTTCTCAGGCAAAAAGCAATGTGCCGTTTAAGTTTTTATTAAAAAGTAATGTCTGTTTGTCTTTCAAATTATGTGCGACGTTAAATATTACTTAAAGCAGGCTGTAACTTCAGTGTAAGCTTTATTTTAGCCTGAAATTATATTTTTAATATCCATATTAATAGCGTATTTTTGCATCTTGTTAAAAAATTTATGAAGAAATTACTTATCATCCTTATTATAGCTTTAAGTTTTAGTTCTTGTAACGAATACCAGAAGGCATTGAAGTCTGAAGATGTTGGTCTCAAGTTTAAAAAAGGAGAAGAATTGTATAATGCTGGTAAATATTCGAAAGCAAACCGTTTGTTTGAGCAAATTATACCACAGTATAGAGGGAAGCCTCAGGCAGAAAAGTTAATGTACCTAAATGCTGATGCTACTTACAAGATGGAGCAGTATTATATCTCAGGGTATCATTTTGAACGTTTCGTATCTGCTTATCCAGAAAGTGAAAAGCAAGAAGAAGCACGATTTAAAAGTGCGAAAAGCTATTATCAATTATCACCCGTGTATTCAAAAGATCAGGCAGATACAGTAGTAGCTATAGAAAAGCTTCAGGAGTATATTAATTTATATTCTGAATCTACTAATGTTACGGAGGCTAATGCGTTGGTAAAAGAATTAGATTTTAAATTAGAAAAGAAAGCTTTTGAAATAGCAAAACAGTATAATAGAATTTCAGATTATCAAGCGGCAATGGCCTCAATCGATAATTTTATAATTGATTTTCCAGGAACATCGCTTCGTGAGGAAGCCATGTACATTAAGTTTGATTCTGCTTATCAATTAGCTTCTAAAAGTATAGCGTATAAACAGAAAGCGCGTATAGAAGCAGCAATAGCTTACTATAAAAAGTTTAAAACGTCTTACCCTAATTCTGAATTTTTAGAAGAAGCAACAAATAATTACGAAGACCTTTTAAAGCAATTAGAACAATACAGTACACAAAGTTAATAGTATAAATTATGGATTTAAAAAAGATTGATGCGCCGTTAACAACAACAACGTATAATAGAAATGCAATAGATGAACCAACTGGAAACATCTACGAAGCGATTTCAATTATATCGAGAAGAGCAGAGCAAATTAATTCAGAAATTAAAAAGGAATTAATTGAAAAGTTAGAGGAGTTTGCTACTTACAATGATTCTTTAGAAGAAGTTTTTGAGAACAAAGAGCAAATTGAAGTTTCTAAATTCTATGAAAAATTGCCTAAGCCACATGCTCTAGCAGTTAAAGAATGGTTAGATTCTAAAGTATATTACAGAAATACAGAGGAAGACAACCAAAAATAAGTCTATGTCTATAGTAAGCGGCAAAAATATACTTTTGGGCATTAGTGCTGGTATAGCTGCTTATAAAACAGCCTCATTAGTAAGAGCCTTTATAAAAGCAGGTGCACACGTAAAAGTGGTTATGACACCTGCTTCTAAAGACTTCGTTACACCGCTTACCTTATCTACACTTTCTAAAAATCCTGTGCATTCTTCATTTTATAATGAAGACGATGAAAATGCAGAATGGAACAATCATGTTGAATTAGGTTTATGGGCAGACTATTTAATAGTCGCTCCAGCTACAGCAAATACCTTGTCTAAAATGGCACATGGTACTTGTGATAATTTGTTGTTAGCAACGTATCTCTCAGCAAAATGCCCAGTGTATTTTGCACCAGCGATGGATTTAGACATGTATAAACATCCTTCAACATTACACACTTTTGAAAAGCTTAAAAGCTACGGCAATATCATGATTCCAGCAACCTCTGGTGAATTAGCAAGTGGTTTAGTTGGTGAAGGTCGTTTAGCTGAGCCTGAAGATATTTTGGCTTTCATGGAGGCCGATATTTTAGGTAAATTACCACTTCAAGGAAAAACAATACTTTTAACGGCTGGACCCACTTACGAAGCTATAGATCCAGTACGCTTTATTGGTAATCATTCTAGTGGGAAAATGGGCTTTGAGATTGCAAAAGCTGCCGCGAATTTAGGTGCTAAGGTTATTTTAATTACAGGGCCAACACATCAAAAAGTCAGTCACAGCTTGATTGAAACGATAGCAGTAATAAGTGCGCAAGACATGTATGAGGCAGCGCATCGGTTTTTTGAAAATGTAGATGTCGCTATTTTATCAGCAGCTGTAGCAGACTATAAACCAAAAGAAGTTGCAAGCAGTAAAATAAAAAAGGAGGACACGACGTTAACTTTAGAGCTAGAAAAAACAAAGGATATTCTGGCCTCACTGGGCGCAATAAAAAAACAGCAGCTGTTAGTCGGTTTTGCATTAGAAACCAATAATGAATTGGAATATGCAAAAGGAAAACTTAAAAAGAAGAATTTAGATTTAATTGTATTAAATTCGTTAAATGATAAAGGTGCCGGTTTTAAAACCGATACTAACAAAGTGACTATTATAGATAACAAAGGTAACATGACTGCTTACGAATTAAAATCTAAAACCGAAGTGGCTAAAGATCTGGTAGGCGTTATAATTCAGAAATTAAATGCGTAATACACTTGTACTTTTTCTTTTATTTTTTAGTGTTATTGGTTTCTCTCAGGAGCTAAACTGTAATGTAGTCGTAAACGCACAACTTACAGGTAATGAAAACCTGCAAATTTTTAAAACATTGGAAAACCAATTAACAGAGTTTGTTAATACTACCCAATGGACTAAAAGAAAGTTTAAGCAGCAAGAACGTATTGATTGTAATATTGTAATTAATGTTACTAATCAAAATGGTGAGAATTTTGAAGCGGGAATACAAGTGCAATCTTCAAGACCAGTCTATGGTTCAACTTATAATACTCCTATTTATAATATAAACGACAAAGACTTTAATTTTAGTTACTTAGAGTTTCAAACACTGGTTTACAATGAAAATCAGTTTGAATCTAACTTAATTTCAGTACTAGCTTATCATATTAATATGATATTAGGTATGGATGCTGAATCTTTTGCCCTAGAAGGTGGAGATGATTATTTCAAGCAGGCACAGCGTATTACAAATTACTCACAACAAGAAGGTTTTAAAGGCTGGAAATTAGAAGACGGCTTACAAAGTCGTTTTGCGTTAATCGACAATATTTTATCACCAACATTTGGAGACTTTAGAAAAGTAATGTACAATTACCACAGACGCGGTTTAGACATTATGAGTGAAAATACAAAAGACGGGAAAAACGAAATTGCTTTAGCGTTAGATTTCTTTAAAAAAATGAATGCCAATAGACCTAATTCTTATTTAACCAGAGTTTTTTTTGATGCTAAAGCAGAAGAGATCGAACAAATTTTTTCATCGGGACCTAATGTTGATGTTTCAAATTTAATTGAGTTATTAAATAGAGTGGCGCCAACATACGCTAGCAAATGGCGAAATATTAAATTTTAGGGATAATTAAGCTTTTATTCCGCTGCATACTAAAGACGGCTAATTCAAGGATTATTTTATGCTAACATCATTATCTATTAAAAACTACGCTTTAATCGACCACTTACATGTTGATTTTAATAATGGTTTTACCATAATTACAGGAGAAACTGGCGCGGGAAAGTCTATTTTACTTGGCGGTTTATCATTAATCTTAGGAAAACGTGCCGACTTAAGCAGTCTGCGTGACAAAGAGGCTAAATGTGTTATTGAAGCGCATTTTGACGTTACCAATTATAATTTAAAAGCACTTTTTGAAGCTAACGACATAGACTTTGAGACGCAAACGATTATTCGGCGAGAAATTTTACCTTCTGGAAAATCACGTGCTTTTGTAAATGATTCGCCAGCAAATTTATCAAGTTTACAGGCACTAGGTGAACGATTAATTGATATTCACTCGCAGCATGAAACGCTTCAACTGGTAGATGATGATTTTCAGTTTGAAGTTATTGATGCCTTAGCTGAAAATAACAACGAATTACAAGACTATGCCATTCAGCTTTCAGTTTATAAGAAATTAAAGGGTGAATTAAAGCATCTATTAGATTTCCGAAAAGATGCGATAAAAGAACACGAGTATCACTCTTTTTTACTAAATGAATTAACCCAAGCGAAGTTAAAAGAAGGGGAGCTCGAAGTGTTAGAAGAAGAATATGAGATGCTTAGTAATATTGAAACCATTCAAGAGAAATTAACAGCTTCAAACCAATTATTAAGCGACGAACAAATAGGCGTTATTAATGCATTAACTGAATTAAAAACCGTTTTAAAGCAGCTTGCTAACGTTTCAAATAAGTATGAAGAGCTTTACAATCGTGTCAATAGCAGTCTTATAGAATTAGACGATGTGTTTTCAGAGGTGGAGCGTTTTCAGGAAGATCTTGAGGTAAACCCCAATCGATTAGAAGAAGTAAATGCTAAATTAGCAACATTAAACAACCTTTTTCAAAAGCATGCCGTTACAGATATTTCAAGTCTTATAGAAATAAGAGCGCAATTGGAAGAAAAAGTTTCAGCAACCGAAAATGTGGATTCAGATATCGCTAAGAAAGAAGCAGAGATCAAGGGTGTTAAAGCCAAGCTTGATGCTGTCGCAGGAGCTATTCATACCAAAAGAACAAAAGCAGTTCCAGATTTAAAGCAACAATTAGAACATATTTTATCAAGTTTGGGAATGCCAAATGCACAGTTTGATATTAAATTATCTCTCGATGAAACCTATTATAAAAACGGAAAAGAAGCGTTGTCCTTTTTATTTTCAGCAAATAAAGGCGGTGACTTCAAAACATTAAAAAAAGCAGCCTCGGGAGGTGAGTTGTCTCGTATTATGTTAGCTATAAAATCGATACTCACGAGATACATCAATCTACCAACAATCATGTTCGATGAGATAGATACCGGTGTTTCAGGGGAGATTTCAAATAAAATGGCTGAAATCATGTCGCAAATGAGTACAACAATGCAGGTGTTTAGTATCACACACTTACCACAAATTGCTGCCAAAGGACATACTCATTATAAAGTCTACAAAGAAGATGTTAATAATATAACCACAACCAATCTAATACAATTAAACCATGATGAGCGTATTGTCGAAATTGCTCAAATGTTAGGAGGTATTGACCTTAGCAATTCTGCTTTAGCACATGCCAAGGAATTATTAAACTAAAAAAAATAAAGCTTAAAAGTTTTAAGTTTTATAACTTTGACTTTATAAAATAGTCTCTGTTTGCTATCTTAAAATGTAAATAAAATAAATCAACGAATCAACCAAAAACTATGTCATACAATTTACTAAAAGGAAAAAAAGGAATCATATTTGGAGCCTTAGATGAAAATTCAATTGCCTGGAAAACGGCAGAACGTGTTCACGAAGAGGGAGGAACTTTTGTTCTAACCAATGCACCAGTTGCCATGAGAATGGGACAAATTAATGCCTTAGCAGAAAAAACAGGGTCACAAATTATTCCTGCCGATGCAACGAGTGAAGAAGATATTCAAAACCTTATTGAGCAATCCATGGAAATTTTAGGTGGTAAAATAGATTTCGTTTTACACTCTATAGGGATGTCTATTAATGTTAGAAAAGGAAAGGCTTATACCGATCAAAATTATGCTTGGACTCAGAAAGGAACAGACGTTTCTGCAATGTCTTTCCACAAAGTGATGCAGACCTTATATAAGCAAGATGCTATGAATGAATGGGGAAGTATAGTGGCGCTGACTTATATGGCGGCACAGCGCGTATTTCCTGATTATAATGATATGGCAGATAACAAAGCCTATTTAGAAAGTATTGCACGTAGTTTTGGCTATTTCTTTGGAAGAGATAAAAAAGTAAGAGTGAATACTATTTCCCAATCGCCAACACCTACAACGGCAGGAAGTGGTGTTAAGGGATTTGATGGCTTTTTAGCGTATGCAGAACAAATGTCACCTTTAGGTAACGCTACCGCATTAGATTGTGCTAATTACACTGTGACGCTATTTAGTGATTTAACGAAGCGTGTTACTTTACAAAACTTATATAACGATGGTGGTTTTAGTAATATGGGAGTCAGCGATGCTGTAATGGATGCTTTTGTGGAGTCACAAGAAGGGAAGTAAAACTTAGAACATTAAATTTTAAAGCCTCATTAAGTTATTAATGAGGCTTTTTGTTTTATTGTTTTTTTCGATGTGATCTTTCACCACGGTGTCGCTCCTTAAATTCTTCTATTAATTTTCTTCTAAAAGAACGATCAGCATCCATGAGTTTCAATATTTTTTTTGCCGATAAAATTTCTTTTAGTTCTGTATAGTACTTTTTTTCAAGTTGCTGTTTAGCAAGCTCTAAACTAACTATACCCTCCAGATGCGTTTTGGCTTCAGCCTCCGTTAAGGCATCAATACTTTCAGGTCTTTTAAATTTTGAAGTCGCTCTTAGTTTTTCACGAGCGTCTTCATTAGCATTGTAAACGGGCCAAAATGCTTGTGCTTCTTTCGCCGTTAAATCTAACTGTTCTGTAATATGTGCGATTTTCAGCGCTTTTACTTTTTCTTTATCAGGTCTTTGCGAATAGGCGTTTACCGATATTAATAAAGTTATAATAGGGATAAGTAACTGTTTCATTGGTCTAATTTTTTATTCTGAAAATAGTTCATTTGCTTCTACAGATTCTAAATAAGAATCTAAAGTTTCATCACTAATACTATACTGTATGAATTGGGTTTCGTTTAATTCGCTTTCTGAAAATAAAGCGGCTAATTCACTGACTTCAATTTCATCTAAAATATAATTATCAACCGTTTCGGTATCTAAATCGCTAATAGAAAGTGACGCATTATTAAAAAGGTTAAGATTAAAGAAAAGGATAAGGGCTGCAGCTACACCAGAAAAAAGCAAAAGGTTTTTTTTGTTAAAAAGGGGAATCACTTTAGTGTCTTTCTTGTTTAATCCAAATGCCACGCTTTCAAAGGATTTGAAGTAATCATCTGGAGTTTTAAAGCCAGAATTTGGAGCTATGTCCTTTAGCTTTGCTTCGGCTAAACTAACGGCATCAAAATCTTTAAAGTAGTTTTTAGGTACTTTGAATCCTGAATTTTTATTGTTATGTAATATTTTGTTCTTCATATTTATTTCTCAATAAAGAGGGATACTATTATTAAGACTAAAATTATCTTAAATAGTTTAATTATTTGTTAAATAAGCTTGGATTTTTTTAGTCGCAATATTATAGGATGCTTTTAATGCGCCTTCACTGGTCTCTAAAATCTCAGACATCTCACGGTATTTTAAGTCTTGAAAGTATTTCATGTTAAAAACCAGTTGTTGCTTTTTAGGCAGTGTAGCTATAGCCAGCTGTAATTTTAATTGAATCGCGTCTCCTTCAAAGTACACATCGGCCTGCATATTGTTAATGGCTAGTTGCTGTGCTTCTTCATTTGAAATTTGTTGACGTTTTGCATTCTTATTTATTAAAGTAATCGCTTCATTTGTAGCAATGCGATAGAGCCAGGAATATATTTTACTATCCCCTTTAAACTTATTGATACTTCTGTAAGCTTTTATAAATGTGTTTTGTAATGCATCATCGGCATCATCATGTGATTTAACGATATGTCTTATGTGCCAGTATAAACGTTCTTTGTAAATAGACACAAGTTGGCTAAAGGCACTATCTTTTGTTCCTTTGGATTGTAATTCTTTTAAAAGTTTGGTTTCTGTAGTCACAAAATTAATTTCATATAAGACTCTTTAAATCGCAAAAAGTTTAACAAAGAAAGTTGTTTTTAGTGTTTTTTTTATTAACAGCATATTTTATTGATTATCAAGTCTTTATCTTATAAATAATCGATTAAGTGTTAATAACTACCGTTTAAAAACAATAAATAATTGTTTTATAGTCTTTTTTAGCTTAAGTTTACACCAACGTACATTACTTATGTTGTTAGTCGCCCCAAGTCTAGCAATGAACAAAAAAGGATAAACATAATTGTTTATTCTTTTTTATTTTGGAGTTTAATCAAAGCTTTGCATTTCGACTAGCTTTTTATATGTTCCATTTTTTGCCATAAGCTCATTATGTTTGCCTTGTTCGGCAATCTCACCTTTATGCATGACAATGATTTCATCTGCGTTTTGAATAGTAGATAATCTGTGCGCAATAACAATAGAGGTACGGTTTTTCATCATGTTCTCTAGTGCGATTTGAACTAAGCGTTCGCTTTCTGTATCCAATGCAGAGGTGGCTTCATCGAGCACCATGATTGGCGGGTTTTTAAGAACAGCTCGTGCGATGCTTAAACGTTGTTTTTGTCCTCCAGAAAAATTATTTCCAGCATCACCCACATTTGTTTCTATTCCTTTGGGTAAATCTTTTACAAATTCCCAGGCATTAGCAATTTTAAGTGCCTCGACGACCTCTTCTTCACTGGCCTCTTGCTTCCCAATGAGTAAATTGTTTTTTATTGTGTCATTAAATAGAATAGAGTCTTGGGTAACTAACCCCATAAGGTCACGGAGTGATTTTTTTGTAATATTTCTAATGTCGTTCCCATCAATAGCAATACTGCCTTCATTCACATCATAAAAGCGCGTAAGTAAATTGGCAATGGTGCTTTTTCCACTACCAGATTGCCCTACTAGCGCAACCGTTTTTCCTTTGGGTACTTTTATTGAAAAGTTTTTTAGTACTAAATCATCGTCATACTTAAATGAAATAGTATTGATAGTAATCTCGCTTTTAAATTCATTGAGTTCAAGGGCATTTGGTATGTCTGGCATTGTATCTGCTTCATGTAAAATTTCGAATACGCGATCTGCAGCGGCCATACCATTTTTTACTTTATATGAGGCTTTGCTTATTGCTTTAGCAGGAGTTAATATACCATAGGCAAGTAGCATAAAACCTATAAATGTTGTGCCTTCAATGGTTTTATCTACCAATACTAAAGTACCACCATACCATAATAATATCGCTATCGTTGTAATGCCTAAAAATTCACTAACAGGACCAGCAAGATTATTTCTTAGTCCTATGCTATTAGATAACTTCAATAATCTATCCGCTGAGTTTTTAAAATTATACTTAAAAACAGACTCTGCTGTATAGCTTTTTACTATTTTCAATCCTGTTAAGGTTTCTTCCACTATAGAAATTAGTCTTCCTGATTCTTGTTGGGCTGTTAAGGATTGACTTTTAAGCCTTTTGCCAATCCTAGAAATAACGAATCCAGCGGTAGGAATGAAAACTAAAACAAAAAGAGATAATCGCCAATTTATGTAAAACATCATACCAATAGCAAAAATTACATTTAAAGGCTCCCTCACTATCAATTCTAAAATAATAAATAAAGAGTTTTGCATTTCGCCAATATCTCCTAATATTCTTGCCATTATATCTCCTTTTTGTCTTTTAGAATAGAAGCGTAAGGGTAGATTAATAATGTTATCGTACATGTCATTTCTTAAGTCTGTTAATACGCCATTTTTTAAATACATAACATGTTGACTTGCGAAATACCCAAACAGGTTTTTTAATGCAAATGTGATAATTACCAAAGCGATTACTATAAGTAAAGCAATTTGCTCATCACCATTTTCTAAATAGCCACTTACTTTATAGTTTAGAAGGTCGTTACCATATTTCAGGAAATCTCCAATACCATTCCAAACGGGCTCTTTTTTAACTCTGTTTGTTTTGTCAAACAAAACATCAAGCATGGGGATTAGTGAAACCAAGGAAAGGGTTCCAAATAAAGCATTTAGGATATTGAAAATCACATTTAGAACAACGTGTTTTTTATATTTTTTAATAAAAGGTAGTAACTGAATTAATATTTTTTTCATTTAGTTGAGTTGCATATCTTTTAATATAGCATCAATTTTAGTTTCTAATTGTTGTTCCGTTTTCTCGAAATCTTCTGCAGCATTTAAGGCTGTATTAACACTAATATAGAATTTTATTTTAGGTTCTGTACCACTAGGTCTTAAAGCGATACGAGAACCATCTTCGGTTTCGTAAATTAATACGTTAGATCTTGGAATAGTTATGGTTTTAGTTGCTCCGGTCATTTGATTTTGAGCCGTGGATAATTGGTAGTCCTCAATGCTAATTACTTTAGAGCCATTAACAGTTTTTAAAGGGTTTTCACGGGCGTCTACCATCATTTGTTTAATTTCCTGAGCGCCTTCAATCCCTTTTTTAGTTATAGAAACCAAGCGTTCTTTATAGAGACCATGTTTTACATATAGAGCTATAAGTTCTTTATACATCGAGCTGCCCTTTGCTTTTGCTTGTGCTGCGATTTCGCATGCTAATAATGTGGCGGTATTCGCATCTTTATCACGTACAAAATCACCAACCATATAGCCAAAACTTTCTTCACCACCACCAATGAAATTTTGGTTTGGAAAATCTTTTATCATTTTAGCAATCCACTTAAAACCAGTGAGTCCTATTTTACATTCTACGTTATAGGCTTTAGCTAAAACGCTCATCATAGGGGTAGAAACTATTGTAGAAGCTATAAATTCGTTGTCTTTAATTTTTCCTTTGTCTTTCCATTGTTTTAAAAGAAAATCAGTCATTAATAACATGGTTTGATTTCCGTTTAAAATAATCAGTTCATTGTCCAGATTTCTTACGGCTACTCCTAAACGATCACTGTCAGGATCTGTGCCTATAACAATATCCCCATCTACTTTATTGGCTAAAGCGATAGCCATTTTAAGTGCTTCAGGTTCTTCAGGGTTAGGTGATTTTACTGTAGGAAAATCGCCATCAGGAAGCCGTTGCTCTTCAACAATATTAACGTTACTATATCCCGCACGTTTTAGCGTTTCAGGGATGGTGGTGATAGCCGTGCCGTGTAGAGAAGTAAAAACTACATTTAAATCTTTTCTTGCTTCGGGAGAGGTGTTAAAACTTCCATTTTTTACAGAAGCCTCAATGAAAGCAGTATCTATTTCTTTTCCTATTAAGTGGATTAGATTTTCATTGGCATTGAATTTAATTTCAGAATAATCTAAAGCATTAATTAGAGTAATAATTTCAGTGTCTTGAGGCGGAACAAGTTGACCACCATCTTGCCAATATACTTTATACCCATTATATTCTGGTGGATTGTGAGAAGCTGTTAGAACAATACCGCAATGACAATCTAAATATTTTAAAGCAAATGATAATTCTGGAGTAGGTCGTAGGTCTACAAAAAGATAGACCTCTATATTATTAGCAGAGAATACATCTGCAACGACTTTTGCTAAAGATTTACTATTATGTCTGCAATCGAAAGCTATGGCCACTTTCAGCGTTTGATTGGGAAATACCTGATGCATGTAATTGCTTATACCTTGTGTGTTTTTTCCTAAGGTATATTTATTAATCCTATTGGTACCAATACCCATAATCCCACGCATACCGCCTGTCCCAAATTCGAGATCTTTATAGAAACTTTCCTTTAAGGTGTCTGGATTGCTGCCTATTAACGCTTTTATGTGATCTTGAGTATTTTTATCAAACCCAGGGGTTAACCACGAGTTTACGCGTTCTAATAGTTTTGGTTCAATTTGTATCATAAGCTAATCTATAAAGTGCAAATTTACGTAATAATAAAAAGTGAGGATTATGACTGTGTTAATTTGATTAAAAGTTTAACTCGTCTTTAACCAAATACCGTTTTTTATCTTGTCTGCTGCGTAGAATAATTTCACCTAAAAAACCAGCGACAAAAAACTGTGATCCAATAATCATAGTCGTTAATGCAATATAAAATTGAGGTCTTTGGGTTATCAAGCGTCCCGATTGATGAAAGAAGGCTTTGTTTATACCTAAGTAAGTAGAAAACGCAAAACCGATAGCAAACATGATTACTCCTAAGGCACCAAATAAGTGCATGGGCCGTTTACCAAATCGCGAAATAAACCAAATGGTAATAAGATCTAAAAAGCCGTTTATAAAACGTTCCATTCCAAATTTAGTCTCACCATATTTTCTGGCCTGATGCTGTACAACTTGTTCGCCAATATTTATAAAACCAGCATTTTTTGCCAGTACAGGAATATAACGGTGCATTTCACCATTGACATCAATGTTTTTTACGACATTATTTCTGTAGGCTTTGAGTCCGCAATTAAAATCATTAAGCTTTACACCAGAGGTTTTACGAGCCGCCCAATTAAAGAGTTTAGAGGGGAGGTTTTTCGTGAACTTATTATCGTAGCGTTTCTTCTTCCAGCCAGAGACCAAATCGAAGTGCTCGGTGATGATTTTATTATAAAGCGATGGTATTTCCTCAGGATTATCTTGTAGATCACCATCCATGGTGATTACCACATCACCTTGAGCTTTAGCAAAACCGGCGTGCAAGGCTTGTGATTTTCCAAAATTCTTTAGTAAACGAATGCCTTTTACATTAATATCTTTTTGTGCTAAGGTTTCAATAGTTTTCCATGAGGCATCGGTAGAGCCATCATCAATAAAGATAATTTCATAAGAAAAACGATTGGATTGCATAACGTTTGCAATCCAATCGTGTAATTCTGTGAGTGATTCTTGTTCGTTAAGTAGTGGTATGACTACTGATATGTCCATAGATCTGTTTGAAAATAGATTTCAAATATAAAACTATTCTACGTTTTCTGGGTTTCTTTTCATAATTAAAGCTACGATAAGTCCAATAACTGCCTGTATAATAAGAAATATGGCATTAGATTGGAGTTGTGGTCCTATAGAAAACTGATTTTTTTGTGCTTCCATTTGTTCCAATGCATTTGCAACGGCTTCTTCAGGAGCATTAAAATTGCGCATCATTTGAATGGATGCCTCAATCGTTTTTTCTTTTAACACGATTGCAGCCTCAGGATCTATAAAGTTAAAAATAATAATACTAATAATCATGCTAATAATAATTCCAATGGCAACCGTAATAAAATATGAACTAAAGGCCTCTTTAAAAGTAATGATGCCATTTAAAAGCCTTTTAGATTTAACAGTAGAGATAATGCCAAACACTACAATAACCACAAACATAATAAGACCTAGCCACCATTTGGTTAGCAGTTCGAGATTTAAAGCATAGCCAGATATTGTGACTAATGCCAATAAAATACCTAAATAAAGACCGTAATTTAAAGCATTTGATTTAATTGAAGTTTCCATACTTTTTTTGTTTAGTTGTTTTTTTGGTTTATTTGTTAATTATAAAAGGTTAGTATTCAAATATAGTAAAACGTTACATGTTATTCCGACGAAAGTAGAAATCTTACTTAAAAGTAGGGCCTGAATCCTCTAAAATGAGAGGCAAAAAACAAGGAATCTAAAAAGAGTCTGTAAAAATTATTAAAAAAGTATTGTTGATTTATAAAATTTACTTAAATTTGCACCTCGAAAAACAGAATACAATTAAAGCATTTAGCGATGAAAAAAGATATACATCCAGAAAATTATAGAGTAGTAGCATTTAAAGACATGTCTAATGAAGACGTTTTTTTAACAAAATCTACTGCCAATACAAACGAAACTTTAGAAGTTGAAGGTGTAGAGTATCCATTAGTAAAAATGGAAATTTCAAGAACATCTCACCCGTTTTACACAGGTAAATCTAAATTAATTGATACTGCTGGACGTATTGATAAATTCAAAAACAAATACGCGAAATTCAAAAAATAATTTAGCGTTACATTATATTTTAAGCCTTTCAGTTCTTCTGAAAGGCTTTTTTATTTTCAGTAATTAAGTTACTTTTGAAAAGACAAAGTTTGCGTAAAAATTTTGAATCTTAAACTTTAAATTAAGTATGAATTATATTCTCTTCGATGGGCCATCACGAAACCAATTACTACCGTTCACCTATACAAGACCAGTAGCAGATATACGCGTAGGTATTTTAACCATTCGGGAAAAATGGGAGCGTTTTTTGCAGGCTACAACAACTACGGTTACAGAAGATTATTTAGCAGACAAATGGCCAATGGTAGAGTTAGAGGAGAACGTTATGATTAACGCTTCGTTTTGTCCTTCGGAACTCCTAGTGTCTAAAATTCAAGATTTAAAAGAGAATCAGGCTATTTTTAAAGCGGAAGAGGTTATTGCTTTTTATACTAAAGAATCACAAGAAGAGATTGATTTGTCAACCTATGAGGCTATTGAATTTGAACAGGATTTATTAACTATTGAACATACCTGGGATATATTTGCAAAAAATGGAGAAGCAATAACTCATGATTTTGAGTTGTTAACTAAAGAAAGAACGTCGCAGCCCATTCCAAAATCAAATAATATTATAGCAGGAGAAAATATTTTTTTAGAAGCAGGCGCAACGTTGGAATTTGTAACCCTTAATGCTAGTTCAGGTCCTATTTACATTGGTGCTGATGCTGAAATAATGGAAGGAAGCGTCATTCGCGGTCCTTTTGCATTATGTGAACATGCCACTGTTAAGTTGGCTTCAAAAATTTACGGACCAACAACGGTTGGTCCACATAGTAAAGTGGGCGGAGAGGTTAATAACTCGGTTATTTTTGGTTACTCTAATAAAGGGCACGATGGATTTCTAGGAAATTCGGTTATAGGTGAATGGTGTAATTTAGGGGCAGATACTAATAATTCAAATTTGAAAAATAATTATGCCGAAGTAAGGCTTTGGGATTATGAAACCGAAGGTTTTGCAAAAACAGGTTTGCAGTTTTGTGGCTTAATGATGGGGGATCACAGTAAATGTGGTATTAATACCATGTTTAATACAGGAACTGTTGTTGGTGTGATGGCTAATATTTTTGGTAGTGGTTTTCCACGAAATTTTGTACCAAGTTACAGTTGGGGCGGGAGCTCTGGTTTTACGACCTACCTTACAAAAAAAGCTTTTGAAGTAGTCGAAGTCGTGATGTCGAGACGAAATATGGTGTTTTCTGCTCAAGACAAAGCTATTTTAGAGTTCGTTTTTGAAGCGACTAAACGTTACAGAAGAGAATAGTTGTAACCTTAAAGAAATTAAAAAAACAAATTTGTATTGTAATTTACAGTATCCAAATCTATCTAAAAACTGTATTCATTAGCGGCGGTATTGTTGTTGAAAAATAAGTAAAAGCGGGTGTTAATAACAGCGACGCAGTGCTTGAAAACACTTTGTTAGCGCCAATTATTTTTGAGAGATTATAAGAATTAAAAAATACTCAAAAACTTACAATTATGTCATTTAGTTCTATAAATCAGCAATGCTTTCCTACCTATGTATGATACTAGCCTTATTTAAAAACAAAATAAACTTCGCGATATTATATTTTTCAATTCTATTTATTGATATTGTTGTGAAACTGTATTTAGAAGCAGTGCCATTTAGGTATTTGTCAAAACCTTTGGTAGTAGGTTTGTTGCTTATTTATTATACTTTAAATAATAATGAAACTTCTAAATGGCGTAAGCGTTACTTGTATAGCGCTTTGTTATGTTTTCTTATTGGAGATGTCTTATTCATTACTTACGAAATAACAACATTATACATCACAGCCATGGCACTATTTATAGTTGGAAAGATGTTTTATGCTTTTCGTTTTTCTAATCAACGAGATTTTAGAATAGTCACGCTTATACCCTTATTCAGTATTTGTTTTATATATATGATTGGCATAATGTTGCTTGTAATGAATAGTATAGGAGCTTTTTTTACGCCGATTTTAATCTATTTGTTTGCTAGTTTAATTGTGGTGTTGTTTGCATTTCTTAGAAAAGACGAAGTAATCTATAGAAGTTTTGTTTTAGTTTTAATAGGTGTGGTTATGGCAATTTTTTCAGAGACTATCGTTTTGCTAAAGTCTTTTTACAATCCGAATTTTACGTATCACAACACCTTAATAATGTTATTTTATGGAATATCACAGTATTTTGTTATTCATGGTCTTGTGGAAGAGGTAAAAGTAAAAAGAAAGATTATAACTTCTTAACATGCTTTAATTCTAATAAATTGATAGCGTTATTGCCTAAGCCTGACACCCCTTTTCGTGTAAACCTGACCACTTCATCGTAATATAAAGGTATGATAGGGGTTTCGCTCATAACCAAACTATCCATTTTTGTATAGAGTAGTACTCTTTTTTTTGTATTCGTTTCTGTAAAGGATTGTTTGTATAATGCGTCGTATAATTCATTTTTAAAGTGTGTGTAGTTTGGTCCGTTTGGAGCAAAATTCTCACTATAATATAGCGACAAATAATTTTGGGCATCGGGATAGTCTGCGACCCAACTGGCTCTAAACAAATCTAATTTCCCATTGGCTTTAGCACTTTTAAGCGTAGAAGGAGGGATAACATCTACGGTCACTGTTAAACCTTTTTTTTGAAGTTCACGTTGAATGTATTCACAAAAATTAAGATAATTGCTAGTCGTTGTTATCGTTAGTTCTGGAGTTGTGTTTCCAGATTCCGCTTTGTATTGTGCAATTAAGGCTTTTGCTTTTTCAGGGTCATAATCAAAACCAATAGAAGCATTATAACCTGGTAACCCCTTAGGAATAAAGCCGCCTGTCGCTGGACTGCCAATACCGTTTCTTAAATAGGTCATCATTTTTTGTCTGTCGAATCCATAATTTACAGCTTGT
Organism: Lacinutrix sp. Hel_I_90; assembly: GCF_000934685.1. Classification (NCBI taxonomy): domain Bacteria; kingdom Pseudomonadati; phylum Bacteroidota; class Flavobacteriia; order Flavobacteriales; family Flavobacteriaceae; genus Lacinutrix; species Lacinutrix sp. Hel_I_90. Next base: position 973,384 of record NZ_JYNQ01000001.1, on the reverse strand, counting down.
CTCAGTAATTTAGATTGAATTTCACTGGCTTCAGCATCCATAAAAAAAGCAAGGTATTCTGTATTTAAATATGGTCCACGAATCATGTTAATCGCTTTGGTGTATTTGGCACGTAACACACCCTGTGTTGTTAAAATATCATCCTGATAGGAGGCGTCCAAAGAGTTTAAAAAATCTAAGTTGCCTTGTATAAACTGTAAAAATTCGCTTTGTTTATCTGGTAAAAAAGTAATCGCAACAGCTTCTAAATAAGGTAAGGCTGTTCCGTTAGCATCAGTTTCGAAATAATTATGGTTTTTTCGAAGCACCAATTTAATGTTTTCTTCCCATCGTTTTAATTTAAAAGGGCCAGTACCAATAACCTGCGATCTAAAATCACTTCCGTAGTGTTCAACAATTTCTTGAGGTACTACTGAGCAGTATTTCATAGTTAGAAGCCCTAGAAAAGCAGGAAAGGGTTGTCTTAATTTTATATTGAAAACCGAATCATTTTCTGCTGAAAAACCTTCAACCCGATCCATTACCCAACGGCCAGGAGAAGCCACCTGTTTATCGATTAACCGATTCAAACTATAGTCGAAATCTGAAGCTTTTACTGTGCGTGTAGAATCTTTTCCAAATAATGAATGCTTATGAAAAAACACGTCATCTCTAAGGGTGAAAGAGTAGGTGAGTCCGTCTTCAGATATAGACCAGTCTTTTGCTATACAAGGCTGGACGTCTAGCGCTTCATCCATTTGCACTAAGCCATTGAATAGCTGATTAACGGCCCAAATATCTGCATTGTCCTTTGCGAAAGCAGGATCTAAAGAGCCAATATTTTTGTGTTCGTTATATCTAAAAACGTGGTTATCTTTAATTGAATTGTTATCGCTTCCACAAGAAAAAAGAAAAAGGAAACAACAAACTGTTGAAAAACAGTGTTTTAGGTGTTTGCGTTCGTTGTAATTCAATTTCACCATTTTATAATTAAGTTGTAAATTTGCCCTTCCGTAAGAAAATTATATTACGGTAAATATAAAGAGATTTCTGCCTATAGGGAAATGATAAAACTATAAAATGAATAAAAAAGTCGCCTTTTACACGCTGGGATGTAAACTTAATTTTTCTGAAACTTCAACGATTGCCAGAAGTTTTACAGCCGAAGGTTTTGATCGTGTAGATTTTTCTGAACCTGCAGATATTTATGTTATTAATACCTGTTCTGTAACAGAAAATGCCGATAAGCGTTTTAAAACTATAGTAAAGCACGCCCAAAAAGCTAACCCAGAAGCCTTTGTCGCTGCAGTAGGCTGCTATGCGCAATTAAAACCACAAGAGTTGGCAGATGTTAGTGGTGTAGACCTGGTGCTTGGAGCAACTGAAAAATTTAAACTTACGAGCTACCTGAACGATTTATCCAAAAACGATTTTGGTGAAGTACATTCCTGTGATATTGATGATGCCGATTTTTATGTTGGAAGTTATTCTATAGGCGATAGAACACGTGCCTTTTTAAAAGTACAAGATGGTTGCGATTACAAGTGTACCTATTGTACCATTCCATTAGCGCGCGGTATTTCAAGAAGTGATGCGTTAGAAAATGTATTGCAAAATGCCAAGGAAATTTCAGAAAAAGGAATTAAAGAAATTGTATTAACGGGGGTTAATATTGGTGATTATGGTAAAGGTGAATTTGGTAACAAAAAACATGAGCATACTTTTTATGAATTGGTACAGGCCTTAGATGAAGTTGAAGGTATTGAACGGTTACGTATTTCTTCGATAGAACCCAATTTACTAAAGAATGAAACCATCACTTTTGTTGCAAAAAGTAGAACCTTTGTACCACATTTTCATATTCCACTCCAAAGTGGGAGTAATGCTATTTTGAAATTGATGCGTCGTCGTTATATGAGCGAATTGTATGTGGATCGTGTTAATAAAATTAAAGAAGTTATGCCACATGCCTGTATTGGTGTGGATGTAATTGTAGGTTTTCCAGGAGAAACAGAGGACGAGTTTTTGAGGACTTACAATTTTTTAAACGACTTGGATATTTCATATTTGCATGTGTTTACTTATTCTGAAAGAGAAAATACAGCAGCGGCAGAAATGGAGCATGTCGTTCCTAAAAAAATTAGAGCGAAGCGGAGTAAAATGTTACGAGGGTTGAGCGCGAAAAAGCGTCGTGCCTTTTATGAGAATCAAATAGGAAGTTCGAGAACAGTACTTTTTGAAGCAGATAATAAAGAAGGCTATATTCATGGTTTTACAGAAAACTATGTCAAAGTTAAAACCCCATGGAACCCAGAATTAGTAAATACACTTCAAGAAGTCGAATTAACTAAGATTGATGATGATGGTATTGTGCGTTTTAACTTTACAAAAGTAATCGCATAAAAAACTGAATACAAAAGTATTCAGTTTGGTTTTCTTTTAAACTTAAATTCTTAAACCAACAGGCAATAAGCTTTTGTATTGCCTATTGCGTCTAATAAATTTAGCAATTTCTGGACTAGTAGGCACAACACTTAAGGTTTCTCCTTCTTTAATATGTTCTAAAACTAATTTAAGGAATTCTGCTGTGAAATTTTCGTCTTCAATACCTTCAGGGATGATAAGTTTTGTTAAGAAGATTTTTCGCTCTTGAAGAGAGTATTCAATTTTAGCGAAATGATCTTCGGTTTTTAATTCAAATTGACGTAAAAACTCATTGTCAACTAATTCTGCTGCATCAATCATATCATTTATTTTTATTTGTTATTGGCATTCAAAGATAATGCCAACTATTTTATAGCTTTACACTTTGTAAAAGTACGAAAAATTATTAGTTAGAACTTTAAAAACTCTGTTAAATACTTATGAATCAAGAGATAATACACGTTTATTTAATGCCGGGTATGGCCGCTAACCCTTCTATTTTCGATAATATTTCCTTACCAAAAAATCAGTTCCAGCTGCATAAATTACACTGGGAAATACCTATAAAGAACGAATCCTTAGGTGATTACGCCTTGAGAATGACAAAATACATTAAACATGAACAGGTTGTTTTATTAGGGGTTTCTTTTGGCGGGATACTCGTTCAGGAAATGAGTAAGCATATTAAATTACGTAAACTTATTGTTGTTTCAAGTGTAAAAACAAAATATGAATTGCCAAAGCGTTTTAAAATTTTAAAAGCTACTAAAGCCTATAAATTACTGCCAACACAATTAGCAAGTAATCTGGATTTGTTAGCAAAATTCGCTTTTGGAGTGACAATAAAGAAGCGCATTGAGTTATATAAAAAGTTTCTTTCGGTTAATGATAAATATTATTTAGATTGGTCTATTGAGCAAGTCGTTAATTGGAATCAAACCGAAATAATACCTGAAGCTATTCATATTCATGGTGAAAAAGATTTAGTGTTTCCGCATCACTGCTTAGGAGATTGCATCACAATTAAAGGTGGAACACACATTATGATAATAGACAGATTTAAATGGTTTAATAAGAATTTACCACAATTAATTTTAGATTAAATTTATTGACTTTCAGTAAATTATTTCTAATTTTATACAAAACTAGAGGATGATGAAAATTTTAAAGAAAGGATTGATGTTCATTGGCTTGCTTTGCTTGGCGGTCTTATTCATAAATGCGTTTCAACAAACGCCAACAAAAAATAAAATAAACGAAAATTCAGAAAAGACAAAAGAGAACGGTTATAATGTTTATGCACTTGAAGTACCAGATTATTTGAATTTTGCAGGTGAACCTGTGCCCTTAAAAAATCCAGATATTTTAGAACGTATGGATAAGGAATTGTTAGTAAATACGTATTGGCAATCTAATGGTTTATTAATGTTTAAACGTGCTCAAAAGTATTTTCCAATTATTGAACCTATTTTAGCAAAACACGGCATCCCAGATGATTTTAAGTATTTAGCGGTCATTGAAAGCGGACTCACAAATGCGAAATCTCCTGCAGGCGCAAGTGGTTTTTGGCAGATTATGAAGGCTACAGGGCAAGAAAATGGCTTAGAAGTCAATGATAATGTAGATGAACGTTATCATTTAGAAATGGCTACAGAAGTGGCCTGTAAATACCTTAAAAAATCTAAAGAAGAATTAGGCTCATGGACCCTAGCTGCTGCTGCCTATAACGCTGGTAATTATGGTATTTCAAGACGATTGGAAGCTCAAAAAGTAACAGGGTATTACGATTTGCTACTAGGAGAGGAAACCGGTCGCTATGTATTTAGAATTGTTGCTTTAAAAGAGATTTTAACGCACCCTAGTAAATATGGGTTTAACTATAGCGAGAAAGATTTATATTCAATAATACCAACCTACAAAGTACCTGTTGATACCGTAGTTTCTGATTTTGCACAATTTGCAAAAGACTTAGGGATTAATTATAAAATTTTAAAAATTCATAATCCATGGTTGCGAGAAAACGCGTTGAATAATCAATCTAGAAAGAAGTATTATATTGATATTCCTATAAAAGGACACTATCCTTCTCAAGATTAATGCTAGATTTTATACAAGAACATTGGTTTTATGCGGCCTTAATAATCAATTATTTGCTGTCTATCTCGGCAGTTATTACGATTTTATTTCGAAATTCTAATCCTACTAAAACATTAACCTATATTATTGTTTTGGTGTTTTTTCCTTTTTTAGGATTATTAGTTTATTATTTATTTGGACAAGAATATCGAAAGAATAAAATATTTAATAGAAAAAGCGTCTTAAATGAAAAGATTATTAAATCTCTAAATGATGAACTTGAGCTGGACGAAACAGAATTACAAGAATTAGAAGATGATTTTTTACTGGATAAAATAAGACTTGTAAAATTACTTCAGAAGAATGATAAATCGCCACTAACAAAATGTAACTATGTTGAGATTCTAAAAAATGGCGAGGTAAAATTCAAACGCTTGTTTGAAGATTTAAGAGCAGCAGAAAAACACATACATATAGAATACTACATTATAAAAGATGATGATATTGGTAGCGAATTATTAAATATACTCTGTGACAAAGCTAAAGAAGGACTTGAAGTACGTTTAAGTGTAGATGATGTTGGTACTAGTATTTCTGGTGGAATGAAGCGAAAGCTTAAAGATAGTGGTGTCCAGTTTAATTCATTTATGCCAGTGTTGTTTCCAAAGTTTACGGGTAAGATGAATTACCGTGACCATAGAAAAATAGTCGTAATAGATGGTACTGTTGGGTATGTTGGAGGTATTAATGTTTCTGATAATTACGTCAATAAGCCAAATAAAAAAGATTATTGGCGAGATACACATATTCGTCTTGAGGGTGAAGCAGTTATTACGTTGCAAGTTCAGTTTTTAATGAATTGGAATTTTGTTTCAGACTCAAAAACAAAAATTTCTAAAACATATTTTCCAAATAAACCCTGTAAAGGGAATGTTGCTGTACAAATAGCAGCCAGTGGTCCAGATACTGATTGGGCAAATATAATGGACATTATGTTTTCTGCAATTACCACAGCAGATGATTATATCTACATCACAACACCTTATTTTATTCCAAACGATGAAATGATAATGGCATTGCAAATCGCCTCTAAAAGCGGACTGGATGTGCGTGTGCTTATTCCAGACATTAGTGATTCCTGGATGGCTAAATACGCAACCAATTCTTATTTACAACGCTTATTTAACGCTAACATAAAAGTGTATCGCTATACCAAGGGCTTTATTCACGCAAAGACCATGGTTGTTGATGATGTGTTTTCAACGATCGGTACTTCTAACCTAGACTATAGAAGCTTTAACATTAACTTCGAAATTAACGCGGTTATTTATAACACTAAAGTGAGTAAAGATCTAAAAGCGATGTATCTTGAAGATCTTGAAAATGCTACTTTAATGGATCCTGACACTTGGCAGAATCGTTCACAAGTAGATAAAATGAAAGAAGCTTATGCTAAATTATGGGCGCCTTTATTATAATTAAATGAAAATAAAAATGGATTTATAGATGGCATTCCTACTAATAATTATTGGGTTATTCACAGCGTCAGTCACAAGGTACCAGTTTAGCATCCTATCCATTTTAAGTGTGCACTAGTTATAGTAGCCAGTTTTGTGATAGGCTAGGGGATTACTTAGGGATTGAGATTGCTGTTTCTATAAAAGAAACACTCTTAAAAAAAATTTTAGTGTGCTGCTGGCTGGGATAGCAGTAAAGGTGTTTTTTGGTAAATAAACATTACTCTTTATTTTTGTTTCTTACTTCAGGTAAATAATGAGATAGTTAAAAATAAAATCAGCATCAGTTAAGGTCAAATTTAAACAGTTCTATAAAATAAAAAAGCCCACAATAATGGGCTTTTAAAATTTGATGATAATTTCTGTGATTTTGCTTACTTACGAGCACCACGGCGTTGCGCACGCATAGAGCCTCCTTGACCGTAATGTTGGTTAGGCATTTGCGCGCGTTTCATGTTTGCTTTCATTTCTTTAATTTGCTCTTTCAGCATGCCTTGTTTGTCTAATTTTTCGGCATCTTTAATAAGTATCGTCGCTTCCTGCTTTCTGCGCTTAGAAAAAGCAATACCTGCTAAATTAAGTTTTGCCATGGCCATATCCTGATCCATGTTTAAACCAAGTGAAACTGCTTTTTTAAAGAATTTTTCTGCAGCATTCATATCGCTTTGAGAGACCATAATCCCTTGTAAATAATTATAGTAACCTTGTTGCTTGGTTACCAATGCCGTTTCTGGGCTTTTAATTTTATTCAACCATTTTTGTGCACCTGGAAAATCTTGCTTTCTCAATCTTAAAAAAGCGAGTAAAATAAATTCATTTTTAAAGTATAGAAACACAAAGATTAATGACAAGAAAATGAACATGATGCCATTACCTATATTGCCCTCGGTAAATTGCCAAACGGCAAGCGCTATAATTAAGCCAGCGATTATTAATTTAAATACTTTATTATACATTTTAAGACGTTTTTATTAATTATTGAAAACACTAAGTAGTAAATTAGCGTTTAATCAGTTATTTTAGAGTGCAAAGAAACTCATTTTTTCTGAAATAGCAATTGTCAACATCAGGTTTTGTAGTTTGATTTAACCATATTTTATAGTTAAAAGCGACAGTTTTAAGTAGGAAACGAATCAAAACCAAATATTTTTAAAATAAGGTTTGTGAAATAAAAAAGTCGTTGTATATTTGCGCTCAGTTTTAGGGAGTATACTTAAGACTAAAATATAGATAGATTTACAATTCAGATTTTAAAAACATAAGACAATGCCAAAAAGAACGTTTCAGCCATCAAAAAGAAAGAGAAGAAATAAACATGGTTTTAGAGAAAGAATGGCTTCTGCTAATGGTAGAAAAGTATTAGCGCGTAGAAGAGCAAAAGGAAGAAAGAAATTATCTGTTTCAACAGAAACTAGACATAAAAAATAATGATTAACAATTGTTAATATTTTAAAGGCGTTACTTAGGTGTAACGCCTTTTTTTGTATCCAAGATTGACTATTTTTGATAACCGAAAAAAACAAAGAAAAATGCCAAAAAATCCTAAATTAAAATCGATTCTTATTATTGGGTCAGGCCCTATTATTATTGGGCAAGCCTGCGAATTCGATTATTCGGGTACACAAGCTCTAAGATCCTTAAGAGAAGATGGAATTGAAACGATTTTAATCAATTCTAATCCAGCAACAATCATGACAGATCCTTCAATGGCAGATCATGTGTATTTGTTGCCACTTAACACAAAGTCTATTATTAAAATTTTAAAGGAGCATCCACAAATTGATGCCGTTTTGCCAACAATGGGAGGGCAGACTGCTTTAAATCTTTGTATTGAAGCAGATGAAAAAGGAATATGGAAAGACTTTGGTGTTGAAATTATTGGAGTTAATATAGACGCCATTAATATTACTGAAGACAGAGAGAAATTTAGAGAGTTGATGCTTGAAATAGGCATTCCAATGGCACCTCAAGCGACGGCGACTTCTTATTTAAAAGGTAAAGAGATTGCTCAGGAATTTGGATTTCCTTTAATTATTAGAGCGTCGTTTACTTTAGGCGGAGCAGGAGCTTCATTTGTGCATAAGGAAAAAGATTTTGATGAATTATTAACACGTGGATTAGAAATATCTCCTATTCACGAAGTAATGATTGATAAGGCTTTAATAGGCTGGAAAGAATATGAATTAGAGCTACTTAGAGATTCAAATGATAATGTGGTAATAATTTGCTCTATAGAAAATATGGATCCCATTGGAATTCATACAGGAGACTCTATTACCGTTGCTCCAGCGATGACATTAAGTGATACAACCTATCAAAGAATGCGTGATATGGCAATACACATGATGCGTAATATTGGTGATTTTGCAGGGGGGTGTAACGTCCAATTTGCCGTAAGTCCTGATGAAAAAGAAGATATCATTGCTATTGAAATTAATCCACGTGTATCACGCTCTTCGGCATTAGCAAGTAAAGCTACCGGGTATCCTATTGCAAAAATAGCGGCTAAGTTGGCCTTAGGGTATCACTTAGATGAATTACAGAACCAAATTACAAAATCGACTTCAGCTTTATTCGAGCCTACTTTAGATTATGTGATTGTTAAAATTCCACGCTGGAACTTTGATAAATTTGAAGGATCAGACAGAACTTTAGGATTACAAATGAAATCGGTAGGTGAAGTAATGGGAATTGGGCGTTCGTTTCAGGAAGCACTGCACAAAGCCACACAATCGTTGGAAATTAAGCGTAATGGTCTAGGTGCAGATGGAAAAGGCTACAAGAATTACGATCAGATTATTGAAAAACTAACCTATGCGAGCTGGGATCGTGTTTTTGTTATTTACGATGCTATACAAATGGGAATTCCATTAAGTCGTATTCATGAAATCACGAAAATTGACATGTGGTTTTTAAAGCAATATGAAGAGTTATATTTTTTAGAAAAAGAAATTTCAACCTTTAAAATAGATTCCATTCAAAAAGATTTATTGCTGGAAGCTAAGCAAAAAGGGTATGGAGACAGACAAATAGCACACATGTTGGGCTGTTTAGAAAGTCAAGTGTATAATAAAAGAGAAGAACTTGGTGTTAACCGGGTGTATAAACTGGTAGATACTTGTGCTGCAGAATTTGAGGCAAAAACACCGTACTATTATTCAACTTTTGAAAATGATGTTGAAACACCAGACGGTAAGCGCTATGCAGACAACGAAAGTATCGTTACCGATAAGAAAAAAATTATTGTTTTAGGCTCTGGTCCAAACCGAATTGGTCAAGGAATTGAGTTTGACTATTGTTGTGTCCACGGTATTTTAGCAGCTGCAGAATGTGGTTACGAAACCATCATGATTAACTGTAACCCTGAAACCGTTTCTACCGATTTTGATACTGCCGATAAGCTGTATTTTGAACCTGTATTCTGGGAACATATTTACGATATTATCAAGCATGAAAAACCAGAAGGTGTCATCGTACAACTTGGTGGACAAACCGCCCTTAAGTTAGCCGAAAAGCTATCACGCTACGGAATTAAGATTCTAGGGACCAGTTTTGAATCTTTAGATTTAGCTGAAGATAGAGGGAGTTTTTCGAACATATTGAAAGATATTAATATCCCTTATCCAGAATTTGACATTGCAGAAACAGCTGAAGAAGCTTTATTAGTTGCAGACAAATTAGATTTTCCAATTCTGGTTAGGCCCTCTTATGTTTTGGGTGGACAGGGCATGAAAATTGTCATCAATAAAAAAGAATTAGAAGAACATGTTGTCGATTTATTGCGCAGTATTCCAGGAAATAAATTATTGTTAGATCATTATCTAGATGGCGCTATTGAAGCAGAAGCAGATGCCATTTGTGATGGAGAGAACGTTTATATTATTGGTATCATGGAGCATATTGAGCCTTGCGGCATTCACTCTGGAGATAGTAATGCAACATTACCACCTTTTAACCTAGGTAATTTGGTGATGCAACAAATAAGAGACCATACAAAAAAGATTGCCTTAGCATTAAATACAGTCGGTTTAATTAATATACAATTCGCAATTAAAGATGATATTGTTTATATTATAGAAGCGAATCCAAGAGCATCGCGTACGGTACCATTTATTGCTAAAGCTTATGGCGAGCCTTATGTAAATTATGCAACAAAAGTTATGTTAGGCGAGATGAAAGTGACGGATTTTGATTTTAAACCTAAACTTAAGGGCTATGCTATTAAGCAACCGGTTTTCTCATTCGATAAGTTTCATAATGTGAATAAACAATTAGGGCCAGAGATGAAAAGTACTGGAGAGAGTATTTTATTTATAGACGATTTAAAAGACGATGAATTTTACAATCTATACTCACGTCGTAAGATGTATTTGAGTAAGTAAGGCATTAGTTATTAGTTATATAAAAAAGTACAAATGTTCATTTGAATGTTTGTGCTTTTTTTATGTTAAACTGTTAAAAAAGACAACACCACAAATTTTTTTCGTATTTTTATTGAAAACCTACTTATTATGATGAAAAAATTACTCTTTATTTTATTTGTGTTTTTAACATTAGATATGTCTGCGCAAACGATTACAATTGATGCTGAGGATGCTTCAAGTAAACCTCAATTGGATGTGCCCACAAAATTCTCAATATTCCCGAATCCAGGAAAAAATGAATTGAATATTAGCTTACCTTCATTAGCAATTGAAGGCTTGCAATTAGAAGTGTACGATGTTTTAGGTAAAAAGATATACGCAGAAGCATTAAATGCATTAACTTTTAAAATAAACATAGCAAAATGGAATAGTGGTTTTTATTTGGTAAGATTAACGTCATCAAACAAAGCGGTAACACTTACAAAACGTTTTGTAAAATTATAATAGGAAGTATTTAAAAATACACCTACTAAAAGCTACTCTAAAATGGGTGGCTTTTTTTATTGTTTTAGATTACATTTGTGTTATGCAAAGACACTTTTCTTTTATTATTCCTGTATTCAATCGTCCTAACGAAACAAAAGAGCTTTTAGAAAGTTTTGCTAATTTAAAAACGACTTTAGATTTTGAGATTGTTATCGTTGAAGATGGTTCGACCATAACTTCGAAAGCTGTTGTAGCGCAGTACCAGTCTCAATTAAACATTACGTATTATTTTAAAGCAAATTCTGGCCCGGGAAGTTCTAGAAATTATGGGATGCAACAAGCTAAAGGTAATTACTTTATTATTTTGGATAGTGATTGTATTTTGCCTGAAAACTATTTAGACGAAGTTAATAAAGCACTTAATAAAAAATATGTTGATTGCTTTGGTGGTCCAGATGCAGCGCACGACTCTTTTAGTAATCTGCAAAAAGCGATAAACTTTAGTATGACGTCGTTTATTACCACAGGAGGTATTCGAGGAAACAAAAAAAGTGTTGCCAAATTTCAACCACGAAGTTTTAATATGGGACTAAGTAAATTAGCTTTTACTACGACTGGTGGTTTTGGTCGTATTCATCCAGGCGAAGATCCAGATTTGTCCATTCGTTTATGGCGAGAAGGCTTTGAAACAGCAGTGTTTCCTGCGGCTTATGTTTATCATAAACGCCGTATTTCTTGGGCTAAATTTTATACGCAAGTTAATAAGTTCGGGATGGTAAGACCTATTTTAAACAAATGGCATCCAGAGACTAAAAAGCTAACGTATTGGTTTCCTACTTTATTTATTTTAGCAATAATTGCTTCAATTGTATTTGCTGCTTTTGGATATTTGCTGCCATTTTACGCTATAACATTGTACTATGGTATCACTTTTATTCTCGCCTTAATAAGTACTAAAAATATTAGTGTTGCTTTTCAGTCTTTAATAGCTTTATCCATTCAATTTTTAGGTTATGGCTACGGATTTTTGAAATCAACATTTTATATTCATATATTGAATAAAAATCCAGAAAATACTTTTCCAAAGTTATTCTTTAAAGAAAAATAATGAGCAGGCTTTCCAGTAAAATAAAATCACTTTTTAAAAGTAGAAAGATAAATGTTTTTGCATTGTTTTTTATTTTGGCTTTTGGTATTTTAATCTTATCTAAACTTACAGAAGTTTCTACTAATACAGCTAAATTTAAAGTCGATTTACAAAATATTCCAGATGAGTCCATACTGCTTAATGATTCATTAAACTCTTTGAATTTAACCTTGACGACTACTGGGTTTAAATGGCTAAAATATGCCTTTAAGCAACCTAAAGTGGCTATTGATTTTAATAAAGACCTTCGAAAAATTGACACCGGTTATATTTGGTCTAAAACTCAAGGATTTGCTGGAGTGTTAGAGCAGTTTAAAAAAGAGAGTAAAATTGTAAGTATAACACCAGATACTTTATTTTTTACATTTGACATAAATGCTGTAAAATACATTCCTGTAAAAAGTAATATTAATATTAATTTTAGTTTTGGTTATGATACTTTAGAAGGTTTGAAAATAACGCCAGACTCGATAAAAATAATTGGCCCCTCCACTGCACTGTATTATTTAGAAGCCATAGAAACTAAAGAATTCCAGCTAGAGGATGTTAATAAACCTTTTAATGTGACCGTAGGGTTACAAACAGACTCTATTAATTCAAAAATTAAAATAAAGACGAAAGAGGTTTCTGTTAGTGCTGTGGTAGAGAAGTTTAGTGAAGGCACTTTAAATATACCTGTTGAAGTTATAAATGTGCCAAAAAACACGACATTAAACTATTTTCCTAAAAGCGTGAATGTCTCCTTTTATACTAGTTTAAGTGCTTTTAATACTATTTCCGCTAATGATTTTAAAGTCGTATGCGATTATAAAGCCATAAATGAAGATAGTAAATATCTTGAACCAGAGTTGGTTAAAAGACCAGATAATGTTAAAACAACTCGATTGCATCAACAAAAAATTGAATTCATAATTATAGAATGATAACCGTCGCACTTACAGGAGGAATAGGTAGCGGAAAAACCACAGTTGCCAACGTGTTTGCAGCCTTAGGGGTACCCGTTTACATTGCAGATGAAGAAGCTAAAAAGCTGATGAATGCGTCTAAAACAATAAGAAGAAAACTTATCGAGCTGTTTGGGGAAAAAGCGTATGTAAATAACGAATTAAACAGACCTTTTTTAGCCCAAGCTATTTTTAGTAATAAAAATCTGCTTGAACAAATGAATGCCATTGTGCATCCTAAAGTAAAAAAGCACTTTATAAAGTGGAAGGCTAAACAACAAGGTCCCTATATTATTAGTGAGGTTGCTATAGTATTTGAAAATGACACCTATAAAAATTATGACTATATTATTACTGTAACTGCACCAGAAGAAGAAAGAATTGCGCGAGTAATTGCACGTGATCATTCTACTAAAGAAAAAGTTCAGGCTATTATAAATAACCAGTGGAAAGATGCTGAAAAAGTGCGACTTTCAGATTATGTTATTACGAACACCAATCTAGACTCTACAAAAAAACAAGTCCTTAAAATCCATAATCTACTCCTAAACAAAGTTGCTGACGTTTAAATTTTAACATTTTTGTTAATGTAAGGTTAAATGCTCACGCTACTAAATGTTAAAATCTTAATTTTGAACGATGAGTAAGAAAGTTTTTTTCGTACTGGTTATTCTAATGAGTTTATCTCTAATAGGTATTATTTTTGTGCAAGCCTATTACATTAAAAATTCTATAAGTACCAAAGAAGATCAATTTACATTTAACGTAAAAAAGACTTTAAGCTATGTTGCGGAGAATATAGAAAAGGAAGATTTTAGGGATCATGTTATAAAGTTGAAACGGGAAATAGAGTCAGGAAAGGTTATTAAGATTGATACCACTGCGATTTCTAGTTTATACATTAGAGAGTATAATAATGAAACCAACCAGACATCAACATATAGAAATGGTATTTTTGAAGAGAATTATAAAATATCATCAGCGCTCTTTGACATAGGTTTAGATACCACAAGCATTAAAAACATTATTAGGGAAAATGAGGCCAAGGTTTATAAATCGAACTCATTGGATGGGAAATCAGACACCCAACTTGTTGAGTTAGGAGACATTGGTCGTATAGAGGAACTTCAGTTTGAAGCACATTACGATAATTATGCTTTCTTAAACCCGATACACAAAAGGGTTAGTGTAGAAAGAATTAATCGGTTATTAAAGCTCAAATTAATACAGGATGATATTACTGTAGATTATGAATTTGCTATTTATAGTAACGATTTGGCAACAAAAATCAAAACAGAAGATTTTGATTTAAAAGATAAATTAACAGTTAGCGTGCCTTTGTTCCAAAGTAATAGAGATATAAATAATTATCTGTTGATGGTTAATTTTCCAGAAAGGAAACAATTTATTTGGTCTTCGGTTCTTGGGATGTTAACCTTATCATTTGTGTTTACATCAATAATTGTTATTGCTTTTGTTACAGCATTGCAACAAATTATGAAACAGCGTCAAATTTCTGAAATCAAAACAGATTTCATAAATAATATGACACATGAATTTAAAACACCAATAGCAACCATTAATCTCGCTTTAGATTCAATTGTAAATCCAAAAATAATTGATGACAAAGAAAAAGTGATGCGCTATTTGAATATGATACGCGAGGAAAATAAACGTATGCATGCACAAGTAGAAAATGTATTACGAATATCTAAACTTGAAAGAAACGAGCTAAACATTCGTAAGGATAGAGTGCGTTTACACGACTTAGTTGAAGATGCTATCTCTCATGTAGAGTTGATTGTTGAAGACCGGGGAGGACATATAGAAACCAATTTACAAGCCGCAAAGTCTTCTGTGTTAGCTAATGAAACGCATTTTACGAATGTGTTAGTAAATATTTTGGATAATGCTATTAAGTATTCGCCAGAACAACCCAAGATTACGGTTGAAACCTTAAATGTTGGGAACAATATTATCGTAAATATAAAAGATGAAGGTAGCGGCATGAGTAAAGCAGTTTCTAAACGTGTTTTTGAAAAATTTTATAGAGAGCACACAGGGAATGTGCATAACGTAAAAGGGCATGGTTTAGGCTTGGCCTATGTAAAAAGAATAGTAGATGACCATCATGGTCATATATCAGTAGAAAGTGAAAAAGACAAGGGAAGTACATTTACAATAACACTTCCATTAATATCATAAACATTATGGACGAACAACAAAAGAAGATATTATTAGTAGAAGACGATCCAAATTTCGGAACTGTTTTAAAAGATTATTTGATGATGAATGATTATGAAGTGGTGCATGCTAAGAATGGTATGGAAGGCTTCGAGAAGTTCAAAAAAGATGATTACGACTTATGCATCTTAGATGTTATGATGCCCTATAAAGATGGTTTTACGCTAGCAAAAGAAATAAGAGAGAAAAATGCCGATGTGCCTATAATTTTCTTAACGGCGAAAGCCATGAAGGAAGATGTGCTAAAAGGTTATAAAGTAGGAGCAGATGACTATTTAAATAAACCTTTTGATAGTGAAGTTTTATTGATGAAAATCAAAGCGATTATGCAGCGTAAAGCTACAGAAACTGTGGCAGATAGTAAGCAATTCGAATTTAAAATAGGCGGTTTCGACTTAAATTCTAAACTTCGTTTTTTAGTTTATAAAGGAGGTGAACCAACAAAGTTATCTCCAAAAGAAAACGAATTATTACGCTTATTAGCTTTACATGAAAATGACTTAATGCCTAGAGAATTAGCATTAACAAAAATATGGAGAGATGATAATTACTTTACGTCAAGGAGTATGGATGTCTACATTGCTAAACTGAGAAAGTACCTTAAAGTTGATGATAAAGTAGAAATACTTAATATTCACGGGGAAGGCTTTAGATTAGTGGTAAACCCAGAATAAAAAACCACGATTTAAATTGATATGAAAGCCACTGTTTTACAGTGGTTTTTTTATTCTAAACCATTAAATAATAGACTTGATATATTCGATATCACGTGTATTGGTTATGGCGCGCTCTGCATCTACAAGTAAACTTTCTATTTCAACTTCTACAATCTCCAGATAGTTTTTATTGTCGTCCTTGATTATACTTTTTAAATGAAATAGCATAATCAAAAGCTTTTCTACTATAATAACATCATGTTTACAATAGGTTCTTAATTCAGCCATTACTTGAAAAATTAAAACTTTAAAATTTACAGTAGCAACAGAGACATAAGGAATATCGTCTATATAGGCTTGACTTTTATCGTTTTTCTTAATACGTAAGGAAAACAATTGTGATAAATAATCAATCGCATTTAAAGCTGTTCCAGGATCGTTAATGCCAGGAGACATGGCTTTAATAGCCACTTCAGTAATCTGTTTAAAGGCCAAAACATAGTTGTCGGCAATAAGTTCGCTCTTAGAAAAATCAAAGTGCTCGGTTATTTTTTGAATCGTTTCACTGTCTAATTCTTTTTCACTTTTAAAGAGGGTATTGTGTTCAGAAATGAATAGGCCTTTGATAACAACGACATCAATTTTTGTTTCTTTGTCTTTTGCGATTTTAGCAATATTTCCCAAAGAAACATTTTGTAAATAACCAGATTTTTCAGATTTGTATTGGTGCCAAATTTTAGTGTCAGGGAAATCATCTTCACTATATTTTTCATTATCAATTAAATATAGCATTCTACGCTTCGAGATATTAAAAATTTTATCCATAATGTTATTAATTTGTATTTCCTGAGAAATAGAATGGATAAAATAAATAAAAGCAGCGAGGCAATTCACCATAAATAAAATGGCAAATAAGACTGAAAAGCCAGGTAATTGATATTTGTCTCCGTTGGGTTCAATATAAACTAAAATAAAAATACAGTAGAGTATAGTCGCAATATAGAAACCCAGAATGATCTGGTGTCTTCTATTGCTAATTAAACCGGGTAATAAACGTGGTGAGAAGTTGCTTGAGGCTTGATTAAGTAAAATCATTACCATAGAAAAACTAAAAACCATGATTGAGACTAAACCTCCAATAAATGTTGTTAAGAGGATTCGGGCTGTTTCTGTGTTGTTAATAACCAAAGCAGGAACAGTGTCTAAAAGATATTTAGAGACCCCCTTTTCCTCCAGAAAAATCATTATATAGGTAAAGACAAAACCTAAAATAGCTAATAGAGTAGGATAGAATGCAATGTTATCTGTAAGTCTGTATAGTTTTCTTAAAAGGAAAAGTAATTTGTCTTTCATCGTGTTGGTTTTACCACCTTAAAGATAAGATAGTTTAGCTGTAAATTTTAATTCAAAAACGAATTTATTTAGTAAAATGGTAGCTTAAACGATATGTTCTTGAATTTTTTTTATGATCATTTCGTCAGAAGATTCATAATCAAACCATAACGTGTTTTCGTTACGCTTAAACCACGTGAGCTGACGTTTAGCAAAACGGCGTGTATTTTTTTTAATCTCAGAAATCGCAAAATCGAGAGTCCATTTACCATCAAAATAGTTGAATAATTCTTTATAACCCACAGTGTTTAAGGCATTGCGTTCTTTTCTATTGTATAATGATTTTGCCTCTTCTAATTGTCCAGATTCTAACATTAAATCAACACGTTTTTCAATGCGTTCATAAATAATTGAGCGCTCAGCAGTTAGGCCAATCGTTAGTGTTTTAAAAGCTCTGTTATTTTTGTCCTTATTTAAAAAGGACGAATAAGGTAGGTGACTACCAATGCAAACCTCTAAAGCCCGAATAACACGTTGTGGATTGTCTAAAGCAATGGTATTGTATGTTGTAGGATCTAATTGTTTTAGTTGAAGTTGAAGGGCTTCTAAACCATTATTTTCCAATTGAAGATTTAACTGTTCTCTAATGTTTTTGTCGACCTCTGGGAAGTAATCAAGACCTTTTGTTACCGCATCTACGTATAAACCAGAACCGCCTACCATAATAACAATATTATGGGTTTTATGCAATGCTGTTATTTTTTGAACGGCTTCTTTTTCAAACGTGCCAACGTTATATTCCTCCTCAATAGATTTATGTTGAATAAAATGATGCTGTGCTTGAGCTAATTCTTCTGAACTTGGAGCAGCGGTCCCAATTTGCATTTCTTTAAAAAACTGTCTGGAGTCTGCCGAAAGGATTTCCGTATTAAAATGTTGCGCCAATTTTATACTCAAATTAGTTTTTCCAATAGCGGTTGGCCCAACTACAGCAATAAGATATTTATTAGCAGTATTCAAAGACAATTATTCAAGGTGTAGATTGTGGCCACAATTATAGCAATATTCAGCATTGTCTTTATGGTTTTCAGCCAAACAATTTTGACAAGACTGCGTATTAAGTTTTGCCTTTTCAGACTCTTTTTTCTTTGCAGAATCATTACTGCTTTTGGTGTATTCAGCCGATACAATTCCTGTTGGCACCGCAATAATACCATAACCCATAACCATAATTATAGCTGCTATTAATTGACCTAAAGGCGTTTGGGGAGCAATGTCTCCAAAACCCACAGTGGTTAATGTCACGATGCACCAGTAGACGCTTTTAGGAATGTTAGTAAACCCATTCTCTTCTCCTTCTATTAAGTACATTAGTGTTCCAAAAATAATAGCCGCAATAATAACTGCAAATAAAAACACAGAGATTTTTGCACGACTGGCTTTAATGGCGCTTGTTAAATGGTTAGATGCTCCTAAATAACGCGCCAACTTTAAAATTCTAAAAATACGCAGTAAACGCAAGGCTCTCAATGCAACAAGGGCATGAGTTCCCATAAATATTAACGATAAATATTTTGGAACTGTAGATAAGAAATCGACAATACCGTAAAAACTAAAAATGTATTTTAAAGGCTTTTTAACGGTGATTATTCGGGCGATATATTCGATAGTAAATAAAATGGTTACTATCCATTCACCAAGATTTAACCAATAGTGGTATTTTGCATCAATCCAGCTAACGCTTTCAAGCATCACCAATAAGATGCTGGCAAGAATAAAGACTAAAAGTACAATATCAAATAATTTACCTGCAGGCGTATCTGCTTCATAAATAATTTCATGCAGTTTAGATTTCCAGTCTCTTTTGTTATGGTTGTTCATTCTTTCAAAAATACTAAATATAGATTAGTTATTTTTTCTTTAATACAATTAATGCGTTTTTCTGGACTTCAACAATTTTGTTAAAATACGCTTTCAAGTAAGGGTAGAAATTCGAGTTATAAATGGCTTCTGTAAAATTAAATTTTAAAAAAACCATAGCGTGATCTGTGTTTTTAGTCGCATTTAAAATTAATGTACCAGTACCGCCTGGCAATTTGTAAGAGGCGCTTGTAGGAACTTCCGTAATTTCATAAACATCTGGATCAAAATTCAATTTGTAAGAATATAAATAGGTATCTGGGTAACCAAAATCTATAGGGTAAGTGCGTTCTTGTAATTTTAGTGGATTATTATCAAAAAATGTTACTAAAAACGGATTGATATACAAATTGTTTCCAACAAGCTCTGTCTCTTTCTCAAAATTAATTTTTTCTAAAAATGTGTTAGTGTTTTTACTTTCTATAGTAACCTCATGACTTATCATTTTTAGATCTAAGTGAGAGGCTTCATACTTTTTCTTGTATTCTATTGGGTTCTCAAAATAACTTGATTTTTTTTCTATAGAATGATAGCCATTGGTCTGGTAATCCAAATGTCCCGATATCTTGCCTTCATTGTCTAAATTTAGTTCAACAAGGTAGGCCTTAGAGGATTTGGTCGTTGGTTTAATGTCTACCCAATAGCTTCCATCTTCGAAATCAAGAAGTCTTCCATATTGATTAAGCGCTCTAAAGGGTACTTGACCAAAAGTTAAGTAGGGATCTACAGCATCTAATTGGTAGGTTTTACCAGCTATAGTCGCCTGAATTAAAATATAATTAAAGTCGGAAATAACAGGATATATTTTTGTGGGTAAGCCATTGGCTCGGGTAGATATTAATATAGGCGTAACAGCAATATCATTTTCCTTTAGCAAGTTATAAAGTAGAAAATTAATTTCTGAAACATTACCCGTTTTTGTTTTTATGAGGTTCTTAATTGAAATGTCTTTAAAAATCTGAAATTCTTCATTCCAGATATAGTTAGACTGGACAAAAGTATAGATGGCTTTTGCTTTTTCTAAAGGATTATTAATACGCAATATTTCATTGCTCAATAGTTTTTTAACGAGTGACCCTTTTTTTAATTTCTTACCAATATTATCATCATTTTTTAATTCTTTGTCTGTTGTCTTCCACGTTTTTGTAATGTTATTTACAGAGCCATCAAAGCCTTTAACAATTTTAAGCTCGTATTCTATGCGAGATAAGTAGTTGTCTCTGGTAGTCATATAATCTTCCTCAATAAAAGCGGGTAGATCTTTTATCGCATATCTGGCTAAAAGGCAATCTGCATAAGCGCCATTGCCACCATCTACACAATCTTCTTTAATGTCACTTTCGTTAACGACCAGTTTTAAATCACCAACTAATTTAATGTTATACTCATAATTGGCCGGGATACTCGTCTTGTATTCACTGTATAGCTTTGGAATATTGTCCTGAAAACGCCATGACTTGTATTTGTAAATGAAAGGAGAAACTACTTTATAGCTATAAGTAATAACCGAACCGACAGTTACATTAGGCATTGTGAATTTTATGATGGTGTAATTATCATTATAGCGTTCTTCAAAAATTTGGTCTTTGGTTAATTTAGTCTGAGTGGTCTCTCCATTTTTAGTATTGTAGGTTGTGGCTATAATGTCGGCAACGGTTTCTCTTTTAGAGTCACTTCTATAGAGAAAAATAGAAATGGTAGCTTTGTCAAACCCATTTCTATTTAAAATTTTTAGTTTTACTTTTTTCTTAAAAATTAAATCAAAACGATCACCGTCGATATGGCTTTCACCATATTCGTATAATACTAAAGCATTTGCAGTGCTGTCTTTTTCAAAGTGTGTTGTTTCTAAATCGCCTTTTGTAACGGTATAGGTTTCTGAATTGAAAGTGTCTTGACTGAAGCTTATATAGGTTAAAAAGAGTGTGATTAGGGCAAAATATCTTTTCATTATAATTGTATGATTTTTAAGCGTTTATTTTTACGCAAATAGCTTTGAATAATATGCTGTACATCTCTATTATTTTCCATTGGAGTAATAATAGATTTTAAAATTTCAATGTTGTTTAGTTGATAGTTTAAATTAAAAAAACCAAAGCCTTTAAAAATACCATTTTGTATTAATATGGCACTTCGTTCATCAACTTCTCGTCCCTTATCAATAATAACCATATTCTGGTTTTTATAGCTGTACTTGTCTATTAATTGCATAACACGTTGATTGTAGCTCTCAGGGGATTCTTCTTCTACGCATGCACCATAACACTTTTTTACATCGTAATGAAAGCAGCTCGTTTTGGTTTTATACAATCCAGATAATTTTTGACATAACTGGTAATCTTCTACTATTTTTTCAAGAAATTGACGCCCACTTTGTCTGTTACTAAAAGTTGTAATATTCGGTTTTCTTCCATCTGCTTTGTCGATGGTAAGATTTACGTAATTCTTATGGTCGGTAAAACTATACAAAGCATGTGTAAAAACAGACCTGCGTAAAGCCCTGTTAAGTAAAGGTTTGTTCTTCTTTATTTCTTCACTTTCTTTTAATAAGGCTAGTAATTCGTTTCCCGTAGACTCATAAGTTAAAGCGGCTACTTGAAGCTGAATTTTTTTAGATTTACGATCTGTACCCGTAAAATGCTGGTTGACACGTCTTTTTATATTTTTACTTTTGCCAATATAGATGATAGTTCCTTCGGCATTATGAATATAGTATACCCCAGTGATTGAAGGTGTTTCAGCGATTATATCAATTAATTTTGGCTCTAATTGGAGCTTAGGCATTTTCCGTATTGATTGCTGAACGATACTTTTTTCGGTGTCTTTAGAAAGTAATAATTTAAAGAGCTTTACAGTTGCTAAAGCATCACCAGAAGCCCGGTGCCTATCGGTTACAGGAATGCCAAGTGACCGCACTAGTTTACCCAAACTATAGGAGGGTAAATCAGGAATTAAAGCTTTTGAAAGTTCAACGGTACACAAGGTTTCTTTTTCAAATTCAAAACCCAAGCGTTTAAATTCTGTACGTAGAATTCGATTGTCAAATTGCGCATTATGTGCAACTAAAATACAGTCTTGGGTAATCTCTACGATGCGCTTGGCGACTTCATAAAATTTAGGCGCATTACGAAGCATGTGGCTATTAATACCTGTCAGGTTAACTACAAATGGTTGAATGTCGCGTTCCGGATTAACCAAACTGATAAATTGATCGACAACTTCATGACCATCATATTTATAGATTGCAATTTCAGTGATGCCTTCTTCATTATACTTACCACCTGTGGTTTCTATGTCTACAATTGCGTAAATAAATTATATAGTTTAAAAGTTTGTTCGTTTAAAGTTTTTTGTAGCCGAGTAAGGATTGTAAACGGCGACTTAATGTTTTGACTTATCTAGCGCCAAAGATACTACTTCCTAAACGAACCATAGTACTCCCACAAGCGATAGCCAATTTATAATCCCCACTCATGCCCATTGAAACGATTTCTAACTGACAATTGTGAGCGTTAAGTAGCTTTAATTCTTCAAAAACTGTTTTTAAACGCTTGAACTCTTGTGTTACTTGAGACGCATCATCAGTAAAAGTAGCCATGCCCATAACCCCCGTTACTTTTATGTTTTTTAATGCTGAAAAATCCTTTGATTGTAATATATCTGAAGCTTCCTGTGGTGACATTCCAAATTTAGAATCTTCTTCAGCAATTTTTATTTGCAGCAGGCAATCTATAGTTCTGTCATTTTTAAGGGCTTGTTTGTTAATTTCCTTTAGCACTTTAAAGCGCTCCACACCATGAATTAAACCCACAAAAGGCGCCATGTATTTTACCTTGTTGGTTTGTACATGACCAATCATGTGCCATTCAATATCTTTTGGCATAGTTTCGTGCTTCTCTGCCATTTCTTGAATCTTGTTTTCTCCAAAAATGCGCTGACCAGCATCGTAAGCTTCCATTAAGTCACTTACAGGTTTGGTTTTTGAAACGGCTACCAGAGCGACTTTTTCTGGGAGGTGGGATTTAATATTATTTAAATTATTTTTTATGCTCATTTCTTTTCTTCTTTTCTGGTTATTGCGTAATATATAACATAGAGCCAGCTAAATAGGCCATGGATAATGGCAAGTAAAATTGACTTATTTCTATCCCAGGAGGTCACGACTGCTACTACTGATCCTAGACCAACTCCATTTTTAATAATTGTGTTTTGAATGCTTGGAACTTCATTTTGTAGCGCAACACAATCGAAGGCTATTAGAAAAATGGTACAGAAGGATATAATTATTTTTTTCATAGCTAATTAAGTTTAATACGAGGGGTTAAAACTCATAAATAGTGACACCACTTCTTAACTTAGGTTCAATATAGGTGCTTTTTGGTGGCATTTTTAAGCCATCGTCTGCAATCTGTTTCATTTGGTCTATTGTTGCAGGAATCATACCAAAACCAACTTTATAGGCACCACTATCTATGGCGCTTTTTAAATTAACGATGTCTTTTTTGCCACTTAGATAGTGTATTCGTGTATCATTGCGTAGATCTATAATACCAAGAATTGGGTTTAAAATGGTTTGATAGAGTAGTTGCGCGTCCAATGCATCTAAAGAGGTTTTAAATTCATAATTGGTTTTACGCAAATACAACGAATAAAATTCGCCATCTAAATACATGCTAAAGTGATGCGGTTTTGTTGGCTTGTAGGGCATAGTTCCTCTATTTTCAATACGGTACATAGTGTCTAACTGAATAAGAAATTCCTCTTTTGTTAACCCATTTAAATCTTTAACTAAACGATTAAACTCATGAATGCGTAACTCTGTTTCACAAATGAGGTAACTCATAAAGTAGTTATAACTTTCACTACCCTTATGGTTTTTGTTTTCAGCTCTTAAATCGGCACATAATAACTGTGAGGATGAAGACCTGTGGTGACCATCTGCAATATAAAGCGTTTTCATTTTACTAAACGCTTCTGTAATCGTTTTAATATCATCGGGTTTATCAATTGGCCATAAATAGTGTGTGTCTCTATAAGTGGTTGTAAACTCAAATTCTGGTCGTTGTTGTTGCGTTTCCTTTAGAATTTTTGAAACCGTATCATTTTCAGGATAGGTTAGTAGTACAGGTTCCGCATTAAAACCAACCGTTTTGAGATAGTCTTTAAATACAATTTCACGGCTGGAAATCGTGTCTTCGTGTTTTTTAATAATGTCATTCTCATAATCTTCTACACTGGCAGCAGCAACAATACCATTAAAGACTTGATAATCCCGATCTACAATTTTATAAATATAAAAACTTGGTTTTTCATCTTGAGCAAAAATGCTATCCTCTTTAAATTCCTGATAACGGTTTTTTACCAGTTGGTAACGTGCTTCACCAGAAATCTCTTTAGCATATTTATAACCGGGATTAACGATATGCAAAAAGGAAAACGGATTATAATTTAATCGTGCTTCACGTTCCGCTTGCGTATAACTCTGGTAGGAGCGGGAAGCAACCAGACTTACTTTGTCTCGTGTTGGTTTTACCGCGCGAAATGGTTTTATTTGAGCCATATTTTAGTATTCAGTTAGCAGTACTAACGCGAATAGCATTGCTTTGGATTTAAAATCAGCTAATTAATTAGCGTTCCTACTGCAATACTTTCGTTAGTTAATGCTTTAAATTGATTTTCAGATTGAGGCTCAAAGGCAAAAGTGAGCCCTTTTTTATAAACCATAAATCTAGAAATCTTAATATTTTATATGAAATCGGGTTTTTAATGCATTATGAAATTAAAAACGTAATGAGCATTTTACACTATTTAAACTGCTGAGCAACAACCTCTGCTTTCCGACTTGCAGAATAATTATAAAAACCTTCACCAGATTTAACGCCTAATTTTCCAGCACGAACCATATTAACTAATAACGGACATGGTGCATATTTAGGGTTTTTAAAGCCATCGTACATCACGTTTAAAATAGATAAACAAACATCTAGTCCAATAAAATCGGCTAGCTGTAGTGGCCCCATAGGATGCGCCATTCCTAATTTCATTACGGTGTCAATTTCTTCAACCCCAGCAACGCCATTGTATAAGGTTTCAATAGATTCGTTTAGCATTGGCATTAAAATTCTATTCGCTACAAAACCGGGATAATCGTTGACTTCAGTAGGCGTTTTACCTAAGGTCTTAGAGAGTTCCATAATGGTATTGGTTACTTCATCGCTTGTATTGTAACCACGAATAATTTCTACCAATTTCATGATAGGTACAGGATTCATAAAGTGCATACCAATAACCTTATCTGGTCTTGACGTTACTGCGCCTATTTGTGTGATTGAAATAGATGAGGTGTTTGTTGCCAAAATGGTATCTTCTGGACATGCGTCATCTAATTGCTTGAAAATTTTTAGCTTTAAATCTAAATTTTCTGTTGCCGCTTCTACGACTAAACTCGCATATTCTACACCTTCACTTATACTGGTAAAGGTGGTTATATTACCTAAAGTTTTAGATTTATCAGCTTCAGTAATTTTTTCTTTTGAAACCATTCTATCTAAGTTCTTAGAAATAGTTGCGATGCCATTTTTTAACGACTCCTCGCTAATGTCTATAAGTTGTACTTTAAAACCTGATTGTGCAAAAGTATGAGCGATACCATTGCCCATTGTTCCTGCCCCAATTACTGCTACGTTTTTCATAAAATTATTTTTTTATCTGTCCCACGAAGGTGGGCGTCTAATTTTTAGTTCCGCGAAAGCGGAAATCTGTTTAATGTTTATTTTTTATAGAAGCTTTCCGTCTCTAATTTTCTCAGAAAAAAGAAAGCTACATTTCGTTAATTAAGACTGCAAACTGGAGCCTACTTGCTATTTTAAAACTGATCAATTATCATGGTCGCCACACGTAAGGCTTCAGTGCCATCATGAAGAGTTACCACTGGCTTTGTATTAGCATTAATAGCATCTGCAAAGGTTTCTAGCTCATCTAAAATGGCATTATTATCAGAAACCTCTGGATTGTCGAAATAAATTTGTTTTTTAATGCCTTCCGCATTTTGAAGAATCATATCAAAGTCTCCAGGGGTTTTGGGAGCGTCTTTCATTTTTACCACTTCACATTTCTTTTCTAAAAAATCTACAGAAATGTAGGCGTCTTTTTGAAAGAAACGTATTTTTCGCATATTTTTCAAAGAAATGCGACTCGCCGTTAAATTGGCAACACAGCCATTAACAAATTCTATACGTGCATTGGCGATATCTGGTGCATCACTAATTACAGAAACTCCGCTTGCTGAAACACTCTTAACTTTCGATTTAACTACGCTTAATATAATATCGATGTCGTGAATCATTAAATCTAAAACCACAGGAACGTCTGTACCACGTGGATTAAATTCTGCCAGGCGATGCGATTCTATAAACATTGGGCTGTCTAACTGGTCTTTAACCGCTATAAATGCTGGATTAAAACGTTCCACATGACCAACCTGGCCTTTAACGCCGTATTCGGCAACTAAAGTTCTCAAGGTTTCTGCCTCTTCAACCGTGTTTGTTATAGGTTTTTCAATAAAAATATGCTTGCCTTTAGCAATAGCCTGTCTAGCACAATCGTAGTGAGATAGCGTAGGTGTTACAATATCAACCATATCAACAGCTTCAATGAGTGCCTCGATAGAATTGAAGTATTTATAACCAAATTCGGCTTCTACTTTTTTACCATTGTCATCGTCAGCATCATAAAAGCCAACAAGATTATATTTTTCTGACTGGTTAAGCAGTCGTAAGTGAATTTTCCCAAGGTGTCCTGCACCTAAAACTCCAGCGTTTAGCATTTAAATTACGTTTTCAACAAAAATAAGATATTTAAGATAGGATTTTTATGAATTAACATGAATTTTTATATGTTTCTAGTTGAAAAATTAAATCTGAGATATTCCTTTTCAGCTTTAAAGCATTTCAGTATTTTTAACCCACTAAACTTCCTGAATTTTGAAAGACACTTTTAAGCATAAAGGCTTGCGGCAACAATTAGTAAACCTAATAAAAAACAAAGGTATTACCAATGCGAATGTACTTAGAGCTATTGGTAACATTCCACGGCACTTGTTTATGGATTCTGGTTTTTTAGATCATGCGTATCAAGATAAGGCATTTCCTATTGCTGCAGATCAAACCATTTCTCAGCCTTACACAGTGGCTTTTCAAAGCGAATTATTACAAGTTGAAAAAGGCGATAAAGTTTTAGAAATTGGTACGGGTAGTGGCTATCAAACTGCAGTGTTGTGTGAGTTGGGTGCTAAAGTATATAGTATAGAACGGCAACAAGAACTGTTTAAAAAAACAAGTCAATTTCTGCCCAAATTAGGGTACAGAGCAAAAAAACTTATTTTTGGTGATGGCTATAAGGGACTGAAAGAAGAAGCTCCTTTTAAAGGCATTATTGTTACTGCTGGTGCACCTTTTGTGCCAAAACCTTTATTAGCACAATTAGACATTGGTGGTCGTTTGGTCATTCCTGTTGGAGACGATTTACAGATAATGACTCTTTTTGTTAGAAAAGGACCCAAATCGTTTGAGAAAACGGAATTTGGGGAATTTCGTTTTGTGCCACTTTTAGAGGATAAGAATTAGTTTTAGGGCTCGTGCTTTAAAAGCTAAATCCAAACATAAACGCATCATTTAAAAACCCACTTTGGTAAGAGCGCACATAATCTATTCTTAAAAATCTCAATTTCCCCCAGCCAATATTATCTATTCCAACCGAGAACTCATTGTAAGGCTTATTCGTTTTCGTAGCCGCCACATTGGCACCAATAACCAGGTTGAAATTTAACTTGTTCAACAAGGGGATTTTATTCATAATATAGCCATTAAAGCTGTGTTCTAAATGTGCTTCAGCATAATTATTATTGGTGCTCAAACCGTAATAAGACAAGTTCTTAAAGCGCCCCAAATAATTACCATCTGTTGTTATATTGGTTTGATTACCATTAAAATGATGGAAATCCATAAAAGCAATGTTATCTGCATTTGCAAAGACCCCTGCTTTAGTATAATATTTGAAGTTGCCTTTAGTGCCAAGAGAGAGGCTTTGATATAAACGTACTTTAAATAAGTCGAAGTTATAATCACTGGTTGTTGCACCAAACCCTTTTTCGTACCCTAAATAAAGTGTTGGGTATTTGCTGCTGGGCATGTTAAATTTACCATTAGGATAACTAAGATAATCTTGAGCAAAATTTATACGAGACTCTACATTTAGTTTTAAAATATTATGGGTATTAAAAGGCGCTACATTGTAAGCGACAGGATTTAAAGGATTGTTACTTGTATATTGCCGATCTGCTTTCGGACTCCATGCCTGATCTGTAGTATTAAATAACGCTTTTCTACGCTCATAACTCAAATTAGAATACAAGTGAAAGCCATTAAATAATTCTTGAGAATAGTTTATTTTGGCGTAAGATTTGTCGTAGATTTTTAAGAAATTCTTTTCGGCTAATAACGAATAAAAGGAGTTTAGAAGTGGTAAATCACTTAAACTAGGATTAAATTGTTCCGTTTTTATTCCACCAGAAAGACTTAAAATAGGTCTCGTTTTATTGTTGAATTGATAACGTAATGAACCGTCAACGCGCAATCTATCGTCTGCTTCGCCATAATTTACGTTTGTATTTGCTGAAAAACTACGGCTGTAATTTTCATCATATCGTTTTCTGTAATTGAGTTCAACGGTGCTATTAAAACCTTGTACCGTATTAAAACTTGGTTGTGAAATTGGAGAGCTAATATTAAACTGTGTGTTTTTAGCGGAATTCTGGTAACTATAGCCACCTAAAATATTACCAAATTTAAATTTATTATTTGCCCGATCTACAGAATCCAAATAAGGCTGGGATTTTTTAACTAATTGAATACTATCTTTTTTTACATAATCAGTTACTTCCTCTTTAGTTAGTGGTACAGGTCGTTTTGTGTCCCAGTAGATCGAATCTTTTTTATTAGAAAGCTCTTCAAAAGATAAAATTTCTCGGGTAAAGTTTTTTTCTTCAAACTGTGGGTTGAAATCATACTCACTAAACACCCCCGTAAAACGACCGTTGGCTTTGATGCCAAAAATGGCCAGATTAAAATCTAAAGTTTGTGAAATTTTTGCCCAAAGACTATCCGTTTCAGAATACGAAAAGGTTTGTTTGATTGTGAATAAATCTACCGGCGGTACTTGTACTTGCAAGCCCGTAATATTGACATCGACAGCATATAAACTCCATTGGTCTTCTACGATGTAAATGTAACCGCTAAAGGCAGCATCATTTTTTCGTTTTGGTGTTAATTCAATTTTATTAATCAGGTTGCCTTTATCATCATAAAAAACACCATCCAGTTTGTAACGGTAGTAATTAAAGGCATTTGAAGCAATGGGTGATACCGCTTTACCTTCTAAATCAATAGTGTTTTCGTAGAAGTTGTAATTAACATCTCCAGCATTATTAAAGCTAAACCCATTATCATTACCACTTACTTTAGAGGCTATAATTTTTTCTTTTAAACGATTTGGTGCCTGGTGTTCAAGTTTAGAAATGGTTTCAGATAAATAGATGATTCCACTTCGTGTAGAGTCTAATGCGCCACCTAAATCGCCAACCTCTTGGCCCAATATTTTTTCTGGTGCATCTTTAATTTTAATTAAGCCACGCGAGTAGAAGTTTGCCCGAAAGTTTTCAGTTTTCTCTAAATGTTCCTCACGCTTAGCAATGGTGTTTTTTATAATTTGTATTGCTGGGTTTTCTTCAGAATTAATAACCACTTCTTGAAGCGAAATATCCTCTTCAACTAAGGTTGCATTTAAGATAAATGGGAAGCGATCAATACTTACTTTTTTTCGGAGTGTTTTATAGCCCAGGTATTGAAAAACAACAGTGTAATCACCAGTTTTAGTAATGTCTAAAGCGTAATTACCATCTTCATTAGTCGTTGTGCCTATATAGGTGTTGTCTAGATAAACACTAACAAATGGTAGGGCTTCTCCAGTTGTTGAGCTAACATTTCCATTAATTTGTGCAAAAGAAAAAGCGAAAAAAAAGAATACTGTGATTGATGATAAAACGTATTTCATTAGTTGGTTTATTGGTTGTATTATAATAGACGCATTTAATAGTTAAAGGGTTGCCTGCTATTTATCAAACATAAAAATAAATGGCGGTTGCTATTGTTATAACAATCATAAAATTTGTAAAACCCTTATTTTTCTTATGGAAGAAAGAAGCAGACGTTCTTATTTTACAGTAGGGGCTTTTTAGGGAACATTAGAAGTTTTTCTTAATTCTGTCTAAATCACGTTTACTGTCGCTATCTTTTATGCTTTCACGTTTATCGTAAAGTTTTTTTCCTTTTGCTAACGCAATATTAAGCTTGGCATAGCCTTTTTCATTAATAAACAAACGTGTTGGGATGATAGTAAGTCCAGTGTTTTGCACTTCGCGCTCTAGCTTTTTTAATTCCTTTTTATTGAGTAATAACTTGCGCTCTGCTTTTGGTGCGTGATTATAAATATTACCATACAAATATTCCTGAACCGTCATATTAATCACAAAGAGCTCTCCTTTCTCATTAAATTCGCAGAAACTCTCTGCAATAGAAGCTTTACTGGATCGAATGGATTTAATTTCGGTTCCAGTTAAAACAATTCCAGCGGTATAGCTATCTAATAGCTCGTATTGGAACTTTGCTTTCTTGTTAAGGATGTTAATTTTCTTTTGCATAAGTTCCAAAGGTAGATAATTTTGAATAATTTTTATAATAACACCTTGTTAATCCCGTATTTTTACGCTTCAAATTAAAAGTATTAGAATGAAATTGAATCACGCTTTAATCTTCCTGTTTTTAATAATGATTATATCTTGTAGAAATAGTGTGGAAAAACAGCTCACTGCTGAAGAAATAATTGATCAGGCCATTTTAGTTTCTGGTGGAGAAAGAATTGAAAATGCAACAATAAATTTCACTTTTAGAGATAAAACATATAAGGCCAATAGACACTTTGGGCGTTATGAATTAGACCGGTTGTTTTTAGATGAAAAAGATACAATAAGAGATGTTTTAAATAATAATACGTTTGAACGCTATGTAAATTCTAAAAAGGTTGCAGTTTCAGATTCTATTGCCAAGGGCTATAGCAGTTCAGTAAATTCGGTACACTATTTTTCGCTCCTTCCTTACGGTTTAAATGGGAAAGCTGTAAATAAAACGCTATTGGATACTGTTTCTGTTTTGAATAAAAAATACTATAAAATAAAAGTTACTTTTGATAAAGAAAGTGGGGGAGAAGATTTTGAAGACGTTTTTATTTATTGGATAAGCACAGATGCTTTTAACGTAGACTATTTGGCTTACGAATATGCTGTTAATGGTGGAGGAAAGCGTTTTAGAGCGGCTTATAATGCCCGTTTTATAGATAGTATTCGTTTTGTAGATTACAACAATTATAAACCTTTGAATACAGAGGTGAATTTACAAAGTCTGGATAGCCTTTTTGAAGCCAAGCAGTTAAAATTGTTATCAAAAATAGAATTGGAACGTATAAGTGTCACGCATTAATCTTGGCTTATTAACTCCTCTTCAATTACATTGTTTTTTATAGTAACAATGTATAGATTGCTGTATATACGCTCATCGATCTCTTTATATTTATTTTCACCAATAACTTTATTTACAAAGCCAGGGATAGTATTACTATGTCCAACGACTAAAACAGTTTTACCTTTGGTGTCATTTATAAACGCATCATAATCGAGCTTGGCAGGATCATAGATAATAGTTTTTAAGCCTTGAGCATTTGCTGTAGGTTTTGCGGTATTTAGTGTTCTGTTAAAATTAGTAGAATAAACGGCGTTCAGCGTTTTGTTTTTAAAATAATTAGCCAGTCTTTTTGAGCGTTGGTGCCCTTCTTTGGTTAACTTAGGATTGTTACCACCCTTTACGTTTTTTTCGGCATGACGTACAAAATAATAAGTTGTTTTTGTTATGTTCTCTTTTTTGTTCTTAGTTTCAGACTGCGCTTTTCCGCAAGAAAAAGATAATACAATGACGAGTGACAATACCAGTTTATTCATGATTTTTTGTAAGAAATTCTCGAATAAAGATATTAAAAACTTATGGGTTTGTTACCTTTAATGCGAACTTTAAGTTAATAACAAGTAACGATTTTGCTTATTTGGAAGCTTAAAATAGAGGTGCAATTATTTTTAAAAAAAAACTATAAAACACGCTGACAAAAACACTTCAGATTTTAAATTAATTCAGTGAAATTTTATCTTTTTCATTTTCTATATTAATAATGCTATGCACCCATATTATAGCGTCGGTTAAATTGTCAAAAATGTTATAGGGCCTATGGTAGAATTTTTTTTCAAATTCTGCATTCGCTCTCATAGTTTCTGTAGCGGGAATAATGGCCATAGCTACTAGATTATGTATTTTTTCGGCTTCTTTGTACACCATGGGATCAACGGTATAAGAAGCCACTCTGTTAGAGATGTAAGCGATGTTTTTATCTTTGAAATGTTTTGAAATAAGGGTTTTTAATTCTTTATTATGCTCGGGAGTAATCACAACACCTTCTTTAATTTGTTTGATTAAAAAATCATCAAAAATAAAGACTTCGGCATGATTGAGATCGTAATAATGAAACATTCCCATAGTTAATAGTTTTTGCATTAATTAAGGCATTTTATTGATTACTGATTTAAAATTTAAAGTAAATCGAGAATCGTGAAAAGGCTTAAGTTTTTAATTAAATATTTTCAACAACATTATTTTTTAGTGCGATAATATTATGTACCCAAATAATGGCAGCTGATAAATTATCGAAAATCTGATATGGCTTTTTATAGAATTGCCTTTCGTATTTGGCGCTATTACGCATCGCTTTCGTTTTAGGGATAATAGCCATTGCTACTAAATTGGGTATTTGCTCAGTTTCTTTATAAGTCATAGGATCAACAGAATAAGACATCACTCTATTTGAAATGTATGCGATATTTCGATCGTTGAAATGCTTATGGATTAGTGTCTTTAGTTCATCATTGTGATGAGACTTGATGATGGCACCTTCTTTTATTTGATTGATTAAAAAATCATCAAAAATAAAGACTTCTGAGACTTTTAGATTATAATAATGAAACATGCCCATAGTCACTAGCTTTAGTTCTAGTAAGATAATGAAAATAAAATAGATAAAAAAAAGCGACAGCATGTATTTCATTTACACTGTCGCTTTTTCAAACTAACTAACTAAACCTTAATTATGAAAACGTGTCAATTCATGGTTTATTTTGAATTAACAATACTTTATGATTCTTCTAATTTTTCGGTGACCATATCTCCTTGATTTCTAAAGACTAATTGGTTGTCAAACGCATCCAATAGAATAATACTATCTGTACTGACTTTTCCAGATAAAATTTCTTTACTCAACTGATTCAAAACTTCTTTTTGGATCACTCTTTTTACAGGTCTTGCACCATATTCTGGATGGTATCCTTTTTCTGCCAAATAATTTATGGCTTCTGGAGTAGCATCAAAAGTGATGCCTTGCTGTGCAATCATTTTAGTAATACCTTTTAACTGCAAGCCAACAATCTCTTTGATGTTTTCCTTTGTTAAAGGGGTGAACAAAATAGTATCATCTATTCTATTTAAAAACTCAGGTCTCACCGTTTGTTTTAACAGTCCTAAAACATCTACTTTAGCCGCTTCCATGGCGGTTTCAATATCTTTTATGGCGTCAAAACGCTCTTGGATAATTTGACTCCCCATGTTTGAAGTCATAATAATGATGGTGTTTTTAAAATCGGCAACACGTCCTTTATTATCTGTTAAATGGCCTTCATCTAATACTTGCAATAAGATATTGAAAGTATCTGGATGTGCTTTTTCAATTTCATCTAATAAGACTACTGAATAGGGTTTTCTCCTAACAGCCTCAGTTAATTGCCCACCTTCTTCATAGCCAACATATCCTGGAGGCGCGCCTACCAATCTACTTACAGCATGACGTTCTTGGTATTCACTCATGTCGATTCTGGTTAACGCGCTTTCATCGTCAAAAAGATATTCAGCCAATGCTTTCGCTAATTCGGTTTTACCAACGCCTGTAGTTCCTAAAAACAGAAAGGTGCCAATGGGTTTTTGAGGGTTTTGTAAACCGGCTCTAGAACGCCGTACAGCATCACTCACCGCAACAATAGCTTCTTCTTGCCCAACAACACGCTTGTGTAGCTGCGCTTCTAATTTTAAAAGTTTTTCACGGTCACTTTGTAACATTTTGGTCACTGGGATGCCGGTCCATTTTGCAACGACCTCTGCAATGTCCTCATAGGTTACTTCTTCTTTAATTAAAGAGCTTTCAGACTGATTTTCCTGTAGGTTTTTCTGCAGTTTTTCTAATGCTTCTTGGGCTTCTTTAATCTTGCCATAACGTAATTCTGCTACTTTACCATAATCACCATCACGCTCTGCTTTTTCGGCTTCTATTTTAAAGTCCTCAATAGCAGACTTTTTATTCTGAATGTTATCGACTACTTCTTTCTCGCTTTTCCATTTCGCATTTATTTCGTTTCGCTCTTCTTTTAAATTTGCCAAATCATTACGAAGGCTTTTTAATTTCGTTTCATCTTTTTCACGCTTGATTGCTTCAATTTCAATTTCAAGCTGCATGACCTTACGATCTAAGACGTCAAGCTCTTCTGGTTTAGAATTGATTTCCATACGTAATTTAGAAGCAGCTTCATCCATTAAATCAATCGCTTTATCTGGTAAAAAACGATTGGTAATATAACGTTGAGATAATTCTACGGCGCCAATAATTGCTTCGTCTTTAATACGAACTTTGTGGTGTGTTTCATACTTTTCTTTAATACCACGAAGAATAGAAATAGCACTTTCTGTATCTGGTTCATTTACCATTACTTTTTGAAAACGACGCTCAAGAGCTTTATCTTTTTCAAAGTATTTTTGGTATTCATCTAATGTTGTTGCTCCAATGGCACGTAATTCTCCTCTGGCTAGTGCTGGTTTTAAAATATTTGCAGCATCCATGGCGCCTTGTCCGCCACCAGCACCAACTAATGTGTGAATTTCATCAATAAATAGTACGATGTCCCCATCACTATTAGTCACCTCTTTAATGACTGCTTTTAGGCGTTCTTCAAATTCACCTTTAAATTTTGCGCCTGCAATTAAAGCGCCCATGTCGAGTGCGAAAATTTGTTTATCTACTAAGTTTTCTGGAATATCACCATCTACAATTCTATGTGCTAAACCTTCAGCAATAGCTGTTTTTCCAGTACCTGGTTCTCCTACCAAAATAGGATTGTTTTTTGTTCTACGTGATAAAATTTGAAGAATTCTTCTAATTTCCTCATCGCGACCTATAACAGGGTCTAACTTGCCATCTTTAGCTAATTGATTTAAATTCTTTGCATATTTATTAAGCGAATTGTACGTTTCTTCTTGGCTTTGTGAAGTTACACGATCCCCTTGTCTTAACTCGTCTATTGATGCTTTTAAGCCTTTTTCAGTGACACCTTGGTCTTTTAATACCTGAGCAATTTTACTTTTAGATTTGAAAATAGCTAATAGTAAATGTTCAATAGAAACATATTCATCATCCATCTTTTTAGCAAAACTGGAGGCTTCGTTTAAAGTTGTTCCTGTGTCACGAGAAATCATAATCTCTCCACCAGAAACCTTAGGGAAGCTTTCTATTTGTTTGTCTAAAATTTGTTGTAGCATCGGAATATTAACATTCATTTTTTTTAGAAGGAATGGTAATACGTTTTCATCAATTTCAAAAATAGCTTTAAAAAGATGCTCATTTTCTATTTGCTGATGCCCAAAGCCTTGCGCAATCTGTTGTGCGCGTTGTATGGCTTCCTGTGATTTAATTGTATAGTTATTAAAATTCATTTATTTATATTTTATGTATCCTGTTGCGCGAGATATGAATTCTTTTTAATGTTATAGAGTTCGCTTAAAGGGACACTTATTATTATCTTTGTTTGAAAGCTATAGTTCAATTATCTTACCAATACGAACGACAAGACAAAATGACACTTAACTACTAATTATTAGTGACTTTTCGTCAGTTTGTAATGTTTAGAAGAAGTTGCGACTATAAGATACGAATATGTTATTAGTCTTTACAGAAACGACGAATAGAATATATAATTAATTTCCCGCTTTCATGGGGCTAACAAATAAATCAATTTATGTTTAAAAAATTGTTTGGTTCCAAAGAGCCAAAAGAGGAAAAAATACTACCGTGGAAACAATTAACAACGGTAGACCAATTAAAAACTATAGAAGAATTATCAAAAGGCAGAACCCAACTTATTTTTAAACATTCTACGCGATGCGGCATTAGCCGGATGGTAATGAATCAATTTGAGGCGGCCTATGATTTAGATTTAAACGTAGACCTCTATTATTTAGATTTATTAAATTACAGGGACGTTTCTAACGAAAGTGGCTATAAATTTCAGGTCATGCATCAATCACCACAACTTATTGTTGTTAAAAATGGAGTAGTGGTGGCACATGCTAGTCATGGAGCTATAAATGAGTTGGATTTGGAACGGTATGTTTAGATAAAAAAATGCCCAAATTACTTTGGGCATTTTTTAACTAGCGCCTAAAACTGTGGCCTGTTATGATTTCTTTCAGTCTTAGTTTTAAATCTTCACCGGTATCATAAATCATTTGTTCGTTGCTAGGAAATTGAACGCTGCGATTATTTAAATAACCTAGTAAACTCGAGTCTAGAGCCCGTCTGTCTCCTCTTGAGGTCGCATAGAAATGTTCAAAAACATATTCGCTTTCTATCGGAAAGGCTTCAATTAATTGCTTAGTTGAATTGTTTTTAAATTCAACATTACCTAATATTCGGGACACTTTAAATTGACGCGTTTCATAATATTCGCAAGTTACTGTTTTGAATTTGTCGATTTTAATTTTATTACCTAAGCTGTCTTTTAAAACATTTCCATTAGTATCCAAGGCATATTTCCAGCCATCATTTACTTGTGTTTCTTTAAAGATCTCACGTTCCTTAATTTGCTCTGGTGAGATCGCTATGTCACGTAAATTAAAATCCATAGCAAAATCGTAGTTTATTTTACTGTCTTTATTGTTGTGGTATACCGTCCATAAATCGTTTAAACCGTAGGTGCTAAAATTTAATAAGTCATCTTCTAAGCGCTGTGGGATGGATTGTTGTGTTTGGTTTTTCATTGTGACCAGTACAAAATCAGTTCCTTTATCGTGAGCTTCTTGTATGCGATCACGCACATCTTTGTAATCTGCATTAATACGTTCTATATACTCAAAATCATTAAATGCTTTTCGGCAGTCTAACTTATTATTAGAGCTTAGCAACTGCATCGCATTATTATATAGATATTCTGAAGCCTTTATTTTCGCATTTATAATTTGCGACGAGTAGTCCTTAAAGCTTAATTTAACTTCTTTATTTCTAAGGTATAATGGCGTAATTGGTTTGATAGATTCTTGCCTTGCATTTAATTTTGAATACAATTCATAAATCTGCTCAAAATTTGCAGGATTGTTGTCTTTCTTTAAAAAGTTGATGCGCTCTGTGTCTCTTATGACTACTTTTTTATAAGCCTCTTGTAGTAGAATAATGTAATCCGTTTTACGTTTAGCCTCACGATTAACCTCTAATTTTTTTAATGCATTAGTAATGGCTAAGTCATAATTACCTGAACTGAGATTTCTTTCAATGCGTTTTGTACCGCTGCATGCGTTTAGAATTAAAACAGCAAGAAACAATAAAGTAATGTTTTTCATAATAAAGGGCTTTAGATTAGAGGATGTACGGTTCAATTACGATGCCAAAAGTAATATAATACTTCAAAAAAGACTAAAATTATGTTAAAAATATTGATTTTGAGCAGGTTAACATAATTACTGATCTGAAAGTTCTATATGAACTTCTTTATAAAAAGGAATACCACTAGCTGTTAAACCGTTAATAATAAGTTTTAAGCCGTTATGATATCTACGATTTATTGTCAATAAATTATCGGTATTTGGTGTTATCTCAAAATTGGGAATCCAATCGATAGTACTAAAATTATCAATCGCTTTTTGAGAGGTGAAATTAAGCTCAGGCATTTCATATTTATCTTTCTGTATGTTAAAACCAAAAGAGGTTTCATTTTCCTGAATATCTTTATTGTTAAAAGGTTTTGCACTGATATTAGTTTCTTTTTTTGTAACAATATGTAATACACCGTACGGATAAATTGATCCGTAACCCGCACCATTTATATTAAGAACAACGTATTCTATTTCACTGGCAAGTATGAATTGAATAAAAGATAAATCCTGTAAATTTGAACCGTTAAAAACAATAGCTACCGGAATGGTGCTAGGTCCATTAATGCTTTTCGGGCCTCTATCATTTCTTAATATTGGTGTACCATCAGAGGTATAGACAATTGTTGTGCTAGGTAAGGTTTGTAAATAGTCTATTAAATAGTTATTACTAAAACCAGAATCTTCTGGTTTAAATACTCTCGAAGCGTTTAAGCCCAGAATACCATTGTTTCTTATCTTCTGCTTTAGTTCTAATTCTTTTTTCTTTTTATAAACTTCTATATTAACTTCATCTAATGCTTCAGCTTCTGAATATTCAGGAAATGTAGCATTTACAAAATCATTATTAGGCTTTAATTTATTTATACTATCATTTTGTTTAACTAAAGTTTTAAATTCGTTTGTAATTTCAAGTTTTGTGTTAGCACTATAATTAGTATAGGTATTATAGATGAAGAAGGAGGCTTTGTCTGTTTTTCCTTTTTTATTAAGTAATGATAAAGAATACTTAGAAGGATGCATTAAAAGTAACTTATCAAATTTGAAATTGTTTTCAGAATTTATAGTGGTAAAGTCAGTAATGCTGTTTTCATTTGAAGAAAGCATGATTTTAAAGTTTTCTAAATCCTTCTCATCTGTTTGAATTTTTCCATTCAAGCTTAATCCAGACTCATTCTTAAAAGGTAGTGGTTTTCCAGATAAATATTGATATTTGAAAACATTATCTGGGGCTTTTAGCTGCGATAATTCATCAAGATTCTTTCCAAGGGTTGTTCTTTGTGCAATACTTATATCATTCTCTTTTAAATAGGGCTGTAATAGAAAATGAGATACGATATTACTACTATTTTTGTACATAATAGACGCTTCTGGAAGTACCGAAATGCTTAGGTTGGCTTTTTTAAAGGAGCCATATGCATTTAAATTAATAGTTAAAGAATCATCAGTAACTGCAGTATTTGTTATTCTGATATCTAAAGCATTAGGGCTAGGCGTATAAAAAAAGTTCGCTTGCGTTAGTGGTACATTGTTTTCGTTAAATAATGTAAGCGTATTTAAACCGTTAAAGATATTGTCTTTTGAAAAACTAAGTTTATAGCTTTTAGTTTCTTCTTTTAATTTAACCGGAGCAATAGATCTTAAAGAGCCTTCGCGGTGTACAACAGCAAAGGCAATAGTGTTATCTAAGTTTTGATTTGCAATGGCATTGCTATTAATGTTCAATTCAAAAATAACAGATTCATTATTAGAATTCTCTATTTTTTTAATATGAAAGGCTTCGCTTTGCGAAAGTGGTTCTGAAAAATCAAGTTTTTTTAGAGGGATTTCGCTATTTAGATTCACTCCATTTGCGTTTTTTAAATCTATTATCTGTATTGGAAAGACGGCTTGTCTTTTGAAATTATTGTTCCACTGTGTGTCTAATTGTAAATAATAATTCGAAGATTTTAAATCTTTGGGAAGTTCAATTTCTCCATAAGTCTTACCCTTTTCAGCATAGAAAAGCTGAGAAGTTACTAGTTCAAAATTTTCATTATATAAGTTTACGTATACATTTGTGGTTTCAATGAAAGCGGTGTTGCTATCGTCCTCAACAATATAAGCTTTAAACCAAATTTTCTCACCCGAAAAATACACAGTTTTATTAGTATGTAAAAAGAATTTTTCAATTTTAAAGGTGTGAAAATAATCACTATTTACAAGTGTTTCTGCTTTTTGTGTGATGCTTTGCTGGCTAAAACTTTGGCTAGCAAAAAGTACTATTAAAAATAATTTAAGAAATTTCAAAATTAATGATTTTGTATTAAATGTCTTTATTTGACTTTTTTAGGATTAAAAATAGGTAGTAACTTCGTTGAAACTTCTCCAAAACCTATACGTGTCCCGTCTTTTTCGCAGTAGCCTCTCATAATAACAGTATCATTGTCATTAATAAATTTACGCTCTGTGCCATCGGCCATTTTAAGTGGTTTTTCACCCCTCCATGTTAATTCGAGCATTGATCCATAAGAATCTGGTGTAGCACCCGAAATAGTACCACTACCCATCATGTCTCCAGAATTTACAGGACAACCGTTAACCGTGTGATGCGTTAATTGCTGTGCCATAGACCAATACATATATTTAAAGTTTGAGCGACTAACAATTGTTTCCTTGGCTTTTTTAGGCTGAATAGCAACCTCTAAATTTATGTCAAAACTCTTTTTTCCTTTTTGTTGCAGATAGTCTAATTGCTTTTTTAAAGGCTTAGGTCCGGCAACGCGATAAGGCTCTAAAGCATCTAAGGTTACAATCCATGGTGAGATACAAGAGGCAAAATTCTTAGCTAAAAAAGGACCTAAAGGTACGTATTCCCATTTTTGAATATCTCTAGCACTCCAGTCGTTAAACAAGACCAATCCAAAGATGTATTCTTCAGCTTCCTCAATAGGTATTGGTTCACCTATGTCGTTAGCATCGGTGGTAATAAACGCCATTTCTAATTCAAAATCTACTAATTTACTTGGGCCAAAAACGGGTTCTGTAGCATCAGCTGGAAGCGTTTGACCTTGTGGTCTATGCACTGGGATACCAGAAGGAATAATAGACGAACTTCTACCGTGGTACCCCACAGGTATATGCAGCCAATTTGGAAGCAATGCATTTTCAGGATCTCTAAACATGGTTCCTACATTAGT
The DNA here is from genome assembly GCF_000934685.1 of Lacinutrix sp. Hel_I_90. Taxonomy (NCBI): domain Bacteria; kingdom Pseudomonadati; phylum Bacteroidota; class Flavobacteriia; order Flavobacteriales; family Flavobacteriaceae; genus Lacinutrix; species Lacinutrix sp. Hel_I_90. The sequence continues at coordinate 932,226 of NZ_JYNQ01000001.1, read as the reverse complement.
AGCATGCTCTATACTCGAATAAAAATCTGTATAATCACCAATTTGAACAGGCAATTGCATTTCTATTTCATCTAAACGAAATAAAACGACTTCTTTATGTTTTTTGTTACTTTGTAAGGTTTTATTGTCTTCATCAAAGATTTGTGCAATACGATTACGCACTAAGCGCCAAGTTTTACGACCGTCTGCAATGAAATCGTTAAGCGTGTCTTGAAGAAAAATATCATCTGTTAATGGGATGCCGTCAAAATAGCCTAACTGGTGTAAAGCACCTAGATCTATAGCGGTATCCCCAATTCTTGTTCCAATAGTTATAATGTCATCTCGTGTTAAAAAAACACCAAAAGGAATGTTTTGAATTGGGAAATCTGAGTATTTATCGACGTGTAGCCACGATTTTCTATCTGGATTATTTGCAGTTATAGGCATAATTTTTATTTTGATTTATTGTTTAAAGACTTATCAAACCTACATAATTTTTTTTTAAATGAATTGATTTTAAAATTAAATTATAGATAAAATGCTTTGTTTAAAACTAAGGTATAATAGTTAATAACAATTGGTTTAATTTTATTTTTTTTTGAAGAGTTTCATGCGCGTATTTATTATTTTTGAAGATAATTATTTCAATCCTTTATTTATGCAACGCGACGAACAAATATTTGAACTTATCCAAGCAGAAAAAGAACGACAACTTAATGGTTTAGAGCTCATAGCCTCAGAAAACTTTGTAAGTGAACAGGTTATGGAAGCTGCAGGCTCTGTTTTAACTAATAAATATGCTGAAGGTTATCCTGGAAAGCGCTATTATGGTGGCTGTGAAGTCGTTGATGAAGTAGAGCTAATAGCCATAGATCGAGCAAAAACATTGTTTGGTGCTGCTTATGCAAACGTACAACCACATTCAGGAAGTCAGGCAAACACGGCTGTTTATCATGCCTGTTTAAATCCGGGTGATAAAATTTTGGGATTTGACTTATCGCATGGCGGTCATTTAACTCATGGTTCGCCTGTTAATTTTTCGGGTAAATTATACAATCCCGTATTTTATGGCGTAGAAGAGGCAACTGGTGTTTTGAATTATGATAAAATTCAAGAAATTGCAACGCGAGAAAAACCTCAAATGATTATTGCGGGTGCCTCGGCATATTCTAGAGATATCGATTTTAAGCGTTTCCGTGAAATTGCAGATAGTGTTGGAGCCCTTTTATTAGGAGATGTTTCGCATCCTGCAGGATTAATTGCAAAAGGTATTTTAAATGACCCTATTCCGTATTGTCATATTGTGACGACGACGACGCATAAAACACTTCGTGGTCCTAGAGGGGGGATGATTTTAATGGGAAAAGATTTTGAAAACCCTTTCGGGCAAAAATTAAAGAACGGAAACCTAAAAATGATGTCTTCTTTATTAGATTCTGGCGTGTTTCCTGGAAATCAAGGTGGACCATTAGAACATATTATAGCTGCAAAAGCAATTGCTTTTGGTGAAGCATTAACCGATGAGTTCATGCATTACATGTTACAGGTAAAGAAAAATGCTGAAGCCATGGCAAATGCTTTTGTTGAAAAAGGGTATAAAATTATTTCTGGAGGTACAGATAACCATATGATGCTTATAGATTTAAGAAATAAAAAAATTACGGGAAAAGAAGCAGAGCAGGCTTTAGTAAAAGCAGATATTACGGTTAATAAAAACATGGTCCCTTTTGATGATAAATCACCATTTGTTACCTCTGGAATAAGAGTTGGAACGGCAGCAATTACAACACGCGGATTAAAAGAGCATGATATGCAAGGAATTGTTGATCTCATCGACGAAGTTATTACTAACCATGATAATAGTGATGTGTTAGAATCTGTTGCTGTTAAAGTTAACGCAATGATGAGTAATTTACCTCTATTCAACGGGTAATTAACAGTTTATAAGTTAAATTGTGATATTTTTGTTATAAAAATTGTTTTAAAATGTTAAGAATATTTACATTATTAGCGCTTTGCGTATTTACTTTTGGCCATACTCAATTGTCTTTTGAAGATAATGCTACAGCAAAAGGAGTTGGTTATGCTTATGGCGATTCCACTTACGGCGGAGGTGTCTCATTCTGTGACTTTAATGGTGATGGATGGGACGATTTGACCTATTCTACGACAGACGGAGAAACTTTAAAATTCTTCCAAAATAATAATGGGACATTTATGGAAGTAGATTTGGGGATTCCTAATACACATAGGGTAAAACAAGTCCTTTGGGTAGATTATGACAATGATGGCGATAAAGATTTTATGGCTACCAGTATTTCAGATGTCAACAAATATTACAGGAATAATGGTGATATGACTTTTACTGATGTAACTATAACTATAGGTTTTTTTACTGAAAATTTATTTACTTATGGTATTTCATTTGGTGATATAGACAATGATGGAGATTTAGATGCTTTCATTTCAAATCGGGATGATCAGACTTTAAATCAGTATAGTTATTTATACCGAAACAATGGTAATGGAACATTTACTGATATTAGCAGCACAGCAGGTATTTTCTTAGGGAATCAATTATCATTCTGTTCTGCATTTTTTGACTATGATAATGATGGAGATCAGGACATATATGTTGCAAATGATAAAACACCAAATAAAAACAGATTGTATCAAAATAATGGCTCTGGTGTTTTTACAGATGTTTCAGATGATAGTGGGGCAGGGGTAGCGATTGACGCGATGTCAACCACGATTGGCGATTATAATAATGACGGTTGGTTTGATATTTATGTGACGAATACAACAGCAGGAAACTATCATTTTCTTAATAACGGTGATGGTACCTTTACTAATGTAGCGCCAACCATTGGAACCGCTATGGAAAGCATTGCTTGGGGAGCTGTTTTTTTAGATGCAGATAACGATGCCGATTTAGATTTGTATGTAAGTAGCTCTATGACTGGTGCTGTTCCCAACAGACTACCTTCTGCATTTTATGAAAATGATGGCACAGGTAATTATGCGATTCCTTCAAGTGTTGGTTTTGCTAACGATAATAGAAAGAGTTTTTCTAATGCCATAGGTGATTTCAATAATGATGGATTACCAGATATTGTAGTCATGAATGACACAGATAACTACTTTTTATGGGAAAATAAGACTATAAATACTAATAATTACGTAAAGGTGAAATTAGTAGGAGTTGCTAGTAATAAAGATGGTATTGGTTCTAAAATTGAAGTTTCTATTAGTGGTAATAAACAATACAGATATACGCTTGCTGGCGAAGGTTATATTGCTCAAAATTCAGGAACAGAAATGATTGGATTGGGAAGCGCAACGACTTTAGATTATGTTAAAGTAACGTGGCCAAGCGGCACTGAGGATATCCTTAGTAATGTCACTGCTAACCAAACATTAACTATTGTCGAAGGGAGTACTTTGTCTGTAGACTCCTTTGAAAAAGGAAAACTAAGTCTATCTCCTAACCCAACCAATGGAGTAGTATCAATAAATAACTTATCTGATGATTTAAAATTAAAAATCTACACTGTTTTAGGTAAGCAATTAGCTGTTAAAAATTTATCTGCTTCAAGAACTACAGTTGATCTCAGTAGTTATCCAAAAGGTATTTATTTGTTTCAATTGGAAGATGCAAAAGGCAATACGACGACTAAGAAAGTAGTGTTGAAGTAATGCCTAATTTAAAATAGAATAAAAAAGCCCATTCATTTGAATGGGCTTTGTTTATATAGAAACTTTAAAACTATTCAAAAGTAATGTGCTGATAAGCGCCAGCATCAGAAGAAGTCGTTCTATTAACTCCTAAGAGGTCTTGTGGTACTTGAGTTGCGAAAGTTGAATTTCCAATGCCATTGGCATTAGAATTAGCTCCAATAATTAACTCGTTTTCAAAGGGTAATCTAAAATCAGGCCCTTGATTGAATACATTATTTTCGTAACGCGATATATTTGTGAAATCATAATTAGCACCAGTAAAATTATTGTTAGGATCTTCAAAACGCAGTAAACAATTGGTGAATTTGAAATTGAAAACAACGGCATCATCTTGAATCTCATCGATTAAAAACTCAGGATTATCATTGCCGTAAATAATGCAATTATTAAAATTGGCTTCGGTTAAATTGGCTAAAAAGGCAGTGCCTTCTGCATCCAAAACAAAGTTATTAACTAACAGTGCTGGGAATTGCCTAAAGCTACTGTTCCAATAATTTGCAATCGTTGAATGCGTCACATTATATTTACCTCCCAATGTGGCGGCAAAGGATACTTGGCCGGTATTATTAATGACTACATTTTCTGCAAGAATAGAGGTGTTTCTACCTAATATGCCATAGTTTGAAAAATTGTAGACTTGTGAATTTCTAACGGTCAATTTATCTACAGGAGCATCAGCATTACCATCACTTAAAAGACCGATAGTTCCATTTTTAATCGTGGTATAATTAATACTGTTATTGATACTATTTTCAAAAAGCCAAATGGTTCCCCATTGTCCAGGCACATTGGCAAAGGCAGGTTCTAGTCTGTCTCCTTCAAAAATCACTTCGTTTTCTAATAATTCTTGATTTGTACTTAAAGCCCCATTAACTTGTAATGAAGCGTTTTCTGATACTAGTAATCCTGAATTCGCATGAAAATGCACCCGAGCACCAGCCTCTACTGTTAATGTTTCTCCATTAGGTACTGCGGCATAACCATATATTACGTAGGGTTTTTCATTTGTAAAATTTAATTCTGAAGGCAACAATTCGCGCCCTTGAATTTCAGTTTCTACGACTTCTCCATTAATATTAAGCACGAGTGTTTCAATAACACCTGTGGTATTATCACGATCTGGATATATAAATATAGCATCTTTAATTAATGTCACCAATGCTACAGTTTGAAGGTTGCTACCAACATCAAAGTTAATGGTATCGGTATATAAAAATTCATTATTAATTGCCACTTCATCTTCAATATCTACGGTGGTCTCTACAAAAATGAACAGACTGTCTTTGGCTTGAATTTCTACGTTAGTAAACGATTGGCCTGCATTTCCATCTACATTTAGTCTATAACGCGAAGTTTCCCCTCGATTGAGACTAATATTAGGGATCGAGATGTCATTATCACTGCGATTGTATACTTTTAAGTTATAAGTGCTTGAGCCAATATTGGTGAACAACGTATCTAAATAAATGGTGTCTTTAGAAAACTCAAGACTACCTGTGCTTGGGGCAAAATCGAAATCTTTACGACAAGAACTCCATAATAAAAGTAAGGCAAAACAAGAGATAAAATAGAGAGTACGTTTCATATAGGTTATTAGTAAAATCGCTTTAAGCGACTAAAATATAACTTTTGAAAAACTATTTTAGTATGAATTCGAATTAATTCGTTTGAGACTCTTTTTTCGGAACTTTAAAATTTGAAACCATTTTTAAGAAAGAAGGAAGCTGTGTTAGGCTTTAAAAAGTAACCGATTTAAATCAATTTTACCAGGGTATTATAGTTGCTTTAACATTATGAAAAGAGAGCTTTAACTTCTTCTGTAATGCGGGTTGGTTTTTGAGTTTGACTACTCATAAAACACCAGTTCGTTTCTGAAGTCGCCAGAAGCCTGTTTGATGTTTTGTTATACATCTCTACTAGTCGTGTTGAAGTTGCACCATTAGATGAGACAACATATGTTTTTATGAGAATCTTGTCGTTTAAAACAGCGGCTCTTTTATACTGAATGGTATGCGAAACCAATACCCAGAAATAATTTGCTACTATGGTTGTTGAAGCACTTTGTAACCAGTGTGCTTTAGCAATGTCGTTAACCCATTGTACATAACGTACGTTATTGACATGATTGAGTTCGTCAAGATCATCTTTAGTAACGGTTATTGTTTTAGTGAATGTATGCAACTTGTGGTTTTAAATACTAAGATACAGTTTATTCCCTATTTCTAAAAATTGAAGTCATCTTAAAAAGAAGTTGGCCAAGCCTTGTTCTTTTAAGGTTTTTATTTCTAATTTTTTCTCTTTTATCATTTCGTTTTTGTGTTTTTAAGATTTTTTGTTCTTTTCTTTCGTCTTTTTTCTTCCAATTATTATGTCTTTCGGGATAACCAGCAACTATTACTACGCTATTACAATCATGCTCATTAATATTCATTTTAAAATTATATTCTCTTTTTTCTGTTACTGTAGTTTTTTCTGAATGATACCCAATATAAGAGGCCTTTAAAAAGGTGTTTTTACTTACTTTTAATTTAAAAAAACCATCAAAATCACTTTGCGTTTTTTTATCAGTTCCAATAATACAAATGGTCACACCGGGTAATGGTAGACCTGCTTCATCTAAAATAGTTCCAGAAATCACTTTTTCTTTTAAAATAGATTGTGCCATTTTTCCTTTTGCCGGATTAGGGCTAATAGAAGTTTCTTTAATAAGATTATTTTGTCCTTGAGCAGCAGCATTATTTGTTCCTAAAGCGACAAAAGCAAAGAGGGCAGAAGCAGCATATGAGAAATAGTGCCTACTTTCTTTGGCACTGTAAGCTAATTCTCTGTCGAGTTGCGTGCTTTTAAAACGACCACAAACCTGTCCGTTTTTCTTAAAGCTTTTTACAATATACTCGTCTGTTTTATTGGTAAAATCATAAACAGTTTTTTCACAAGCACAACAATATCTTCCTTTTTCATTTGGAGACATGTTATTCCAATCCTCATAGCAAGGCTTTGGTATAGATAAGTGTATGGATGTTCTCATAGTGTTTCGATTTAAAATGTCAAAGCACTTGAAAATAACGGTGAAAAAAAATTAAGGCTGAGTGAACATAGCTTTTGGGTGAGTGAATACTATTTTTCTATGATTTTGACCTCAAAAAGTTTATCCCAACGTTTTCCAGTTACAAAAATGGTTTGAGTCTCTGGATTATAGGCTATGCCATTTAAAACATCTAAGCCTTTATGTTGTGTCACTTCTTTTTTAAGTGGCGAGAAGTCAATTACTGCTTCGGTTGCACCATTTTCAGGATTAATAATAACCACACCATTTTTTTGGTAGATATTGGCGTAAATTTTACCATTAATCCATTCTAGCTCATTAAGCTGGCCTATTTTCCCTTTGTTAGTATAGACTTGAATATGTCCTGTTTCAACCAAACTTTCAGGGTTTAACGTCCAGATCTTTTCTGTTCCATCACTTTTATATAGCAGCCTCCCATCATTACAAATACCCCAGCCTTCTTTGCTTTCTCCATATTTGAAGGTGCTGGTACGCTCAAAAGTATTAGCATTATAAACAAAGCCTTTGCCACTTTGCCAGGTTAGTTGATATATTTTATTATTTAAAACCGTTAAACCTTCACCAAAATACTGACTGGCTAAAGCAACATTTTCTAGTACTTCACCTGTTTTATAATTTACTTTTCGGAGTTTTGATTCTCCTTTTTGTCCAGTGCTTTCATAGAGTTCACCATTGTAAAACTCCAAACCTTGGGTATAAGAAGTAATATCATGAGGATAGGTATTTATAATTTCGTAAGCGAATACTTTAGGAGCCTCATTATTTACAATAGAAATATTTTGAGTTACCGTTTCGGTTTCACCATCATAGTTTACAAGGGCTTTTATTTCTTGCTGTCCTAATTTCACATGGTCTAATGTTGTTGTTTCGGTAATGGTCTCCCCATTTAAAGTATAGGTAACAGATTCAATCTCTAAATCCTTCGGATTTGAAATAGAAAGTACTAATTGTTCATTTAAAGCAATGGTATTATTGGTCGTATTTGTTCTTATATTGAAATTTTTTTGCTTCGCTCCACTACCGCAGTTTGATAAAAAACTGGCTAAAAATATGAGTGTAAGGTATTTAAACATGTTCATGGTATTTACTGTAATTTAAGGCAAGATATTTATTAAAATTCAGTTTAAAAAATCATTGTGATAAATTTAAAACTTTGTATATTTGCACCGGCAAGTCCTACACAACCAGCTCCTGTTGAATCCTCCAGGTCGGGAACGAAGCAAAGGTAAATGGTCGTAGCGGTGTGATGTAGGTAGCTTGCCATTTTTTGTGCCTAAAAGTTAGATTTTAAATTCGAAATCTATTACTATATATTAAGGATTTGTTAGTGGAAACTGGCAAATCTTTTTTGTTTTAATACCTTTTAATGGATTTCATTTTTAATTTTACATTTTTAATTATTCATTTTTATTTATGTCTAAAGTTATTTTAATTACAGGAGGTTCTTCAGGAATTGGGAAATCTATTGGCGAGTATTTAACCAAGTATGGTTTTAAGGTGTATGGTACGAGCCGAAGTCCGGAAAAGTACACGAATCATCCATTTAAAATTGTTGGCTTAGATGTAAAAGATATGAAATCCATTAATAGCGCTGTCGCGGAAGTTATTGCGAAAGAAGGTCAGCTTGATGTTGTTATTAATAACGCCGGAGTAGGCATTACCGGACCAATTGAAGAAATTCCTGAAGCAGAAATTCAACATAACTTTGATACCAATCTTTTCGGACCTATAAAGGTTATAAAAGCTGTTTTACCTCAAATGAGAAAACAAAATTCTGGTTTGATTATTAATATCACCTCAATTGCAGGCTATATGGGCTTACCTTATCGTGGTATTTATAGTGCTAGTAAAGGTGCTTTGGAATTGCTCACAGAAGCCTTCAGAATAGAATTAAAAGATTTCAATATTAATATGACTAATATTGCGCCTGGTGATTTTGCTACAAATATTGCTGCTGGCCGTTTTCATGCACCTTTAAAAGAAGACTCGCCCTATAAAAAATATGGAAGTGTGTTGCAGGATATAGATGATCATGTGAATAAAAGTAGCGATCCTGTGCACGTTTCTAAAATGGTACTTAAAGTCATTAATACTAAAAGACCACGAACACATTATAAAGTAGGTGCTTTTATGCAGAAATTCTCGATTGTATTAAAATTTATATTACCAGATAGAGTGTATGAAAAAATGTTGATTAACCATTATAAACTGTAAGTGTTCACTTTATTGCGAAGAGACATCATGTGTTTTATAAATGTTAATATTATTTCATATCATTTTTTCAGGTAGCTCAAGTTTAATCGTAACTTTGTGCGGCGTGAAGTAAGGTGTTGTTTGTTTTAATGCCTTGTCTTTTTGCCATTAGGCAGGCGTAAAAAAAATAAAACACAACTAAATATAATTAAGATTTCCGTCTTTGCGGAAATTAAAAAACACATTCTTATGAAATTTTTTATTGACACAGCCAATCTTGCACAAATTAAGGAAGCCGAAGATATGGGCATCTTAGACGGTGTAACTACAAACCCATCGCTAATGGCGAAAGAAGGTATTACTGGTACTGATAATATTTTAAAACATTATGTTGCTATTTGCAACCTGGTAGCTGGTGATGTAAGTGCCGAAGTTATTGCTACCGATTTTGAAGGTATGGTTAAAGAAGGTGAAGCTTTAGCAGATTTGCACGAACAGATTGTTGTTAAATTACCAATGATTAAAGATGGTATAAAAGCGTGTAAGTACTTTAGTGATAAAGGAATTAAAACAAATGTGACTTTGGTGTTTTCTCCAGGTCAAGCTTTACTGGCAGCGAAAGCTGGGGCGACTTACGTTTCTCCTTTTATTGGTCGTCTTGATGATATTTCTACCGATGGTTTAAACCTTATTGCAGAAATTAGACACATCTATGATAATTACGCATTTGAAACTCAAATTTTGGCGGCTTCAGTACGTCATACCATGCACATTATCGATTGCGCTAAGTTAGGAGCAGATGTAATGACGGGACCTTTAAGCTCAATTGAAGGGCTGTTAAAGCATCCTTTAACAGATAGTGGCTTAGCTAAATTTTTAGAAGATTACAAGAAAGGTAATTAGGTAAATAAATAGTATAAAAAAAGCCTCAGTAATTTTAGTTACTGAGGCTTTTTTGTGTTTAGTTATTAATTGCGCCTAGTAATTCTTGCTCAAAACGAATATTAGACATCTCTGCTTTTGCATTAATAATATTTCCTTTTTTATCCAACAAAAACACTTTTATTATGGGTTTAATAGATAGTGTTTCTTTTGACTGCTCTGGGGCTACAAAACGGTATTCATTATGATTTCTAACCTCATAACGGTTTAATATTGAAACTTGTTCTTCATAAGTGATGTTATCCAAGTTAATGGAAATAAAATCAACTTCCGGATATTTAATATTTAACTCTTTAATGCGTTTATGAGAATTTATTATGCTGTATTTATTATCCTTAGACCAGAAATACAACACGGTTGGCTTGCTAATAAGATCATTTAAATAAATGTGGTTATCCTCTTTGTCAAGTAACTTAATTTCCGGCATGGCTTGCCCGGGCTTTAATCTTTTATAAGACTCAACAATTCGTGTAGCCTTACTAATATCGTTATTATTAGTGCTTTTTGCTTTGAAAGATTGCAGCATCTCGTCATAATCCTCTGTTTTATTAGAAACACTAATAAAGTGCATCATGGTATTATTTAAGAGAATGTTTTTTATACTTTCATTATTAATTTTCTCATCAATCAAAATCATTTTATCCAAATTATAATCTACCAGTAACTCATCGTAAATTTTATCATCAGAATGTTCAAAATGTTTTTGTAATGCAATGTTGTTAAAATGAAATAGTAGAAAGTTATAATAGATGCCGTAGCCTTTTAAAACGTCGCTATTATAGTCAATGTCTTTGCGATAATCATAAAAATTATCTGGTAAAAGATTAAAGATATCTTTATCAGAATGTCTGTAATTTACTAATGGATATAATTCTTTATGAGAATAGTAAAGATAATTAATATTTGCAGTGGCTATTTTATGAAACAATTTTGAAGTCTTATTTTTGATTTCAAAAGCTTTTAAGTCCCTCAATTTAGAATCTCTGATGGTTCCATATTTTTTATCAAAGGCAATTGGGTCTAAGTTTTTACATGAGCCTATAGTCGTTTTTTCTTCAATTTCATTAATAAGAAACAGATTCATTAAATAATTATTTTCCTTAGCGCCTGTGCCAGTATAAACCAAAGATTCATCAAACTCTAGTGTGTTTAAGCGCAGCATCAAACTATCTTTATCATGTATTAAAACAGATTGCGCTTCTTTTCCGTCAAAAAAATTATAAAGACCTGGTTCAAAATCTTCTAGCTTATATGAAAATTTGTTTTTTTTATCTAAAAAAAGCGTGTCAATAAGCTTTCTAGATTTTCTAAGGACAATATAATCTGAATTAGGATTTATCACTACTCCACCAAAATAGGCCTGATGATCTTGAATATTAGCTTCACTTTCACGTTTGCAGGACACCGTAAATAGGACTATAGAAAGAATGAGATAAATAGGTTTTAATTTCATAAGGAACAAAAGCACATAATTAATCTTAACAAATGTATGTTTTGAAATCATCTGTGCCTGTTAATGCGTTGTTAAATTGCTCATAACATGCGTTAAACTTTTATTTAGCAAGCGCTATACAGAGTTATATAACTGCTTTTGCTTTTGGTTATCAACATTATTTTTTACTTTTGCAAAAAATTAAAATTACGATTCATGTTATCAGTTTCAAACTTATCCGTACAGTTCGGTAAACGTATTCTTTTTGATGAAGTAAACACAACCTTTAATAATGGTAATTGTTACGGAATCATTGGTGCCAATGGTGCAGGGAAGTCTACGTTTTTAAACATTATTTCAGGAAAGCAGGAAGCAAATTCTGGTCACGTTCATTTAGAGCCAGGTAAACGTATGTCGGTTTTAGAACAAAATCACAACAAGCATGATGAAGACACTGTTTTAGAAACAGTTTTAAAAGGTAACCAGCCTTTACACAAATTAAAGACCCAAATTGATGCTCTCTATGCGGATTATACCGATGAAAATGCAGAAAAAATTGGAGAGTTACAAGTGCAATTTGAAGAAATGAATGGTTGGAATGCCGATAGTGATGCAGCAGCAATGTTGTCTAACTTAGGTATTAATGCTGATTTTCATTACACGTTAATGAAAGATTTAGATGGTAAACAAAAAGTACGTGTGCTTTTAGCGCAAGCGTTGTTTGGTAACCCAGACGTGTTAATTATGGATGAGCCTACCAACGATTTAGATTATGAAACGATTGGTTGGTTAGAAAACTTTTTAGCTAATTATGACAATTGTGTGATTGTGGTCTCTCACGACAGACACTTTTTAGATGCGGTTTGTACTCATATTAGTGATATCGATTTTAGTAAGATTACTCATTTTTCGGGTAACTATACGTTTTGGTATGAGTCTTCACAATTAGCAGCAAGACAACATGCGCAACAAAATAAGAAAGCTGAAGACAAGAAGAAAGAATTGGAAGAGTTTATTCGTCGTTTCTCTGCTAACGTAGCAAAAAGTAAACAGGCTACCAGTAGAAAAAAGATGATTGATAAACTTAATATTGAAGGTATTAGAAGAACAAGCCGTCGTTATCCAGCTATTATTTTTGAGCGTGACAGAGAAGCTGGTGATCAAATTTTAAATGTAGAGGGTTTGTCTGCGTCATTAGACGGTGAGGTGCTTTTTAAAGATATCGATTTGAACCTAAATAAAGGAGAAAAAGTAGTGTTGTTTTCTAGAGATTCTAGAGCAACTACAGCCTTCTACGAAATTTTAAATGGTAATATGAAACCAGATGCTGGTAAGTTTGCTTGGGGAGTAACAACAACACAATCCTACTTGCCATTAGATAATAGTAAATTCTTTGAGAATGATTTAACCTTAATCGATTGGTTACGTCAATGGGCACAAACAGAGGAAGAAAGAGAAGAAGTTAATATTCGTGGGTTTCTTGGAAAAATGATTTTTAGTGGAGAAGAAGCTTTTAAAAAATCATCTGTACTCTCTGGAGGAGAAAAAGTGCGTTGTATGTTATCAAGAATGATGATGACCAGAGCAAATGTCCTGCAGTTAGATGAGCCAACAAACCATTTAGATTTGGAAAGTATTACGGCATTTAATAACTCTTTAAAGAATTTTAAAGGAACCGTTTTGTTTACTACACATGATCATGAATTTGCCCAAACGGTAGGTGACAGAGTCGTGGAGCTAACGCCAAATGGTGTAGTAGACCGCCACACGACATTTGACGAGTATATGCAAGACTCAAAACTAAAAGAACTAAGAGATAAAATGTATGCGGTTACTGCGTAAAATAAGTAATTAGTTTTCAGTCACCGTTTACAGAAAAATAAAACCTCAAAAATCTAAGATTTTTGAGGTTTTATTTTTTTACTTAAGTAAGAGAATTGTTTACTTAATTTAAAGACTAAGTGCTAACTGGCTTCCATTTCAGCACGAACCGTCTCTACTATCTTAACAGCTTTGTCGAGCTCGTTTTTATGCACATAAATTTCAGGCATCCCCGCTAAGCTACCGCCAAAACCTGCTAAACGGCCTGATTCTGTTTCGTCCTTAATTATAGGGTTAATACCAATGTCTTGTAATCGTTGATCTATTAGCTGCACTAGAATCGTGTTTCCTGTGTAAATTTTTATATATTCTGAATGTGGCATAATTTTATAGTTTTAATTTATAAGTATTAAGATACGCATAATGTTAATAAAAGTATTCCCATTATCCTGTTAAATTTTATTTTTAAAACCATAGAGATTGGTTTTACGTATATCTGTTAAGTACTTTATTTTTATATAGGTATTATTGTAAGTACAAAACACTTTTGAGCATTGAACAGGTCCGTGGAAATGATTCGTTAATAGAAATGTAGATAAAAAGCAGAATAAAGATTAAGTACAAATTGTTGATACATTAATTCTCCCAAACTAAGCCTACGCCATAAATATGGTAATGAAAAGCGACCGTAACGGTCGCTTTTCTATTAAATGAATACGGCTAATATTATTTGTTGTATTTACTATTCCAAATGGCAGAATTGAAATTCTTACCTTGTGAGAAGGCATAAAAAATAATGACTCCAATCACCGATTTAAACATAAATAAGAACAGTATTAAAAATTTAGAACCGTCCATACTATCTATAAGCATAGAGGCATTAAAAATATAAGTGATAACAAAACTGACTATTACTGCAGTTAATATTAGTGTTTCAAAATTTTTAAACGGCCAAATGAGCCATTTTCTTAAAGGATGTAAATCATGACCCCATTTATGAATGAGGTAATAATAACCATTTCCTATAGGAGCAAACAATAAGGGGTCATCGGGATTTTTTAATTTAAATAACTTGGAAGGCGCCATAATTTTGAAGCCTTGTAGCGTCGTTTCATGTGTTTTTTCTAAAGTTTTAATTTTTGAAATGGCTTCCTGCGGAAAATCATTCTTAAAATATTTCGTGTCTAAAAAACGAAGACGGTAATCAATACATATCGTTTTTATGGTATCGATATGGTAGATGTTACCTGAAGCTAATAAGTCGAAAGTGAACGTGTTGGCCTTAGTTGTGTTTCCAAAAAGTAATTCGGATTCTATTTTAGAATTTTTTTCGTTTTCTAAAGCAAAAACGGCTTCAACCTGTTTTAAAATGGAATCTTCTTTAAAATCAAGTGACTTTCGACGCTTTAATTTTTCTTCAATGTTGGTAGCCTTTAAAATCATAGCCGTTCTTTTTTATAAAAATAAGACATAATGGTTTTAAAAACAAGTGCTTACGTGCTTCTAGTGTGTTCTTTTTTTATTTTGTTTAAAGTTGATTTCCGACCGAATCTCCAGGTTTTATTAGAGATCAATAGTTTCTAGCGAATTTCTAATTTTACAATCTTAAACAAAAAAAACCAACGTTGCAGTTGGCTTTTCCATGCGTTTATTTCAATAAGAACCCTTTAGTTGTTATTAAAATAAGTGTATAATCTATATAAGCCATAACCGATAAAGACTATTGCTAATAATAGTCTGAAATTATTAGATGACGTATCTGGTATAAAAAAATGATTGTAAACGCGATAGGAGCCAAGACCTACAAATGCTATTCCAGCGATTAAACTCCACGTATTTCTACTTTTTGGTTGGTTTTCTATGTTTTTGTTTTCCATAAGTTATCTCAATTCTGCACCTAATTTACTCTCAAAATTGCTTTGTAATTGATGCATCACTTTATCTACAACTTTATCCGTTAGTGTTTTATTTTTATCCTGAAATGTAAAACTTACGGCATAACTCTTTTTGCCAGCTGGTAAGTTTTTGCCTTGGTAGACATCAAAGAGGTTAACGTTTTTAAGCAGTTGTTTTTCAGTTTGCTCCGCAATTTTATTAATGTCATCAAAGGTTATCTTTTCGTCTATTAAAAGTGCAAAATCTCGGCGTACTTCAGGGTATTTAGGAATTGCAGTAAATTTAATTTTATTTCGTTTCGCAACTTCAATGATAGTATCCCAATTAAAATCTGCAAAAAAGACCTCTTGAGAAATACCAAAATGTTTCAAAACTTTTGGTTTTACAATGCCAAAATCGACTAAAACCATTTTTCCTTGTGATAACTGAATACCTTCAGAAAATAGATCATTCTTTACGGCCGCTTCTCTAAAACGATTAATACCTAAGCGTGCCAAAGCACTTTCAACAGTCCCTTTTAAATGGAAAAAAGAAGTGTTTTCACTTTGAGTCGTCCAGCGCTCTTCTGCTTTATTACCTGTAATAAATACCGTTAGGTGCTTATGCTCTTCACGGCTACCGTTATAATCATGATAGGTTTTGCCAAATTCAAAAAACTTTAAATCACTTTTTCTTCGGTTAATATTGTAAGAAATGGCTTCTAAACCTGAGAACAATAACGATTGACGCATCACTGATAAATCATTACTCAATGGGTTTAACATGGTCACATTGTGCGCTTCCTTTAATTGCTCACTTAAAGCAATGTAATTTGGAGTCGTTAATGAGTTCGCCATAATTTCATAGAACCCTTGAGCCACTAATTGATTACCAACAATGTTTTGTAATTTGTAGTCTTCAAACTTTGAAGCGTTAGATATAGAGGCATTTAATTTAGTATTGGTTTCAATATTATTGTAACCATATACACGAAGAATTTCTTCAATAACATCTGCTTCACGCTGTACGTCATTTCTATAGGCAGGTATGGTTAAACCTAAACCAGTTTCTGTGACGTTATTAACTTTAATTTCTAAAGACCATAAAATACTTTTAATGGTTTCTTTTGGTATTTCCTGACCTATAAGTTTAGCCACTTTATCAAATGAAATATGTACTTGAAAGTCTTCAATTTTTGTAGGATACGCATCAGAGATTTCACTGGTAATTTCTCCTCCAGCAACCTCCTGTATCAATAGTACTGCTCTTTTTAAAGCATATTCTGTTATGTTCGGGTCAATACCACGTTCAAATCTAAAAGAAGCATCTGTGTTTAAGGCATGACGTTTCGCTGTTTTACGAACACTTACTGGATTGAAATAAGCACTTTCTAAGAATATATTTATGGTGTTTTCTGAAACTCCCGAATGCATTCCACCAAAAACACCAGCAATACAAAGTGGTTTTTCGGCATCACAAATCATTAAATCATCTTCGTGCAATTCACGTTCAATCCCATCCAAAGTGGTAAATTTTGTACCGCTTTTAAGGGTCTTAACTTCTATTTTATTACCTGAAATTTTATGTGCGTCAAAAGCATGTAACGGCTGCCCTAATTCATGTAAAACATAATTAGTAATATCCACAATATTATTTTTTGGCGATAAGCCAATGGCTTTTAAACGGTGTTGAATCCATGCTGGGGATTCACCAACTTTAACACCTGAAATAGTGACACCACAATAGCGAGGCGCTAACGCTTTGTTTTCAACGTTCACGTCTATTTTTAATGTTCTGTTATTCACATTAAAGGAACTTACAGATGGTGTTATTAATTCTAAATTAATGTCTTTGTGAAGGAAACCTGCTTTTAAATCGCGTGCTACACCAAAATGACTCATGGCATCCGCTCTGTTTGGGGTTAAGCCAATTTCAAATACCTGGTCATTTTCTATTTTAAACAATTGGGCAGCAGGGGTTCCAACAATAGTGTCTTTTGGTAATACCATAATACCCTCGTGAGATTTTCCTAGACCTAACTCATCTTCAGCGCAAATCATACCATGGCTTTCTTCACCACGAATTTTACCTTTCTTTATGGTCCAGGCTTCACCTTCTTCAGTATACAGCGTGGTTCCTATAGTTGCAACAGGTACTTTTTGTCCCGCAGCCACATTTGGTGCACCACAAACAATTTGTACTGTTTCTGTTCCAATATTAACCGTTGTTACTTTTAGCCTGTCTGCATTTTCATGTGGCGTGCAAGTTAAAACTTCACCAACAACAACACCTTCTAATCCACCTTTAACACTTTGGTAGGTCTCTAAACCTTCGACTTCTAAACCTAAATCGGTTAATAATTCGCTGGTTTGTTCTGGTGTCCAATCTATCTTTAAAAACTGCTTGATCCAGTTATATGAAATCTTCATTTATAGCATAATTAAGAGCGCAAAGATAATAATAGTTAAGGGTTCATGAAATTTTAAAATTAGCTTTTATTTTAAAATTAGTTGTTAACAGCTTTTTTGTGTGTAAAACACTTGTTTACAAATAGTTAAGCTCTTGTTGTTATTAAGTTAAATAACACATAACATTAAAATAATAGTAGTCATAGAATATTGCAATATCTTGGTGCAAACAACTGATACACAACTATAACAATGAAAATCAAATTACTTATTTGCTGCCTGTTATTATCTGGAATAACATTCGCACAAGTCCCATCGTATTATAATGATGTAAATCTTTCGCAAAGTGGAACGGTTCTTAAAGACAATTTATCAGTTAAGATTACGAGCACGCACACCACCTTTTTAAGTTACACACCTGGTGTTTGGGAGGCGTTAAAGCAAGCTGATTTAGACCCAAATAATTCAAACAATGTTTTGTTAATTTATGGCTATAGTGATACTGATAATACGTTTAAGACAGATAGAACCAGAAGTAAAGACAGTAACGGGGGTAATATTGGATTATGGAATAGAGAACATAGCTATCCTAAATCCTTAGGGTTGCCAAACTTAGGAACCACTGGTCCTGGAAGTGATGCCCATCATTTACGTGCTAGTGACGTACAGATGAACGCTGACAGAGGCAATAGAAAATATGCAGATGGTAGCGGTAATGCTACAATTACAGCGCAAGGTTATTTTTATCCTGGAGATGAGTGGAAAGGTGATGTTGCACGTATGATGCTATTTATGTACTTGCGCTATGGCGATCGTTGCCTGCCTAAAAATGTTGGAGTAGGTACTGCGATATCTGGTGATGCTAATATGATTAATTTGTTTTTAGATTGGAATGTTGAAGATCCCGTAAATGCTTTCGAAGATCAAAGAAATCAGGTTATCGCAGGAATACAGGGTAACCGGAATCCGTTTATAGATAATCCTGCATTCGCCACTCAAATTTGGGGTGGTCCACAGGCCGAAAATCGATTTGGAACTGGAACTGATGGCGGAACTAGTACAGCTTCAGAATTATTCATTTCTGAATATGTAGAAGGGTCGTCAAATAATAAAGCGATTGAGATTGCTAACTTTACAGGAAATAGTGTTAACCTCTCGGCATATAGTTTAAGAAAACAAACAAATGGCTCTGGTGGTTGGAGTAGTGGTTATGCTTTAATTGGTTCTGTTTCCAATGGAAATGTTTTTGTAGTTGCAAATTCTTATGCTTCTACTGCACTAAAAAATAATGCAGAAGCAATAACGACCAATGCTGCTTTAACTTTTAATGGAAATGATCCTGTTGGACTCTTTAAAAATGGTGTTTTAATAGATATTATTGGAACCTTTAACGGTGGTAGTTCAAACTTTGCTATTAATACAACACTCAGACGAAAACCTAGTGTAGTCGCCCCAACACCGAATTATACCATTTCACAATGGACGCCTTATAATCAGGATACATTTTCAAATGTTGGTTCACATACTGTTGCTACTGGTTCAACAACTCCATCTCTGACTTATTGTAGTACAAAAGGCAATAGTGTTGCAGATGAATATATTGATTTTGTGAGTATTGGAGGCTTCTCAAATAGCTCTGGTGCTAACGGTGGTTATAAAGATAATACAAATTTGGTTGGTAATGTTAACTATGGCTCAAATACCATTGTATTTAGTACGGGATTTTCTGGTCAGGCCTATACTGAGTTTTGGAAAGTATGGATTGATTTCGATAAGAACGGTAGTTTTGAAAGTAGTGAAGCAGTGGTAAGCGGTTCGTCATCGAGTGCGAATAATTTATCTGCAAGCTTCACTATTCCTTCATCAGCACAATCTGGTAGAACACGCATGCGTGTGTCAATGAAATACAACGCAACACCTAGTCCTTGCGAAACCTTTAGTTATGGTGAAGTCGAAGATTATACTTTAAATATTGGTGCTAGTTCTAAAGTATTAGAAGTTATAAAAGGAGATTTAGAGTTGGAAGATGAAGCACCCTTATATGAGGTTAGTCTGTTAGATCAATTCAATGGGTTAGCGGTTAAATTGAAAGATAAAAGGGTAGTTAATTACAGCATTTACAGTGTAGCAGGACGTTTAGTCGCTAAAGGTGTATTTTCACAAAACTTAAAACTCAGTACCTTAGAATCTGGTTTGTATATCATTCTTATTCATGATGGACAGCGTACGATTCAAAAGAAATTTTTAAAGCGGTAAATCTTTTTAATTTAATATCTCACTTAATTGATAGAATAGAGCTTTTATTTAACTATCTTTAATTGTTATAGATATGTTAAAGTTTGATAGCAAAAGGCTAAAAAGAGAACGTAAACGTATCTATAAGGAACAGAATCATTAAAAAAAACTAACTATTTATGAAAAAATTAAATTATGTATTGTTTTTTGCATTAGGATTATTCTTTGCGGGAACTCAGATTGCAGTAGCTCAGGAAGAAGAAAAAGAAGAAACTGTAATTGAAACAGAATCTGTAGAAGTTAAAAAGGTTGTTGCTGCTGATGCTGACACCGAAACAGAAACTACTACAATAACGACAATTAAGACAGAAACTGAAGTTGAGGAAAAGTCTGAAACGCCAGAAAAAGTTAATGGCGAAGGCACCAAAGAAGATTTAGAGGATGATGAATTAGAAGATGATGACAACAACTAGTCAAAAAAGCATCCATTAAGAAAAAAAGATATTGTACCCTCACAATGTCTTTTTTTTTAAAACTTACTTTCCAAGAACTTAAGTTTATTGCTTAACATTATTAAGAATTCTATTGAAAATCAGTTACTTTAAACACTATTAAAACCTTAATATTTATGAAAACAATTTTTAAATTAGCATTAGTCTGCATACTTTTTACAGTAACGTCTTGTAAAGACACAAAACAAGAAGAAGCAGAAACAGAAGCCGCTGTAGAGCAAATTGAAGCCATTGAGGCAGAAACAGAAGAAATTATGGAATCTGTAGAGGAGAATGCCGAAGAACTAAAAGAAGAATTAAACGAACTTGACACCCAATAAATTATGAAAATTATAAACTATAAATTAATAGTGCTGGGACTTTTTGTTCTGGTAAGCTCAGTATCTTTTGCTCAAAATGATATGAAAGACAAAGCAAAAAAGGAAAAAGTTGAAAAAGCACAGAAAGAAGAGCTTAAGGATCTAAAGGAAGATATTAAAGAGGAACGCCAAGAGATCAAGGAAGAAAATAAAGAAATGCGCGAAGCTGTTAAAGAGGAACGCAAAGAAGAACTTGAAGCCATGAAGCAAGACCACAAGGAGGTGAAAGAAAAGATGAAGGATCAGTCTGATGATTATGGAGACGACCTTGATGATGATAATAATGGTAATGCCTATGGGAAGAATAAAGACGGTCTAAAAGGAAAGGAATTTGGGCAATACAGAGCGGCTGAAGCAAAACAAAAAATTGAGCGTGGTAAAGCTAAGATTGAAGACAATAGAAGGCTGATAGATAATGGTAGAAACAAATTGGCAGAAGCTATCGAGCGTTTTGAACTGCAAAAAGAAACTGAAAAGTTAACAGAAGAACAAATACAACAACGTGAAGAACGTTTTAAAAGAGTACAGCAATTATTAACCGAGCATGAGGCTAGAGTGAATAAAGCACAAGAAAAGTTAGTAGAAAAAAACGCGAAACTCTCTCAAGTGTATCAAGTAGAAGAAGAGTAGATTGGTTTATGATTAAACGAATAATAAAAAGACGTTGCGAAAGCAAGGTCTTTTTATTTATTATAGACTATTTATTATTGAGTTAAATTAAAAAAATAATAAAAAAAAATATAAATATAAATTGCGTGCTATTTGTGAGTAAAATAAAGTTAAATTAGTAGCTGTAAAAGGGTTATTACTAATAGTACTAAATATTTTAATTATGAATAAAAGTAGACTAATACAACTATTAATATTATTTTGTATAGCGCCATTTGTGCTTACAAATTGTAGTAAGGATGAAGATAGGACACTACAAATAGCACCAACTTCTAAAGTTTTTGATGGAAACGTCATCCTAAATTCTCAAGCGCAACTTGATGATTTTACTGCCGAAAACTATAATATTATTAGTGGTGACTTAACAATTGGTTTTGATGCCAGTTCTTCTCAAATGTCAGATATTACAAATTTAAGTCAATTTACAGCATTAACCGGAATTGGAGGCAAGTTAAATATATCAAACAATCCTTTGCTACCCAATCTTGAAGGGTTAAATAATTTAAATTTTGTAAGGGGTTTAGAGTTGAGAGTTAATAATATTATAACTTCAATTTTACCATTAAGCAATGTGTTAGCACTTCAATCTCTACAAGTTGAAGATAATGAAGCACTAAAAAACTTAGATGGATTAATTGGTGTTGAAACGATATGGGAGTATGCAGTAATTAGAAGAAATAATTCTATGTTAAACCTTAACGGTCTTGATAATTTAACGACAATTGAAGACGGTATATTGAATATTACAGAAAGTCCGGTTTTAACTAATATTAATGCCTTATCTAGTTTAGAAATGATAGCAGGAGATTTAATTATAAATTACACAGGTCTAACAAGTTTAAATGGACTAGAAAGTTTAGATGTTTTAGAAGGAGATATGTTTTTTCAATTTAATCCAGAATTAAATAATGTGTGTGCTTTAGAAAATTTAGTTATCCAAAATGGTTATTCAGGAGAAATATTTTCTATTGGAAACTTATATGTTGCAAGTGTGCAAGATATTATTGATGGAAATTGCACTAATTAACAATTGAAAGGTTTACAGTCAATAACTATAATTAATATTGAAGGGAGACAACATATACTTACAATTAGAAAAAAAGAATGGCGTCTTGTCGTACTTTTATTTTGCGTAAATTGTCGTTATTTCGACTACTATTTTAAAACAAAACCATGCGATTTATTTTTTTATTCAGTTTGGCAATGCTACTATTTTCTTGTCAAGAAAGAAACACCAAAAAATCTCTGTCTCTAGGTAACTATAGAGCTGAACTACAAGTTAATGATACCGTTGTATTGCCATTCATCTTTAAAGTAAAAGACGCCAATCATTTAACCGTTTTTAATGCTGAAGAACAGATTAAAGTCGATGAAATAACCTATAAAAACGATTCGGTATTCATAGAAATGCCCGTATTTGAAGCTTTATTAGCCGCAAAGATGGAAAACGAAACACTAAACGGAAATTTTATTATTGCGGGTAAAGAAAGAATAATACCTTTTGCAGCAGCGAAAAAAGACACCCGCTTTGATGTTACTTCAAAAGCGGAAGTGAATATTTCTGGAAACTGGGAAACTGTTTTCAGTCCTGACACAGAAGAAGATAAATATAGTGCCAAAGGCATCTTTAAACAAAATGGAAACCTGGTTACAGGTACCTTTAGAACTGAAACTGGTGATTACCGTTTTTTAGAAGGTGTAGTAAACGGAAACCAACTGAAACTCTCAACCTTTGATGGCGCACATGCCTTTTTATTTATTGGTACAGTCACCGATTCTACAATTAACGGCACCTTTTACTCAGGAAACCACTGGAAAGAACCTTTTGTAGCAAAGCGCAATGACACCTATGAATTAGCAAGTGCTGATGATTTAACGTATTTAAAAGAAGGTTACGATAGTTTGGCATTTACCTTTCCTGATGCAAATGGTAATCTGGTCTCATTAAGTGACGCGCGTTTTACAGATAAAGTGGTATTGGTACAAATTATGGGAACCTGGTGCCCTAACTGTTTAGATGAAAGCAAATATTATGCTGAGGTATATAAGCAGTATAAAGACCAAGGTTTAGAAATAGTAGGTTTAGCTTTTGAGTATGCTAGAACCAACGAAAAAGCCTTTGCAAGTATTAAACGTTTGCAAGATAGAGTAGGTATAGAATATCCAATTTTATTAGCGCAAACAGGAACCACTAGTAAAGTAAAAGCACAAGAGAAATTACCGATGTTGAATCATGTATTAAGTTACCCAACGACTGTTTTCGTAGACAAAACAGGAAAAGTGCGTAAGATTCATACTGGTTTTAATGGTCCGGCTACAGGTGAAAAGTTCGTGGAATTTAAGGAGGAATTGAAAAGCTTTGTTAGTACATTGTTAGATGAGTAGGTTTCTGGATAGCGCTTAGCGCTGCCTTGATAACAATCGTATTATTGCTATTTAATAAATGTTAAGTGACTTTAGCGAGCTTGTTTTCTGCCTTTTGGAGCTATTTATTAGGGTTTTAAATAATAAGTTTTGTGCTTGCGCAACATACTATACATGTTATAATTAGTATTAAATATAGTTAGTACTTCTCATTAAGATGCTTTGCCAAATAAGCACTCATACTAAAACAGCCTTGTAGTAAATAGCCCCCAGTTGGTGTGTCCCAATCCAGCATTTCACCAATGCAATATTGATTTTTAATGGATTTTAATTGAAAATACTTGTCTATGGCATTTAGGTGTACACCTCCTGTTGTAGAAATAGCGTCGTTTATTGGTGCTGTATCTGTAATTTCCAGATGAAGATTTTTAATGTGTTGCACAAGCAATGGAGAATTTAAGAACTCTTCTTTTGGTACATAATGTTTTAAAATTGCTATTTGCGTAGTACTTAATTTAAGTGATTTTCTTAATATTTCTGTAGTGTTTCTCAGCGTACTTGCTTGTATTTTTAAAAGTACTTCATCTGCATTTAAAGCGGGTTTTAAATCTATAAAAACAGATGCTTTTTGTTTGTCGTTTAATTCCTTTTTTATCTGCGGACTTAAAGCATAGATAGCATTGCCTTCTAAGCCAAATTGTGTTAGAACAACTTCGCCTTTTTGAGACTTGTTTTGGCAACTAATGGCTATGTTTTTTAACGGTGATCCTTCATGCTTTGAGATAAAATTGGAAGCCCAATTAATGCGATAGGCACAATTTGAAGCTTGAAATGGAACCGTATCAATGCCTTTTGTTTTAAAGGGCTTTAACCAACCACCATCAGAACCTGTGACTTTCCAGCTACTGCCACCAAGAGCAAAAATGATGAGATCAGATTGTATTTCTGTAGTTGTATTAAAAAGAAGCGTGTTGTTTTCGCGCCATCCAGTCCAGGTAAAATTATACTTAATAGTGATATCTTGCTTATTTAAAACTTCTAGTATGGCATTTAAAACTTGAATAGGTTTAATGCCTTTTTCGGGATAGACGCGTTTGCTACTGCCTACATAAGTTGGAATGCCAATTTTGGCGAGCCAATGGCGTAAATCGGTATTGTTAAAGAGGCATAAAGCCTCTTCAATAAAGGGATAAGGTGTATAGCGTTTAATGAGTTGGGTGATAGTTTCAGAATGGGTTAAATTGAAGCCGCCTTTTCCCGCAACCAGAAATTTCCGACCAACCGATTTGTTTTTTTCGTAGATGGTGATATCAAATTTTAAAGGGTCTAGAAAAGCTGCGAGTAGCAATGACGATGGACCACCTCCAATAATTGAAACAGATTTCTTCATAAGGTAATAATACCGATTATTATTTAAAATGAACCTAATAAATTTTTATTATCGTGTAAATACTAATTCAAAGCATAACATGAGATACGCTTTCTTTTATATTGAAATACGGGGGTAATAAAAGCAAACTTAATGCTGTGTTTTAGGCTGTTATTGAATACACTAGTTGGGTTTCATTTTTAATCACAAGTAATTTCACTAAAAGTGGTTGCTCCCGTGGCTTCATTTAGAGTGTACTCTGTTTCTTTAAATAGTATAAATTTATCAATAGCTTGACCAAACGAGCGACCAGAAACTGCCGTGTTATAGATTCCAGGAGCACTAAACACAACATAGATTTGGTGTGCATCATTATCTGAAGTACTTGATTGCCATTTAAAATCAAGGTCGGTACCACTTCTGTATATTTTAAACCAACCGGCAGTCGAAGCACCATTTGGTATAGGTGTTTTTCCTAGTCCTGCAGGATAAACAATACTACCGTTTTCTTTTTCACCGTAGAAATCGTCGGCATCAGGAAATCGTAACCAAGAGTCGTTAGATTCTGTTCCATTTGTACCTTCTTTAACGGCAGAGCGCCAGATAAATCTATAAGTACCTGGATTAGTGATTTTTAATTTAAAGGAAGCCAGTCCGTTTCCAGGAGCACCAAAACTATTAGCTCCAGACCACAACTTATAGCCATTCCCAGTAGCGTTAGAAAGTTCCTCAATTAATGCCCATTCGGTTTCAAATACGGTGTTTTCGAATTCGATAAGCAGTAACGCTTCTTGTTATGAGAACACAAAATTAATAGGCTCATTACTGGTTGCTAGATCTGGATCTGTTTCAGTATTAGTCCCCGTAGTTGTGTCCTTAGGTATGTTATTAGAAGAATCGCTACATGAAAGAATACAGATAAAAAATAAAACAAGGAATACGATTGGTAAGAAAGGCTTTTTCATTTAAAATTGGGGGTTAATTTGGGGATTGGGTATGCAGCTAATTTTATAAATTAAAACGTTACAATAAGATTTAAAGGTGTTATGAAAAAGAAATAGGCTCTGCATTACTGGTAAGGGTGGAGTGCTTATATACCGTTTAATTCTATTATCTCAATGGGATGGTAATTTGATTTTGTTTAGGGTAAAAGTCATCTCCGAAATAGCACCGGTAACCTCATTAATCCTGGAATTTGTAAAATACAGGTAATTCTCAAAAAGACTGAACGTATCTGCCCACTTAATCTCATTCCCTTCAACTAACGTATAAATAAGACCTTCAGGTGTTCTGTATTGTATTTTTTGCTGCTCTAAATCTGCAAAATATAACCGTCCGGTTTGGTCGAAAATCATGCCGTCGGGAGCTCCTGTTTTGGCTACAAAAGATACGTGTTCTTCGATATTGCTTTTATTTGCGGCGCTTAATACCTCTGTACTAATCGCATATAAACTATATCCTGTGAGCGCATGATAATACAGCCTATTGTTTTTAGTATCTAACGCTATACCATCAGAATGCACCGTGTTTTTCCAATTTTTATCACCAAACGTGAGATAGGACATTTCTGCACTGGTAGAGCTATGATCGTTTAATACCCTTTGAGATTTACCCGAATCCATTTCGAGTATTACTAAACCAGCGTGGCCAGAATCTGTAAAATAAATTTTATTATTTTTCTTATCGATACGAAGATCGTTTATATAGGAGTCAGGGTGGAAACTGTTTTTATCAAGAACGTAAGTTTTTATTAACGCGTCAGTACTCAAGTTAAAAACAAAAACCCGAGGCGCGTCTAGAACATTTTTAAATAAAGCACTTCTAGTATCCAAGACGTAAAGATTATTTTCAAAGGCAACAACCGATTGTACACCTACAAATTTATCAGCAAATACAGGTTGTCCAATCTCCCAAGAATTCCAATAGGCATTGGGGTAACTTTCTTTGGTTTTATCTGGTTTGATTTCAATAACAGAATTGGTAACCCCTTTTCTCCATCGTGGAAAGTTTACAAAAACACGTCCCGAATGAGACACAGTAACTCCAGTAACTTGTTGGCCTTTAAATGCAGCAACTTCTATAATTTTTTTAGCAACGCTGTCTGTTTGGGGAACAATGACCGCTTCAGGTTTAGTAGAATACCCTTGTCGGCAAGATCCAGTAAGTAATACTAATGTAAATAATAGGATAATCTGTTTCATGTCGTTGTTGATTATAATAATTAGTCATACGTATGGTATGCTGAGTTTCTATTGAGAATAGGCTCCAGAAGAATAGGTAAGTTCATAACTGTGGGTGTATATTTCAAATACAATTCCAAAAGGATCTTCCACATAACACATTTTAAAGGGCTTTTCATTTGGGTAGTATTCCCTAATAGGCATTCTTTGCTTGCCTCCATAAGAGACTATTTTATCAATTAATGCTTCAATATTAGGGTCTTGTATGCAAAAGTGAAAAAGGCCAGTATTAAAAGGATTGAATTCAGGAGCTTCTTTTACGCCATGAGGAAACGAAAATAATTCGACTCCAATTCCGTCTGAGGTCGAAAGATGTGCAATTTCAAAGCTGTCCCAAGCGTCTCCAAAAACGTCAATACACATTTGTCCGATAGCAGTCTCTTTTTCCTTTTTGACTAGTGATGGGGACATGATAATATACCATCCCATAACTTCTGAATAGAAATTTACAGCTTCTTTGATATTAGGAACAGTGATGCCTATATGTGAAAAAGATTTTGGATAATTTTTTTTAGTCGTCATAGATTTTTATTTAGATTACAAAATTAGGTTAGAGTTGTCCACATCGTAATAACTTACTAAAAAGTAATATACTTACCCAAAAGAGTTAAATTCTGATTTACAGTAAATTAAAAGTAATATTTTGAATAAAGAAATTAATTGTCCCTTAAATTATACGATGAATTTAATTGGTACTAAATGGAAACCATTGGTTTTGTTTCATTTATTAGACGGCGCTTTGCGTTCTGGGATATTACAGAAAAAAGTTCCAGAAATTTCCAATAAAATGTTTACACAAACAGTGAGAGAATTGGAGAAGGACGGTCTTATTTGTCGAAAGGTATATGCTGTTGTTCCACCCAAGGTAGAGTACGCCTTAAGTAAGAGAGGGGAGTCGCTAGAGACTATTTTAAGACGTATGGACCAGTGGGGGTTAGAAGATAATAGAAATTAATCCAATGAGTCGCTGTGCTCTTTAATAGCTTAAATCATTCCCTTGATTTCAAATCCTTTTATGCTCTGATAAACGGGGTCACACCTATTCTCTATTTTATTTCGTAATCATCAATTATATTTCTAATGCCTTCTTGATAAGAAGTCACTTCAAAATCGGGAAATCTATTCTTAAATTTTGATGAATCAAAAATGTTATCGATGGTATAACGCGGAAGTAGCTCTAGTGTTTCTTTGATGTTTTTACTAAAAAGCGACGCTATTTTTAATGTAAAGGAAGGTAATCGGTTATATTTTATAGGTCTACCTAATTGTTTTGAAATTTCTTTCATTATGCCTTTGTAAGTAAGGCGATGGTCGTCACAAGGAAGGTGCCAGGTTTGTCCATAGGTTTCTGGTGTATTTCCAATCAAAGCCATTGCTTTACTGGCATCAGGTGTGTAAATTAAAGTTCGCAACACATCATCTTTCAAAAGCACTTTTGGTTTTTTATCTGCTTTTAACTTTTCAAAAATGAGCGTATTAGTAATACTCTGTGTTTTGTCCGGTCCATAGAATTCAGGTGCTCTGCATATTACAGCCTTAATTTCTTTTGCTTCAATGGCATTCAATAACATTTGAGTAGCTATTTTTTTAGCTTTACCCTTTTTTCCTTCCGATGTTAAAGGTGTCTTTTCTTTTTGAATTTTGGTATCTTGAGGATAGGCATAAGTGTTGTCAAAGTAAACAAGTTTACAATGGTTTACTTTACATCCTGATATTACATTTTGCATAATTTTTGGCCAATCTCTTAGCCAAACTTTAGATTTATAAGGAAGTCCAACAGTTAAATATGCAATTTCAGAATTTTCCAAAGCTTTATTAACATCTTCGGGGTTTAGTAAGTCTCCTTTAAATAAAACATCGTCATGATTAACTTTTTTTGGATGTCGTCCAACTAACTTTATTTCACTTGTGTAATTGGTTCTTAATTCTTTTGCCAATCCTTCTCCAATAATCCCATTTGCTCCTAAAATAACCTGCATAGTCTGTTGTTTTTTTATAACTCCCACTAATCTACTGATAAAAAAGTGTTTCGTTAGTTTTATTCTGCATGAAGACAAGTTAATTTTTAGAATTTGAAATCTAATGATTGTGCGTATTGAATTGAATAGCACTTATTAACACCGTTTTTATTCATGAAAAGCTAGCCTAGATTAGGCTATTGAATTTGTATTAAAACAAACAGTGATATCATGGCTTTATGAGTACTAGTTATGGGCGAATGTCATCTTGGGAGTATTCTTATCCATTTATTAAGCTTATTTATTAATTGGAGCACTTCAGCTAATTTAATGTTTTCAGAAATTAATATTTCGATGAGTTTTTCTATAATCTGCTTAGGCTTGAAGAAAATCTTGATAGGATATTTTAATAAACATGATTTGCTCTGAAACTTGAGTAAAGACTTCATCTTTTGTTATTAGAATCAATTCCAATTATACAATGCCATGTTTTAAAACAGCATAATTTTAATCAATATAGTTGAGATGTAAAATGACTATTTGAGATAATAATTAACAGGACTTAGGTCTGTTTTAATACACCGTTCTTAAAATTTTCTTTTTCTCAATTATAAAAAACAATTCTTTTCCTAGTCTAGGTTTAATAGAATTGTGAGCTTCTTCCATAATTTTGGTATCAAAATAAGGCCTAAAATATTCTAAATACTCTTTTTTACAGCCTCCAAAAGGGGGATGTGTATCATTTAAAGGCACATTAAAAAGTAAGCCGACTACTTTTCCGTATAGATTTAACATTTCAAATGCTCTAGCTGCATAAGCTGGTCTTAGATTAGGATTAATAGCACAGAAAAAGGTTTGTTCTACAATTAAATCGAAAACCATGTCAACATTAAAAAAGTTGTTTTGGATAAGATGAGATGATGGAAATGAAGGGACTCGCGTTTTTAAATTTTCAAGTGCTGTTTTAGATAAGTCTACAACATACACGCTTTTAAAGCCTTTGTTATGAAGGTATTCTGCCTCATAACTATTACCACCTCCTGGAATTAAAATTTTAAGATTCTTATTAGATAATTGATCAAAATAGGCTTTTAAAGGCGGAGAAATCTCTCCTAAATCCCAACCGGTATCACTTGTTTTATATCTATTATCCCAAAAAGATTCGTTTAAATCCATTAGTAAGATCCTGTAATTATATTAATTAATTCGTCTTTTTGAAGTACTCCAGATGGTCTGTAAACTTGCTGTCCTTTTTTAAATAATAATAGTGTTGGTAAACCTTTTGCTTGATACTTTGCGGCTAGTGCTTGATTTAAAATGGGGTTCATCATTTTACATGGGCTACACCACTCACCAAAAAAATCTAATAAAACGGGAGTGTCTTGATTTATTATTTCTAAAAATTCATTCATGTTAGACTTAATTTTCCGGTTTAAAAGTACAGTTCCAAAAACCTTTAACCTCATTTACTTCATAGTCTATAGCTTGGTCTTAAGGATATAAATTATTAGTTTTTTTGTGGGATACCCGTGAGATCCTCAGTGCATTGTATTAGTCGTGATTGGATAATACAGTCTACTTTGATATCCAACGAGCCTACAATTGGTTTTGGTCCTTTGCTGTTTTTAATTATAGTTTAAAATGCCTCCTTTTAAATCATAGATTTCTATAAAACCCATTGCTGCTAATTTATTTGAAGCTTGTTTGCTTCGGCTTCCACTTCTGCAATAAATATAAACAGGTTTTTGTTTGTCTAATTTACTAAATTCTTCATTGAACTCTCCTGAAAAGAAGTCTATGTTTTTTGCGTTTTTTAGGTGTCCAGATTTAAATTCATCTGGCGTTCTAACATCTATTAAATGTGCCTTTTTATTTTCGATTTGTGTTTTAAATTCCATAGGATCTAAAACTTTAATTGCGCTACTTTGAGGTGTCTTAGCACCAAATAATGTTATAAATATTGACATGATTATTATGTATTTCATTTTAATTATTAAAAAATTATTAATGCAAAATTAAAGAATATAAAAATATTGTTTAGTAACCTATGTTACATGAGAAGTAGGTAAGGCTTCCTAAAATAGAGACAATAATAAATGAAGAAAAGAATAATTGATTGGCGTTTTAAAATCCACCAATTTTTAGTAATGCTTTTGAATAATTCTAGCTCATAAAGAATAACCAATAACCAATAATGCAAGTATTTATAATTAACGACCTATAGATTGTATGATTATTAAACCTCTTTCCCTTTTAACATTTTGTTCCAATATAAATAGGGAAGCATGTATTTCTTTAATAGCCATAGTCTCCAATGTTCCTTAGAGCTATCAAAAATCAATAGCTGTTTTAGTTTTGGATCTGGCGTAAATTTCTTAGTATAATCAAATTCTGCCAGAACCATTTTTCCATAACCAGTAATAAATGGACAAGAGGAATACCCATTATATTTCTTTGAGCTCAATTTTTGAAATTCAATTAAATTTATGATATTATTGACTACCACAGGTGCCTGTTTTCTAATGGCAGCTCCCGTTTTGGAAGTAGGAACATTACAAACGTCACCTAAACTAAATATATTCGGGTATTTTTTATGTTGTAGAGAATACGGGTTGACATCCACCCAGCCAGAATCATCCACTAAAGCGGATTTTTTTATAAAATCAGGAGCGGTGTTTGGTGGTACTAAATGAAGCATATCATACTTGATACCTACTAAACCGTCATTCTTAGAAGTCTCTAGCGTAATAGGGTTGTGTTCTTTTGATCTGGACTAACAGTGAACCAAGCTATTTGCTTATCACTTTCAATTTTTTTTAATTCCCAACTAAACCTAATATTGATTTCTTTTCGATCTACAACTTCCATTAGGGTTTTAGCAATTTCAGGAACTGGAAAAATACTGTCTCCTGAAGTTGCAAATACGACTTTAGTTTTACTTTTAACACCCGCTTTTTTGAAATGGTCGTCTGCCAGATACATGATTTTTTTGTGGCGCACCGCCGCATTTATAAGGTTTAGGTGGCTGTGTAAATAGTGCAACACCGCCTTTAAAATTTTTAATAACCTCCCAAGTGTGATTAGGGTTTGTATAGTTGCTACATACAATACCTTTGTCTATCGCTTCTGTTCATCCTTCAACTAGAGTGGTCTCTAATTTTAAACCAGGAGCCACTATCAAATAATCGTATGTAATAGTGTCATTTTCTGCAGTGATAACCGTATTATTCTCAGGCTCAAATGAAATTGCTTTGTCTTTTATCCAGTCTGCTGGAGCAGGGATGATCGCGGTCATGGGCCTTTTTGTTTTTATAGTCGTAAGTCCCTGCACCTACTAATGTCCATGCTGGCTGATACCAGTGCTCTGAAGAGGGTTCAATAATACCAACATGTAATTTTGGGTTTTTTTTGAGGAGACTGCTTGCGGTCATAATACCAGCTGTTCCACCACCGATGACTAGTATTTGATAATGATTTTTCATCTGTCTTTATTTTTATAGTAAGGTGCTTGGTTCTTTGTATTGCGAAAGATTGAATTTGCCTGTCTCTTTGATGGCTTTTATCCCCCCTTTTATATCAATTAAATTATGATACCCCATGGATGCTAGTATCGATGTAAATACCATAGAACGATAACCGCTTTTACAATGCACATAGTAAGTCTTGTTTTTATCTACTTTTTTTATACTATTTTTTAGATAATCTAAAGGAGTATTTATTGCATTATCAATATGTTCACTATTGTATTCGCTGGCTCTACGTACATCCAAGATATTAATGGCCTCGTTTTTTATTCTATTGGCCAAATCTTCGGCAGTTATAGATTTAATGGTTTTAATTTCTTTTCCTGCAGCTTTCCAAGCCTCAATACCGCCTTTTAAATAGCCCAAGGTATTATCAAACCCTATTCTGGCCAAGCGCGTGACCACTTCTTCCTCTTTTTCTTTATCTGAAACAATAAGGAGCGGTGTGGTAATGTCAATGATAGTAGTACCAACCCAATTAGCAAAACTTCCATCTATGCCTATGTTATAAGAGCCTTTGATAAAACCTTTGCTAAAGGTTTGTGCTTCACGAGTGTCTAGAATAATTGTTTTAGGGTCTGTAATGGCTTTTTCAAAAGCATCTATACTCAACGCTTTTGTGCCTTTTTCGACGATGTTATCAATACTCTCGTAGCCACGTATATTCATGAGTACATTTTGTGGAAAATACCCAGGAGGAGGTGTAAGACCAGTAAGAACAGCATCTATAAACTCTTCTTTAGTCATGTCGGCACGTAATGCATAATTTGTTCTTTTTTGATGTCCCAAGGTATCTGTTGTTTCATCACTCATCATTTTTCCACAAGCACTTCCTGCACCATGACCAGGATAAACGATAATAGCGTCATTTAAGGGCATTATTTTATTCCGAAGAGAATCAAACAAAAGAGCCGCCAATTTTTCTTGCGTGAGCTCTGCAATAACTTTCTGTGCAAGATCTGGACGACCAACATCTCCTATAAATAATGTGTCTCCAGAGAAAAGAGAGGTTGCTTCACCGTTTTCATCTATAAGTAAATAACAACTGCTTTCCATTGTATGACCGGGCGTATGGATGAGTTTAATTTTAGCATTACCCAACTTGAATTCCTGACCGTCTTTACCTGAAATAAAATCAAACCCAGTTTCCATTGTGGTTGGACCATAAACAATTTGGGCTCCAGTTTTTTTAGAAAGGTCTATATGGCCAGAAACAAAATCGGCATGAAAATGCGTTTCAAATACATATTTTATTTTTGCGTTTCGGTTGTTAGCCATTTCAATATAAGGAGCTACTTCACGCAATGGATCTATAATAGCAGCCTCACCATTACTTTCTATATAATAGGCACCCTGTGCCAAACAACCGGTATAAATTTGTTCTACTGTCATAATTATTAGTTTGAATTAATTTTACTTAAAGGTATGCCATACTAAAATAAGGCACAGTAACTTAGGTTACAAACCTCGTAAATACTATCACGAAAAAAAATGATAATAGTCAGTCAAAGATTTCATCTGTCTAGAAAGTTCTTGTGAAAAGTAAAAAACATAAAAGAACAGAAACGACCTAGGTTATTTTATGTCTCAACTTTTTAGAATAATTTTATCGTTCACTGTTAATCGATTGTGGAGCATTGCCAATTAGCGTTATCTCTTTAAATCTAGTGAGCAGAATGCAGGATGGCCTATCGCTTATTTTTAAGGATTAAATTTTTAGAGGATAAAATTAAAACGGGAAGCACCCTGTCAGACTATTTCTGACCGTTGTGCTATTGGTTTAGAAAATGATTTATAAAGAGACTATTCAAAAATTACTTAAGGAAGCTTTTCATAATGCTCACTTGTAATTGGCCTACTAACGAAAGCGCGACATCGGCGTTTAGTAAAACTAATCCATAGCCCATTTTAGTGAGTTTGCAATCGTTTATAACGTCATGGTTTCGCTGACTAAAGACAGGCATAAAATGCCTGCGTATTTCTAGACCGGATGATTTTGCTGCTTTGATGGCCTTGAGCACTGCTTTTGAAATCTGCTTGGGAGATAACCCATAATCTAATAAATCGCTGGCGAGATAATGCATTTGCATACTGTAGTAAACATCCCAAAAATTCTCAATAGAATCTATGGGGGTATAGCTGCTCTTATAAATTGAAATTTCCATATTAAGTAGTATTCAAATTATTGTTTAAAGCTTTTTTACGTTATAACAAACATTTTTTTTGAATTTGCTTTTGGGTTTAAAATTGCTTTATTTAAAATACCTGTTTGAAAAGCTTTCTTTTAGATTTTTTTTCACCTCTTTTAAAAGTTTTTCAACGTCCTGAACACTACTGCTTCTTATCTCAGCAATTTCTTCTAACGTAAACTGTTGATTAGTAAACAAATCAAAAATGGTGTGCATTGCTAATGGTAAGTGATGTAGTGCCATATTTATATGACGATTAATTTCTTCTTCACTTAATGTTTTGTCTAATTTTTCAGTCAATTCCTTTTCATTATCCTCTATAAAAACATGATTTAGCGTATAATCATGTTTTTGATATGAACGATCATCTAAGTCTTCGATCATAACAAAATCACCGTCACCATCTGTACTATAATTTTCAAGCATGGCATCCCATTCTGGTTTTGAGTAATCGTCTATGTTCTTAAAGAACAAATTATCAAATTCTTCTTCTACAATAACATCTTCTAATAATTCATTCGTTTTTTTGAATAACCATAAGTAGAAATCGTTTTCTTTTTTAATGGCGTCGATGTGGTCATAGACTTCAATAAAAAGCTGGTCTATAAATTCGTTAGGGTTGTGTTTTCCTTTTGAGAAATGCCCTTTTTTTATCGCTACATTTAACCTTCCGTTGACATACTTTCTAATTTCAGGTATTATTTCGAGGAATTTTTTATTAAAAGTCGCTTTATCATCAGCTTTTTTATGTGTAACAAGTTCCTGAAAGGTGTTTTCAACCAATAGGCGATACTCTTTTTGCTGTTGGTAATAGCTGATAGTGCTTTTCATTTGTTTTTTTATTAAAAGTTAACTTAAAGATGCAATTATCTTAGGCGTGATAAAATGACATTAGTCATAAAGTCTCCAGTTTTTTTAAAGTATTTAAAAGAATAAATAGCTGTAGCTTTTTTTATATGCGTTGCTAACAAAAAGTAGGGGGGTATCATTTCATATTTAATTAATATTTTCAGAATGCAGTCAGCAGATGGATATTGGGGTTGTCGTAGTATTCATAGGAGTTTTTCCTAACTACAGCAACAAACGAACTGCAATAAGCGCTGCACATAATCTTAGTGATGAAAAAAGCGGTTTCCGATTTTTGCACTCGTATTTAAAATTTTGGAAAACGACACTATGGGTCGCAGTTAGCATTGTAAGCACAGGAATAAATTAAAGAAACGTTTATCTAAAAATTGCTATCTTAGATTTTTTCCTAGTTAAACGATACCCTTTGAAAATAGCAGTCCAAACAACAGATCTTGAAAATCTAAAACAAAAAATTTTATCGTATACCCCGGTTGACGATGCTGTATTGCATAAGCAGATGCAATTCTACCAAAGATTAGATTTAAAAAAAGGTGATACCTTGGTAACTCCAGGGCAGTTGGTTCACAACTTTTATTATGTGGCGACAGGCTGTATTTACTATTATAAGCTGGATGAAGGTGAGCAAAAAGTATTGGAATTCTATACTGATGATATTTTTTTTACCGATTTGCCAGCCTATGTAAAGGGTACGCCTTCCAATTATTATCTAAAGGCTTCGGAGGCCACGGTAGTTTATGCTATAAAAAAGGCCGATGCCGAAAATTCCTTTAACAGGTCACACCAGTTGGAGCGTTTTGGACGGCTGTCTATGCAAGAAGCATTTATGAAAATTTTCACGAGGGTAGAACGCCTTAATAGTCGTACCAACGAAGAACGTTATTTGCGATTGTTAGAAAAACGTCCAGATCTTTTTCAGCGCGTGCCGCAATATTTGATAGCGTCCTATTTAGGGCTAACTCCAGTGGGTCTTTCAAAACTTCGGAAACGTTTGGGGAAGGGATAGTTTTTTACGTTTGTGATACTTATGCATAAGGCTTGAAAAACAGTGCCTACCTTTCTGTTGTGAAAGACAATATCCTTATCAGAGCTTGTCATTCCATTTTTATTAAACTAGTTTAATGAGATTCCTAGGAATAAATCCTAACTTGAACCTCATAAACCTTTAAAAGAAATTGTTATGGCCAATACCTATATAGAAATGGAGACCCTCAAGTTTTTATTGTTCAATGTTCACGATCTTAAAAGTGTATTAGAGCAGGAACGCTTTGCGGAATACGACGAGGAGTCTATTACCATGATGCTCGATTCCGTTAAGGATTTTTCAGATAAGGAACTCTATCCTTATTTTCGGGAGATGGATGAAAATCCAGCACACTTTAAGGACGGGGAAATTATTGTTCATCCACAGGTAAATAAGTACATGAAAGCAGGGGGTGAAATGGGGTTTATATCTGGTCCGTTCTCCTATGAAGCCGGTGGCATGCAAATGCCTTCGATGGCAGTAAATGCGTCTGCCTTTATTCAGGAAGCAGCTAATAATCACTTGCCTGGTTACATTGGTCTTACTGTAGGTGCAGCAGAATTGATTGCGCATTTTGGGAATCAATTTCTTAAGGATACCTATGTGCCTAAAATGATTTCCGGTGCTTGGGGAGGTACCATGTGCCTTACCGAACCGCAAGCTGGTAGTTCACTTTCAGATATTGTGACTACTGCCGTGCCTAATGGAGGTTCCTATAAAATAAACGGACAAAAAATATTCATCTCTGGAGGAGACTATAAAGGCGCTGAAAATATCGTGCATCTGGTTTTGGCACGTATCAAAGGAGCGCCGGCAGGAACCAAAGGGATTTCACTTTTTGTCGTGCCAAAGCATCGCCTCGATGACAGCGGTAATTTAGAAGATAACGACGTCACTACGGTTGGCGATTTTCAAAAAATGGGTCAAAAAGGATATTGTACCACACACCTGTTTTTTGGTGATAAAGAAGATTGTACCGGCTGGTTGGTTGGAGAACCCAACCAAGGTCTAAAATATATGTTCCTTATGATGAATGGAGCAAGAATCGCTGTGGGGCGTGGAGCGGCGGCAATTGCTACGGGAGCATATCATGCCTCGGTTAACTATGCTAAAGAAAGACCTCAGGGGCGGGAGCTACAGCAAACAGGTA
The DNA here is from genome assembly GCF_000934685.1 of Lacinutrix sp. Hel_I_90. Lineage (NCBI taxonomy): Bacteria > Pseudomonadati > Bacteroidota > Flavobacteriia > Flavobacteriales > Flavobacteriaceae > Lacinutrix > Lacinutrix sp. Hel_I_90. The sequence continues at coordinate 894,305 of NZ_JYNQ01000001.1, read as the reverse complement.
AAAAAGATGCCTCCCAAGAACAAACCCTTATCATTAATCACCCCGATGTACGCCGCATGCTGCTTTTACAAAAAGTAATCACTGAAGGGGCTTTAAGTCTGGTCTTTCTAACGTCACGGTATCAGGACCTTTCGCAATCACTTCCAGATGTAGAAAGTAGAGCGAAATACAAATTATTGTTGGAAATATTAACGCCGGTAGTGAAAACTTACCCTTCTGAAATGGGGATTACTTCAGTAAATAATGGGGTGCAAGTACTAGGAGGTTATGGTTTTTGTTCCGATTATATTTTACAGCAATATTTAAGAGATATTCGAATATCAGCCATTTATGAAGGCACCACAGGCATACAGTCTCAAGATCTTTTGGGAAGGAAGGTTACCATGGAAAATGGGAAAGCACTGCAATTGCTCTCTGAGGAAATTATGAATACTATCAAAGAAAGTATGGCGTACGAAACGTTGAAACCCTTGGCAGAAAAATTAGAAAGTAAACTCGAGCTAACCCAAGAAGTGCTAAAATCGCTTATGACTTATGCCGCAAAGGGTGATTACCAGCGATTCTTAGCAGACGCAACGCCATTTATGGAATTTTTTAGTACCATTATCATGGCATGGCAGTGGTTAGATATTGGTCGCGAAGCACAAAAAGCATTGCTTTCTGAAGACACCATTTTTAGTACTGAATTCTACGAAAACAAGATTCACGCCATGCAGTTTTATTTTAAATATGAACTTCCAAAGACAACAGGACTTGCAGAACTATTAATGGATAAACAGGCCTTGACTTTAAATTCAGAGAAGCAGGTATTCGCTTGATTTAAAAGAAATTTATTTAACAACCAAGAACCAACATGAGTATAAAATCAAAATTTGACCTTACGGGAAAAGTAGCTATCGTCACGGGATCGAGCAAGGGTATCGGGCTTTCTATAGCCAGAGGGCTTGCCGAAAACGGGGCCAAAGTAGTTATTAGTAGTAGAAAGCAAGACGCTGTTGATGCGGTAGCGAAAGAATTTAAAGACGCTGGTTTGGAAGCCATAGGCATTGAATGTCATATTGGAGACGCTGCCCAAAGGCAACAACTCATAGCCAAAACGATGGAAGCCTATGGGCGAATAGACATCTTAGTTAACAACGCTGCTATAAATCCGTTTTACGGACCATTGGAAGCTGCAGAGGAAGCCGTGTTCGATAAAATCATGAACGTTAACGTTAAGGCGCCTTGGATACTTTCCAATTTAGCACAACCACATATGAAAGCTAATGGTGGTGGGAGTATTATCAATATTGCATCGGTAGAAGGTATTCATCCTGGATTTCGATTAGGACTTTATAGTATGACGAAATCTGCTGTGATCATGCTTTCAAAGAACCAGGCAAAAGAGTGGGGCCGCTATGGTATACGTTCTAATGTGGTCTGTCCCGGATTGATTAAAACAAAATTCAGCGAAAGTTTGTGGTCAGATGATAAATTGGTGACGCAATATACCAGTATAGTACCTTTAAAGAGAGTGGCCGAACCCGATGAAATGGCTGGAATCGTTATGTTACTGGCGTCCGATGCGGGGTCTTATATGACAGGCGGCGTGTATACTGCCGATGGCGGTTATTTAATTTCAGGTTAATAAAAAAGAATTATGAATTTTGACTACAGCGATAAATCGATAGCACTACAAGAAAAATTGAAGGATTTTATGGCAACTCATGTTCTCCCTATTGAAAAGGAGGTGGAGCTATTTCATAAAAATCCTAAAAATACTTGGAAACGTTGGCCTGGTTTGGAAAGCTTAAAACAAAAGGCTAAAGATGCTGGACTCTGGAATGTGTTTTTACCCAGTTCTTATGGCGCACTTAGTGCTGGGCTTTCGAATTTAGAATATGCCCCTTTGGCAGAAATCATGGGGCGTGTTTTATGGTCGTCCGAAATATTTAACTGTAACGCTCCCGACACTGGAAATATGGAGGTGCTTGCCAAATATGGAACTCCAGAACAACAAGAAAAATGGTTGAAGCCTTTAATGAACGGAGACATACGTTCGGCTTTTTTAATGACGGAGCCTGAAGTTGCTTCTTCTGATGCCACTAACATTGAAACCGCTATTGTTTCCGACGGAAATGATTACATCATCAACGGTCGAAAATGGTGGGCTTCTGGTGCTATGGATCCCAATTGTAAAATTGCCATCGTAATGGGTAAGACTGATTTTGATGCACCACGACATGTACAACAGAGTATGATTTTGGTGCCCATGGATACCCCTGGCCTCAAGATTGAAAGAGGGTTAAGTGTTTTTGGATATACAGATTCGCCGGAAGGTCACGCTGAAATCATTTTAAATAATGTTCGCGTCCCTAAAACGAATTTACTCTTAGGTGAGGGTAGCGGTTTTGAAATTGCACAAGGTCGTTTAGGCCCTGGGCGTATTCATCATTGTATGCGGTTGATTGGTATGGCGCAACGTGCTTTAGAAATTATGTCGGAACGCTCAGTACAAAGAAAACCCTTTGGTAGAACTTTGGATACTTATAGTAGTGTGCGACAGGATATCGCCCGTTCTGCTTGTGAGATACAGCAGGCACGTTTGTTAGTGTTATCTGCCGCTGATAAAATGGATAAAGTGGGGAATAAAGAGGCAAAAGATTTAATTGCCATGATAAAAATAGTGACCCCACAAATGGCTTTAAAAGTTATTGATAGAGCCATTCAAATTTTAGGCGGAAAGGGCGTTGGAAGCGATACCCCTTTGGCGCATTTCTTTGCCGCTGCAAGGGTGCTACGTTTGGCTGATGGACCTGATGAAGTTCATATGAGTCAACTGGGAAAAAGCACGATAAACAAGTATATACAAGCGTCTAATGTCTAGCGAAAAAAACTTAAAAGAGGTACGGGAAGGAGAGGAGCTTAATCAGGGTAAGCTTAAGACTTTTATGCTACAACATTCCCTAATCACACAGGAGAATTCAGAAATGACCGTGAAACAATTCACCAATGGCTATTCCAACCTAACCTATCTACTTCAAATTGAAAGCAAAGAATATGTCTTGAGGCGGCCTCCTTTTTCAGCGCCAAAACGCGGGCATGATATGGGACGCGAATTTAAGGTGTTACAGCATTTAAATCCTGTATATGATAAGAGTCCTAAAGTATTTGTCTTTAATGAAGATCCCAAAATTATAGGTGCTCCATTTTATATTATGGAGAAGGTTGACGGAGAGATTTTAACCGCTAAATCTGCGCTTGACAAGCAGGTTTCTCCCGAAGAATTTAAAACGATCTCTGATACTTGGGTTGCTGCTTTTGTAGAATTTCACAATATCGACTATAAGGCTGCGGGACTTTCTGAACTGGGCAGACCAGAAGGGTATGTGGAACGCCAGGTGCATAATTGGGGCAAGCAATATCTGGCCGCAGCAACCGATGAGGTACCAGCAGCACAAAAGGTAATGACATGGATGAGTGAAAATCAACCTAGAAAATATGATCACACCCTAATTCATAACGATTTTAAATATGACAATGTGGTTTTTAAAGATGAGCGCTGGAAGACCATTTCAGCTATTTTAGACTGGGAAATGTGTACGCTTGGAGATCCTATGATGGATTTGGGAACTTCATTGGGGTATTGGACAACGGCAGGTGATCCCGAGTTTATGAAACAGGGGCTGCCGTCTTCAACGATTATGAAAGGCAATCCTTCACGTACTGAAATTGTTCAGCAGTATGCTCTTAAAAGTGCTAGAAATATTGACAATCTCACCTTTTATTATGTTTACGGACTTTTTAAGATTGCGGTAATTGCTCAGCAGATTTATTACCGCTATAAAAATGGCCATACCAGTGATCCCAAGTTTGCGAATTTGAATAAGGCTTCTGCATTATGTTGTAATACCGCTTGGCAGGCCATCCAAAAAAATCAAATAGATAATTTGTACTAACTATGGACGAGCAATACTTTTTGAATATGAACCCAGGGCACGTATCAGACTTTGTAAAGAACACTCCTGAAACCCTTGTTGTCATGCTAAATATGGTAAAATATAAAGCTTTTGTGCCTGAAACGGGAATGACAGGAAAGGAGTCTTACACCGAATATATGCGTCAAGCAACGCCTTTTTTTCTTAAGGCGAATGCGGAAATAGTGTTCTACGGTTCACCCAAACACATGTTAATAGGTCCGGAAGCAGATCCCCTATGGGATGATGTACTCATCGTAAAGTACCATTCTGTTTCTGATTTTATGGCCATGATAAAGGCCGAAGGATATCCTTCAGAATTGAGGACGCAAGCGTTAACCGATTCACGATTAATTCATTGTGCACCTAATAAAAAGAAATAAATCAACCAAAAACGAAAAAATGAACTTTAAAGATAAAGTAGTAGTAATTACAGGTGCTGGTAGTGGTATCGGGGCAGCCACGGCAAAGCTTTTTGGAACGCATGAGGCCAATGTAGTGGTCTCTGATATCAATTTGGAAAATGCAGAAAAAGTAGCAAGTGAAATCCGAGACGCTGGTGGTAAGGCCTCGGCATTAGCAACAGATGTAACCCAGTTCGAGCAGGTGGAGGAATTACTACAAACTGTAATTAAAAAACAGGGTCGCCTGGACGTCATGGTGAACAATGCAGGAATAGGAGGTAAGCACCAAGCAAAGACAGCAGATCATTCCCTTGACGATTGGCATAATGTAATTGCGGTTAATCAAACAGGCGTATTTTATTGCATGAAATTGGCGCTAGAACAGATGCAGAAACAGGGCTATGGTAACATTGTGAATGTTGCTTCTTTAGCGGGCTTAAAGGCTTCAGGAAATAATTTGTCTTATTCCGCTAGTAAATTTGCAGTGGTGGGAATGACAAAATCAGCCGCTTTGGAGTATGGCAGAAAAAACATTCGAATCAATGCGGTGTGTCCCGGGTTTACCCATTCGGCTTTGTTGGAACAATTGCTTTCCGTGAGTCCCGATATGGATGATAAGTTAAAACGCTTTATACCTATGGGCAGGTTCGGGGAGGCGGACGAAATTGCTGAAGCTATTTGCTGGCTGGCCTCTGAAAATTCAAAATTTATCACGGGACAGACCATCACCTTAGACGGCGGAACTTCTTTATAATAATAAATAGAAAAATAAAACAAGATGAATAAACAACAGATATTTAAAAAAAGACCAGTAGGAGCCGCAGATGCGTCTACATGGTCCTTAGAAAAAAATCCTATTCCAGAACTAGAGGAAGGGCAAGTTTTAATAAAGAATCATTATATCTCTCTTGACCCCGCTATGCGTGGTTGGATGAATGAGGGGAAATCATATATAGCACCAGTAGAAATCGGGGCAGTCATGCGCGCAGGTTCAGTTGGCGAGGTTATAAAATCAAAAAATAATCCAACATTCAAGGATGGCGATTTCGTTTCAGGTCATGGCGGGGTTCAACAATATGTGGCGACAGATGGAAAAGGCTATTATAAAGTAGACCCAAAGTTAGCGCCACTTCCCACTTATATTGGCACCTTGGGGATGCCCGGAATGACCGCTTATTTCGGAATTTTGGAAGTAGGAAAAATTAAGGAAGGAGATGTTGTTGTGGTTTCTGGAGCAGCTGGTGCTGTAGGCAGTATTGTTGGACAAATAGCTAAGATAAAAGGATGTAAAGTAATTGGTATCGCAGGTGGTAAAGATAAATGTAAATATGTAGTCGAAGATTTAGGCTTTGATGCGTGCATAGATTATAAAAACGAAAAGGTAAAGGAGCGATTGAAACAAGAATGCCCTAAAGGATTGGATGTTTATTTTGATAATGTTGGAGGCGAGATTTTGGATGCCGCTTTAGGAAGATTACGAATGCACGCAAGAGTTGTTATTTGCGGGGCGATTTCTCAGTACAATAACAAGGAAAATATGAGAGGGCCAGCCAACTATCTTTCTTTATTGGTGAATAGAGCAACCATGCAGGGAATGGTTGTATTTGATTGGGCTGAACGCTATGGAGAAGCGGGTCAGCAAATGGGCAAATGGATGGCTGAAGGCAAGCTGAAAACGCGTGAGGATGTTTATGAGGGCATTGAGAACTTCCCAGAGACTTATAACCGATTGTTTTCTGGTGATAAACTGGGTAAATTGGTATTGAAAGTTATAGAAGATTAATGTCTTGTTAAAGCGTGAAGATTATTTCAAAAACAACAGTGCAAAATATAGAAAATGAGAGCAATACGATGTAATACTTACGGTCCACCGTCCAATTTGAAGTTAGAGGAAATAGCGTCCTTGCATGCTGGTCCAAAGGAAGTTTTGGTACAGGTAAAAGTCTGTGGATTAAATTTTCCGGATACACTAATCATTCAAGGCTTGTATCAATTTAAACCAGAGTTACCATTTACTCCAGGAAGCGATATAGCAGGTGTCGTAAAGGAAGTGGGCGATGGTGTGACCCATTTAAAGGTTGGCGATGCCGTTTTTGGTTTTGTAGCACATGGTGGCTTAGCTGAAGAAGTTATTGTACCAGGAAACGCTTGCTTTCCTAAACCCCCTCAAATGGAGTATCCAGTAGCCGCCTCTTTTATGATGGCTTACGGGACTTCTTATCACGCATTAAAAGATAGGGCAAAGCTAATGAAAGGGGAAACGCTTTTAGTTTTAGGAGCCTCAGGAGGGGTTGGTTTGGCCGCTGTTGAATTGGGCAAATTAATGGGAGCGAAGGTTATTGCGGCGGCGTCTACTCAAGAAAAGCTAGACCTCTGTAAGGCGTATGGTGCAGATGAACTAATCAACTATACCAAACAAGATTTGAAAGCCACTTTAAAAACGCTAACAGAAGGTAAAGGTGTAGATGTCGTTTATGATCCTGTTGGGAGCGATTTTTCTGAGCAGGCACTAAGAGGTATCGCATGGAACGGTCGCTTTTTAGTGGTAGGCTTTGCAGCAGGTACGATTCCTAAGATTCCGTTAAACCTTCCTTTACTGAAAGGCGCTTCGATAGTTGGTGTTTTCTGGGGTGGTTTCGCAATGAAATATCCTAAAGATAATATGGCCAATACCATGACTTTAATGCAATGGCATGCAGAAGGAAAGCTAAAACCACACATTCATAAAATAGTGTCCTTAGAAGCTACTGAAGTAGCTTTAGACGAAATGATGCATAGAAAGGTAAAAGGAAAAATGGTTGTTCAGATTTCATAAATAACAAGCAATAACACTAAAAACAAAAGATATGAGATTAAAAGATAAAATAGCAATCGTTACCGGAGGTTCTCGGGGCATTGGAAAGGCTATTTCCGAACTCTTCGCTAAAGAAGGCGCTACCGTTATTATCATGGATCTTCTTCCACAAGGTCAAGAAGTAGTCGATGGTATAAGTGAATCTGGTGGAACCGCAGAATTTCATAAGGTTTCAGTAACCGACAAATCGGCTGTTGAAAAACTTTTTGAACAGGTGAATTCTAAATACGGGAAAATTGATATCCTAATTAATAATGCTGGGATCACACGGGACCGTACCTTAGAAAAGATGAGTGAGGATGAATTTGATGCCGTTATTGCGGTAAACCTGAAAGGGGTATTTATTTGTACACAAGCGGTAGCGCCTTACATGAAGTCTAAAAATTATGGAAGAATTGTGAGTGCGGCTTCCAATGTGGGTCTACGAGGTAATTTTGGTCAAACCAATTATGCAGCAACCAAAGCAGGTGTGATTGCCATGTCCAAAACGTGGACCATGGAACTTGGTAAATACGGGATAACTGCCAATGCTATAGCACCTGGCTTTACGATGACCGATATGGTTGACAATATTCCAGAAGTACAGTTAGAGGCCATTAAGGCCAGTATCCCTTTAAAAACGGCTGCACAACCCATAGATATCGCCTATGGTTATTTATATCTAGCCTCTGACGAGGCGCGTTTTGTCTCAGGAATTTGTTTAACTATTGATGGCGGAACTTCACGATAAACACTAGAGAAAATGAATAAACTGGTTTTTAACGACTTAAAGGAATTTAGTACCTGCGAAGGGAAAGCACTTCCACCTGGAGCATGGGTTACCATAACCCAGGAAATGATAAATGATTTCGCCAAAGCGACATTGGATTTTCAATGGATACATGTAGATGTGGAAAAGGCAAGGCAACAGTCTCCATTTAAAAAGCCAGTGGCACATGGCTTTATGTCTGTATCCCTATTGTCCAAAATGTTGGGAGACCTTCTGGAAGTTAAATCGGTAAAAATGGGGGTGAATTATGGCTTGAATAATGTTCGTTTTCCAAATGCCGTCTTGGTGGATAGTAAGTTGCGACTGAACGGGAAAGTGACTGCTATTGAGACCTATGCTGAAAACGGTGTTAAAGTCACCTGTCACTGTTCAGTGGAAATTGAAGGTGCTGATAAACCAGCTTGTGTAGCAGAATTTATTAATCTTATGTTTGAATGACCTTTATTCTAATGTTTTAATCCCCTTATTAATTAGAACCCTTTATTTTGTATATTCAGGGTTGTCAAAATAAACCAAACCAATGACCAGACTCTTCGATTTACTAGACCATCAGTTAATAAATAATCCGTTAGAAGCTTCCATTAGTGGAAGAAATTCAAAAGGGCAATGGGAATCCTATAGTACCCAAAAATTAATGGACACTGCCGAAAAAGCGGCAGCAGGATTATTGAAACTAGGACTTGTGCCTGGCGATAAGGTCGCCATTGTAGCCTATAAAAATAGGCCAGAATGGATTGTAATAGACTATGCCATACAACTAGCCGGAATGATTAGTATTCCTTTATATCCTACAATTAGTGTCTCGGAATATGAATATATTTTAAATGAAGCTGAGGTAAAAGCCGCCTTCTGTGGCGGACTGGATTTGTATGCGAAACTATCGGAAACTCAAAAAGCAGTCGCTACATTAAAACACATTTACACCTTTGATGAGGTAAGCGGCAACCCTTTTTGGGAATCAATTTTTGACCCTCAAGGTATTTCAAGCTTAGAGCAGATAAAATCCAATATCAAAGGAGATGATTTGGTAACTATTATCTATACCTCAGGAACAACAGGGAACCCCAAAGGCGTTATGTTAAGCCATGCTAATATTATGCATGTTGTTAAAGCAACCGCGGCATTATTAGTAGCTAAACCCAATGAGAAAGTCCTAAGTTTTCTTCCGCTTTGCCACGTTTATGAACGCGCTGTGTCTTTTTGTTATTGCTATAAGGGTGTTTCGGTGTTTTTCTGTGGAACAGACAATCTTAGTGGACCCGATGGGGATTTGTTGGCAGTACGTCCAGTGGTTTTTACTACAGTGCCGCGATTATTGGAAAAGATTTATGAAGCTATTTACAACAAAGGTTTGGCTCTGGAAGGAACTAAGCGTAAACTATTTTTTTGGGCTTTGGATTTAACCGATGATTACGAGCTAGACCAGCAGTTATCTTTTGTTGAAAAGCTAAAGTGGAAACTGGCCGATACATTAATTTTTAGCAAATGGCGGGCTGCTTTAGGCGGTAATATAAGGCAAATTATTACTGGTGCCGCTCCATGTCCAGTTAAGATATTACGTGTTTTTTGTGCGGCAGGTATCCCTATTAGAGAAGCTTACGGATTAACGGAGACCTCGCCGACGTTAACAGGGAACAGCTTGGAGCCAAATGGGACCATGATGGGAACCGTTGGGTATACCATTGAAGGTGTTTCCTTATTTATTGATACAGAATCTGGCGAGTATAAAGAAGATGAAGGTGAAATTTTGGCTCACGGCCCCAATGTCATGCTCGGGTATTACAAAAAACCAGATAAAAACGACGAGGTATTCCAGATCATTGATGGTAAAAAATGGTTTCGTACAGGCGATATAGGAAAACTAATTAAAGGACCCGATGGCAGGGCGTTTCTTAAGATTACAGATAGGAAGAAAGAATTATTGAAAACCTCAGGCGGAAAGTACGTCGCTCCCGCACCCATTGAAAACCGTATTAAGGAAGAATTTTTGGTTGAACAGTTGATGGTTATAGGGGATAATCAAAAGTTTGTTTCCGCTTTAATTTTACCTTCAGAAGCAGCGCTAAAAAGTTGGTGCCTCCATAAGAAAATGGCGTGGACCACTTTGGAGGAAATGATACTAAATAAAAAGGTAATCCGTAAATATCAGAAAGTCATTGATAGCTATAACCCAGAATTTGGTCATATAGAACAAATAAAGAAATTTAAACTAATAGGCACGCCTTGGCTACCCATTCATGAAGATGGTGCTTTGGCAGAACTAACACCTACCTTAAAACTTAAAAGAAGAGTCATAAGAGAAAAATATAGTGCCGAAATTGCAGCTATTTATAAGGAGGCGTAAAAGCTGTTCGTTAAGGGACATGGTTTGTTGCGTGTTTAGGTAAATAATTTAGCTAAACAGTGTTTAAGTTCTACCCAATAACTTATTTTTTCTATTTCTTAGTAGTCTTATTCTTCAAAATCATGATACAGGGGGACGATAGGTTTTCTGATTCTTTCTCAAGTATGATATTTAAGAAAAATTCTAGCTCAGAAGACTCTGCTTCAGACCAGATGAGCAAATCTGTTTTTTCGCTAATCTTCTGAATAAAAGCTTCGGATGATGCTTTCTCTTTCTCGTAAACTTGATAATCGTGAACAGTAATGTTTACTAAACTCAATTGATTTTCTATGGCGTGTTTTAATTGGGCTTCATTGGAGGATTCGTCATCAGTTTCTGTAAAGAGGATGACTTTTATTCTTACTGATTTGTTAGCGTTAAGATTATAAATAATAGTACTAAGTTTTGTGTTTATCTGAGACAAGTCGAAAATGAGAATTACTAATCGGTGCAGTTCTGCAACTGGCTTTAGTGTCAATATAAACTGAAGTTTTTCTTCCGCAATGATCTGCTTAATTTGAGCTATTATTTCATTGCTGAATATCAGTTTCGAATGAAAAGTGATTTGTTTTTCTTCCAACTGATTTCGAATTTTATCCAACTTCTTTTCTCCTTCCTCTCCAAATTCTTCTTCAGATTGTTCTGAATCACTTTGTTCTGGAGTTTCTTTAAAGCCCAACAGTAGCAATTTGGAAATAGACATAGATTCTAAAATGCCATCTGGTAAATTTTTCTTTTCTTGAGTGATATCTAATGGAATTAGAATGCTTGGATGAAATATATCTGTATCAATATGAGGGGGTTCGGGTGTCTGTAGTTTAAGGTCTTTCTTTCTTACATATAAAAAGTAATAAGCCACAGCAAAAAGTAAAACACTCGAACTAATAAGCATAGATGTTTCTTGCATAAAGAAAATCAAAGTTAAACAACTTACAGCTCCTAATCCTGCCACTATTTTTGCTGCGGGAACGCGGAAAGTAGGAACATACCAAATTGGATTAGTGGTTCTTAATTTTAAAACCGAAAAGCATATTCCCGCATAAATCATGAGATGTAAAATGGAGGCGACTTCTGCAAACACCTCTAATTTACTTCTGATAAGTATAACAGCAATAGGCATTGTAACTAAAATTAAGGCAATGTGTGGTGTGCCAAATCGCTTATTAATTTTACTTGCTTTATGGCTAATTAATTTGTCCTTGCTCAAAGCAAAGACACTGCGCGAGGCACTAATCAGGGATGCGTTGGCACTAGATAGCGTAGCCAACAACCCAGCAAAAATAACTATGATGGCGCCCCAACCACCCAACATTTTTCGGGCGACCTCAATAGTTGCCGTTTCTCCGAATGTTTTTAATTCTTCTTGCGGAAAAGTAACCGTACAAACGATCATAATGAATATATACAAGCTCATGGCAATGAGTACACTGCCAATTAATGCGCGAGGTAAATTTTTACTTGGATTTTTTATTTCTGCTCCTATGTTTGTTACTTGTACAAAGCCGAGATAAGAAGTAAATATTAGGGCTGTTGTTGTAAATATAGAGAGTGTTCCCTCAGGAGCAATTTCTGAAAAAGCGGTAGTGTTGTCTTCTAATCCAAAAAAATCAATAAGACCATAAGTGAATATCAAAACCAAGATAATGGTAAGCGTAATGACCATTAGATTCTGAAGGCGCCCTACTTTTTTGGTTCCAATGATATTAATAAATAAAATAACTAGGGTAAAGCAAAATGCCAAAATTTTTGCACTGGTAGTCCAAGTGATGTTCAATTCTGAAAGGAAGCTTAAAGCATACTCGCCAAAACTTGCCAGATAAAAGGCACAAGCGAAAATCAGTCCAACCCATTGAGAAATTCCTACTATTGTTCCCCAAAAGTTGCCAAAAGACCTAGAAATAAAAAAATAGCCACCTCCACTCTGCGGCATTGCTGTCGCTAGTTCAGCGGTACAAGCTGCTGTAAATAGGGCAATAATTCCCCCTATTAAAAAAGAAATGATTGCTGCAAACCCAGCTTACCCACCCGCTAATCCGGGAAAAACAAAGATACCAGCACCTAACATCGCTCCCAAGCCGATAGAAGTAGCTGAGACTAGCCCAATGGTACGTTTTAATTTATTCGAGTTCAATTTTGATTAATTTTATACGACTTAAGTTAGCATTTTAATGAAAATACTAAATTAGGTTCTAAAAATTAGAAAAGGCAAAAGAGAGCGGACTAAGGTTCTTTAATACGCAGAGACTTTGATCGGGTTAATAGTATACATCTCCGCTTTTTTCTACACAGATTTCGTACAATTTTATGAGGCTTTTAGACCTGGCTTTTAAGTGAGTGAAACGCGTGTAGATTGTCCTTTAAAAAAAACATTTTCTTAGGAATAAAGATATTAAATATTTTGGGACTGACATTAGCTATTTAGTATTTACAGAGTCTAATGGTAATTAGCATCAGTTCAAAAACACGTACTTCAAGATCTGTTAACGCGTTTAGAAACCATTCCAATTAACATTCATGAGTTCTTCTTGTCTGGCCACATATTAGGCAATTCTCCACTAAAACCCATTTGTGGAAGGGCGTCAATACTATTCATCTCGGTTGGAGTTAATTTAAAATCGAACAAATTGCTATTTTCTTCTATTCTTTTGGGTGATTTTGATTTTGGAATGACAATTACTTGGTGTTGAATAATCCATTTTAAGCAAACTTGAGCCACCGTTTTGTGATGTTTTTTAGCAATTTTTTCTAACACGTCATTTCCAAATACTTTTCCTCTTGCCAAAGGAGACCAAGATTCAACGGTTATATTTTGATTTTTGCAGTATTGTACCAGCTCCTGTTGCCAATATCCGGGATGAAATTCAATTTGATTAACAGATGGAAGCACATTGGCCGTTTGAAATAATACTTCTAAATGTTCTTGAAAAAAATTACTTACGCCAATAGATTTTATTTTGCCGTCGGCTTGTAGTTTTTCCATTGCTTTCCAAGTATCAGCATTAGTTTTCTGCCAGTTATCATAATTCTTAGCATTTGCAGGCCAGTGTATTAAATATAAATCGATATAGTCTAGGTCAAGTCTTTTTAAAGAATTTTCAAATTCAACCAGAGTAGATTCGTAACCTAAATTCTCTCGCCATAACTTGGTAGTAATAAAAAGATGTTCTCTTACAACTCCACTAGCTTTGATTCCTTTGCCAACAGTTTCTTCATTTTCATAAACTGCAGCCGTGTCAATTAGAGAATAACCTTTAGAAATAGCAGATGCGACTGATTCTATTCCTTCTGGCCCTGTTAATTTGTAGGTTCCAAATCCTAATGTTGGTATTTTATGTCCGTCATTTAAGGTTAATTGTTGCATAATTTTCAATCCATTTCTTAAATTAATTATTTTTAGAATTGTACTCACGGTCTAGGCGATACTGTGTTTCCGTTACAATCTATACGATTCTTTCAATCCTAGCCTAAAGATAACGAACTACGTTAAATTATGAAAAATGTATACGATAAGGGATGTTGCAGGTCTGGTCTTAATTAATTTTTAAGCAAGGTTATATATTTTTTTTAATACTGTGAAATACCTCCAGACTGACAATCTAGAGCTTCATAACAGCTATAAGTGTACTTATTCGATTAGTTCAACATAGCCAGTTTTAAGCTCGGGGAGATTCGCTAATGAGATATTTACCGTGGCTGATAATTCGTTAAGTGACATTTTTTCGTTTTGCCATCCTAACAGCCCGATAAACAATGATTTCGATAGTTTATACAGTTTCGTCGCGCTCTTCTTGATACTTAATTACTGTTATAAACACCAAGTAAGTAATACAGAGAATACCCGCAAAAAATATAAATGCTGCACCTTAATATATAATGATAGTTATAAAAGCACGCTAAGGAAAAATTAATGAATTTTCACTTGTTTTATCACAGTATTTTATTGTGCTTTAGTGCTTTGCTTGTTCGTTTATTTCCTTAATTTCAAAATAACATCTTTCACAAGCTATTTTTATTCTAGCGAATTTCATAGAGTCGTTATTCCAACCCTCTGTTTTAATTCCCTCTTTTTTGCATTCAGAACACCAAGCTTGGAAATCACACAGCAAACTGAAAATCCGTTATCATTTTTAGAAGTAGGCGAGAACAAGCAATTGCTTATAGCCATTGTTGTGCTTTCGTTATTGTTCTATATCTAAAATATATCTTAATTATTTAAATTTAATCTATTCTATTCTTTTAGCTTTCATTTCTCGTCCTCCTTGAAAAAGGGTTACACTATCTATTTCGCCAGCCTCATTTTTATTAAAGGTTAATTGTGCATCAACGACTTTTAAATAAAATTTATTTTCAGATTTTGGAAATATATCAAATACTGGTTGACCAGTGGCCTGAGTTTTTAATTGATTTCCTTCTCTTGTAACTGTAATAATAAACCCCGGTTGGAGTTCGTATTTACCGACATACGTTTCTAAAACAGTAGGGGATACTTTTATCTCTTTTACCAAATCGCTTATATCATCTCCAAGGGTCTTTAAAGCATCGATAGCGTTTTGATTATTAGGGTTTAATGCTACCGATTTTCTGTAATTTATTATGGCTAGGTCATTGTTACCTAACTTCATTAAACTTTCTCCATAACTATCATAGGCATTCGCTGATTTTGGAAATTCTTTAATAATAAGTTGAAATACTATGTTGGCGTCTTCTACTTTATCAGAACCCATAAGTTGATAACCAATAGTGTTCATTTCACTTTCACTTAAGTAATAAGCATCAGAATCTTTTATGGTATTATATTTAGCTATTCCAGCATCAATACCTTTGTCTTCAATAACAACTAATAACGCATCGGCCACCGATTTTTTAGGCATGTCGTAGTCTTTTCCATGCAAGATGCCTCGAATAGCTCTTGTCATTTCGTTAAGGGGTGCACCACCAGTATTATTTAGAAGGACTACCAAAGATTTATTAGAGGTTGCTCTAGAAATATTAGTATTAAATCCGTTAATACCACCACCATGGCTTATGGTGTAAATACTATCTTTAGAGGCTCCTATTTTATCATATCCCACAACCCAACCATAAGCATAATGAGCTTTACCAAAAGCTGGCACGTAAGGTTTAAAATACAGGGTCATATATACTTCTGGTAAAAGGGTAGACGTATATAAGGCTTGATCCCATTTATAAAGATCTTCAACTGTCGAATACATAGATCCTGCTGCATAAGGAATTGTCATGTCTAAGTATCTCGAATTTATATAAGCACCACCTTGTTTTTCATAACCGGTGGCTCTATTTTTTAGGATGTCACCGTGATTATCATAACCTGTATTATTCATAGCCAGCGGTGTGAAAATTTTATCTTGAAGCATTTGTTCATATGTTTTTCCAGATAACTTTTCAATAATAGCCCCTAGAAGAAAATAGCCCGAATTACTATAACTAAATTTTTCACCAGGGGCAAAATCTAATTCTTTTTCATCAAACTTTTTTACAAACGCTTCAGGGCTATAGGGATTTCGACTTTCCTCTTCCATAAATTTAGGAAATGATGTGTAATTTGGTATTCCTGAAGTATGTGTAAGTAGGTGATGCGTGGTAATAATATCACCAGTTTTTTTGGGATAGTCAGGCAAGTACTTTGAAATAGGTTCTTGTAAATCTAATTTTCCTTCTGCTACTAGTTGTAAAATTAGTAGTGCGGTAAATTGTTTTGTAATAGAGCCTAAGCGATGTTTGGTATTGGGTTTGTTAGGGATATCCCATTCCATATTTGCCATACCAAAGCCTTTCTTATAGATGACTTTGCCTTGATCGGACACTAATACAGAACCATTAAATTTACCATACTCTTCATAAGTACTTAAAAGTTCTTCGATTTGCTCAACTTTCGTTTGAGCAAAACTTATATGGCTTATTAATACTAAAAGAAGTATGAAAAGGCCATTTCTGTGAGTTGGATAATTTAATTTCATAAATTTATTTTTGTTGCTTTTTGTAAGAATATAATGTTAGGGATCATAACTTTTTCATTTGTATCTGTTTTTAATATTACGTAGAATAGTCCAATATCGGACACTTGTCCTTTAATATCAAATTCCTTGTCAATAATAGTAACAGATTGTCCTAATTTAACGGGATGACTTATGAAAATAATTATGGCTGATGATATGTTTGAAAGTATTGACCATTGGGCAACTAATGCAATTCCTACAACGGTAAGAAATGAAGTGATAAAAGTCAAAATATTTGCTTGTTGAACACCCCATATTGCTATAATCACAGTGATGAGAGTCACAAAAATGAATAAATTAATAGACTTTTGTATCGGTCTTATTCTGTATTTTGAATAGTCGTATTTTCTTTGAATTCTTGCGAGTGATTTTATAGACCCAACTCTTAAAATAAAAAAGGAAGCAATTGCAATTATTGTTTCTAAAATTCTAATATCCATAGGGTGTTCTTTTTATTTTTTTAATTGCTGAAATTTCAATTTAGCACGACCGTGTTTCTTTAATGTAAGGCAACTTGGTATTTATGGTTGGTTGTGTTGTGTAGCAACTAAATTAGTAAACAAATACGAACTAGAGAAAAATACGTGAGCATTTCTAAGTAGGAGAGAACCAGGTATGAGAACCCGGTAATTAATTTTATATGGCTTAAGTATGCTACTGGCATTATTTTATTATTTGAGTCAGATAAACAACTCCAACTATCCAGCCAACATAGAGTAGCGTATAAGTTAGCGCGTAAAAAGCTGAAATTCCAATAGCTCCTTGAGTGTCTTTTGATTTATTAAAAACAAACTTCAAGGCTCTAAAGAAAACCCAATAAAGTATTGCTAAAATGATGAGCAGTGAAAACCAAAAAACAGCTTCTAGCACTATTAGTAAAATCACAAATAATATTGACATCGCAATCCATAGTACAATCGATAAGATCAGTCCGCCAATGCCATCTCCACCGTCAATCGAAGGCATATCGATAGGCGATGAAGCACTTCCCGTTAAATCATTAGTTTTAAAATTTCTAAACTTTGGAAAGTTATCAATCAGTCCAATTCCTGCGTAAAGGCCATAGGTCATAAACAAGAATACTGCTGTTGCGATAATTCCGAGTGAAAAATACAAGTTGGACGTCAAACTCCGATTATAATTTATTCCAGTTAGATAGACCGTCAGGATTGTAATTGCAATTACAAGTAATGAAACTATAAAAACAGATTTTCCTTTCAGATAAGTTTGTTTGGCTTTCAAATATGAGTGTTTTGTTTAGCTTGTTGGCAACGTGATGTATATGTTAACTTAAGCTACTAAATTAGTAAACAAATACGGACCAGAGAAAATTCCAAAGAAATTTTTTAAATGAGTACTAGAACTTGAATCAATAAGGGTAAGGAATACCTAAAAACAGTAAACCCACAAGAAAAAAATCTTGTGGGTTTTTATTAAAATGTTAGGTGGTTTGCCAACAACCTATTTAGGTTATAGGGCTCTTACCTGCATTTCGACTGCGTAGTCAGATTCTAATGTAGGAAAACCAGCCACTAGATCAGGAGTAACGACTTTTAACACTAGTGCGTAATAGGTGTTATTAAGCTCAAATACTATTTCATCTTCCAATCTAAGCATTGCTTCGTTATCAAATGGGCGATCTAATTCATCACAATCTCCTATACACATTGGAACTGTTGTTAAAGCTCCATTCGCCTCTGTAAAAGAAAGTTGTACTTTAGCACCCCCTTGTCTAATGCACTTAGCATTCACTGGACAACGACTATCGTTAATCCCAGTAAAAGCGATTCTTACGCTTTCTGTACTGTAACCGCTACGGCTTATGAGTACAACTTGCTTGTTATACCCCATGGTAAAGTAAATGCCTGTATTTGCATTTCTACTATTGGCTTGTTCCTGTGGCGCGTCAATAAGTATTTCTTGGACTTGTTCTTGTGAAACTTCAGTTGGTGATTGAATAGCAATTTCTGACTCTTCACAAGCGGTTAAACAAAGAGTTAAACCTACGATTGATAATAAACGGTTTTTCATGATAATTTTAAATGGTTTGTTTTTTTTAAAATGGTTTGTTTTTTTTAAATAAATCTCGAAATTTATAATATGCCAGTATCGCGCGCTACTAGTACTAAATTCCGCGTGCAAAACTAGAAAAAAAACATAAGATAAACCTAGTCGTTCAACTAAGTTAATGACAGTTTAACCCAGAATTAATCTTATAATAATCTGCTCTTTGTTTTTGGGCAATAGAAGAGATAAAATGTGACCCTCAGATTAGCCAAATAGTGTATGGTTAAAATTTTTTAATAAAACGGTCTTGTCCTTAAATACGGCTCCAGGTTAAAATTGAATTAAGCTAATAAATTACCCGCCTGCCGGACGGGCAGGTATATTCTATTTGGTGTTTTGTAATAGGAAGATAAGTGTAATCTTATTTCGTTTTATAAATTGATTGCATTTTCTTAGCCCTTCCCTTGTGCCACTTTTGAAGCGAGCAAAAAGCCCTAATTATAAGGATACTTTACCTATTTTTTTATATATTGTTGTAAGCTGTTATTTTTGAATGTAATGAAGAATTTTACAGAAAATAGAATAACTTTCTTTATTATATTGTTTTAAATAATGATGCGTACTATTTGTAGTTTTAATGAGATAAAACAGCTCTGATACGGTTTGCTTAATCCTAACAGCTATTAATAAATGGGTATAGATGCATACATAACGCTAGGGGTAATGCTCCTTGCTATGATTCTTTTTATCTCTGAAAGAGTTTCTGTTGATGTTATTTCCCTAGGAATAATAGTCGTACTCGTTTTTAGTGGAGTCATCTCTACTGAACAGGGGGTACATGGTTTTGCTAACGAAGCGGTACTTACCGTAATGGCCATGTTTGTGTTATCAGCCGCTATTATAAAAACCAATGTTATTGAAGGTATTAGTCCAGCAATCACCAGATTCTTGAAAAAGAGTTATGGTGTTTCCATTAGTGGGTTAGCTATTTTAGTGGGAACCATGTCTGCATTTGTAAACAATACACCTGTTGTAGCTACTTTTATTCCGGTAATTAGTAAGTCTGCTAAAAAAGCGGGTATTTCTCCATCGCGGTTTTTAATTCCGCTTTCTTTTGTAGCTATGTTTGGTGGTATGTCTACTCTTATAGGGACTTCCACAAATTTACTGGTAAGTGGAATTTCGGCAGAGAATGGATTGGGTGAATTCTCTATGTTTCTGTTAACACCTTTGGGAATGGTGTTTTCTTTTGTTGGAGTGGTTTATCTAATCCTATTTGGTAAAAAGTTGATACCTGAAAGAGAAGAGCTTGCAGAGGATACGTATCAGAACAAAATTGACAATTTCTTAACAGAAATACGATACACAGCTGCTGCAATTGATGAGAAGCCAACCATTGAAAATGTATTTAATCGGGAGAATAATTATTTAGAAATACTCAGTATAAAACGTGATTCCAATGAAACAGAAGCACCTCAAACAGATTTTGAATTAGAGGAAGGTGATGTCTTGTTGGTCAAGGGGGATATGGAAAAAATTAGGCGCATTCTTAAAAGCGATAATCTCTATATTGTAAATCGTTTTACCGAGAAAAAATTTCCTAATGAAGCGACTAAGCTAATCGAACTTATTCTTCAATCTAATTCTGATATTTTACGAAAAAAAATCAAGGATATTGAATTTTATAAACGATTCACTGCCAATATCTTGGCTATTAGACAACGCGGCGAATTAAAATTTAAAAATCTTGATGATATTGTTCTTAAATCGGGCGATGTACTATTAGTACAAACTGATGAAAAAGGCTACACTTCTTTAATGGAACACCAAAAGGCTGGGGGATCGCCTTTTCTTATTTTTAAAGAAACGCAAATGGGAAAACTCGAAATAAAGAATTTAGTGATTGCTTCACTAACTATTTTGAGTGTTATTTTTTGCGCTACATTAGGCATTGTATCTATTGTAATGGCGGGACTGGCGGGGATTGTTTTTTTAGCTGTAACCAAAGTGATTACGATGGAAGACGCTTATAAAAGTGTAGATTGGCAGGTGATTTTTTTACTAGCTGGGGCTTTAAGTTTGGAGAAAGCCATGAATGAAAGTGGTGTTTCTGAGCTTATAGGGCGTTTGATGGTTGAACATATAGGATCAGAATATGGCCCTTATGTGGTGGTGTCAGTACTTTATTTTCTCACATCTTTACTAACAGGTATTATATCCAATAATGCCGCTGCAGCCTTATTCGCCCCTATTGCAATCGCTATTTCTCAAGGCCTAAATGTTAGTGCCACTCCATTACTCGTAGCTATAGCATTTGCGGGTAGTGCCAGCTTCTATTCACCAATAGGGTATCAAACAAATACGATGGTTTATAGCGCAGGGAATTACAGATTTAGAGATTTTACGTTAATCGGATTGCCTTTAAATATCATATTCTGGATCATTGCAACTATTTTGATTCCAAAATTTTATCCTTTTTAGATTCTTCATTTTCGTTCTCCATATTATTATAATAAACCTCAAGCTTTCTTTTGAGTATTATAAAGCGTGTGGTTCCGAAAACAAATAAAATTAAACTAAAAAAAAATAGAATATAACTAAGCCATTCCAAATCCATGAATTGCTTTAATTCTAAAAAAGCAAATCCAGCGATTACCATATATATTCCTGAGCGCAGATACGCAAACAGTGTTCTTTCGTTTGCAAGTGTCGTTCTTTCTAGGGCTAAATAATCTCTTAAAATTATTGCTTCCCTTTTTTTGAAGCTAGACTTTAAGTGCTTTGTGCCTGTGACTTTTTTAAGTATTTCTTTTTTTGACATAATACGGTTCAATTTAAATCAGATTTTTTGGTTTCTAAATCTTGTTTTGTTCTGAAATTTTAATTTATAATTCCTATTTTTTTTGAATGTACAATGGCATCTTTACTGTCTTTAAAATATAAATACCTAACATTTAAGGTGGCGATATTATTTAATACCGTTTGAACTTTAACCTTGGGTTTTTTAGTGGTTTGACGTATATAAACGGCTTCAATATTCATGGGGAATACTTTGCATATTCGCTCATATAAATAAGGATCTCTTTGAGAATCATCACCGAGTAAAACGTACTTAAGTTCGGGATTGAATGAAATTATTTCTTTAATTTTTTCAAATTTATGATCATGATTGCCGCCTCCCGTAAACAGAAAATCACCGAGTCCCGTTTTAATTTTTTTTAATTTAATGACTGCTTTAGGGAGATTATATTTATTTGCTATAGCAACTATAAATGAATACAGATTCCATTCACTACTAGAGACATAAAAAAACGAATTGAAAAAATGTTCCTTTTTTTGTCCTGCCTTACTGAGTGCTTGATAGTGTTTAGGCACATCATCAAAAATTTTACGCTTGTCTATATTCTGGGTAAGCATCACATAAATTTTTTTAAAAATGTTAGAACTATGAGAGATAAGAAGTGTATCATCAATATCTGAAATAATACCATATCTTCCTGTATGCGGTTTTAAAATTTCACCAGACGAAGTAATATTAAAGTTCTCATGTTTACAAGTCACTGTACAAGGATGCCAACCGCTTTCCAATGGTTTATTGTACGGTATTCTGAAATTAAAGTAGCCATCTTTTAATGTCTTGGTAGTAACAGATAAATCCTGAAATTGTAAGGTTACTATTTCATTGCTTAATGGTTTTATGGTAAACATTTTCAATATAGAAAAAGCATGTTTATAAGCTCTTTTTTCAATACTATACTGGCTTGGAGCCAAGGACTTAAAAACGTGTCCAGAAAGTATTATTTCTGTATCGTTCATATACCCTCTGTAGATACTTATATCTATCTTCATAATAAAGTTTTACTAAAAAAATTGTAATTTTATATGACTAAATATATAGAATTATAGTGAAAAAAAATATTCTCTTAGTTTTAAATCCAACAGCAGGTTCTATTGATGTAGATAGTGTGCTTTCTAAAACCAAATCTTGGTCACAAAAACTTGGATGTAATCTTACAACCTATAAAACCACAGGAGAAAATGATGAGGATAAGATTGAGCAATTACTAAAAAAGGTAACTTATGAGCGCGTAATTGCTGCTGGAGGAGATGGCACCTTAAAAATGGTAGCTTCAGTACTTATAGAAACTCCAATTATACTGGGGATTTTAGCTTGTGGCTCTGCTAACGGATTGGCTACTTCTTTGGCCGTTCCAAAAGATCTGAATGAGCAATTGGAAATAGCGTTCCAGTCCCACCCTAAAACTATTGATACCATTGTAGTTAATGATACATTATGTATACATATTGCAGACGTTGGTATAAATGCAGAGTTAATTTATAATTATGAAAAGTCTAAATCCAGTGGGATGTTAGGATATGCAATACAAGCCATTCCTACTCTGTTTAAATCTCAAGGGCCATACGAGTTTAAAATTTCGCTAAAAGAGAATGTAATAAATAAAAAGGGGATCCTGCTAGCATTCACTAATGCTAAAAAATACGGTACTGGAGCTATGATTAATCCTGACGGAAAAATTAATGATGGTCATTTTGAAGTTATTATTTTTAATAAATTAAGTATTAAGGACATTTTAAAAACTTTTATAAGGCGTTTATCTATTCCAAAAACATCAGTCGAAATCTATACTGCAAAATCGGTTTCGGTGACCTGTAAGGAACCTGTTCCACTTCAAGTTGATGGCGAATTTATTGGCAAATTCAAAAAATTTTCTGCACATATAAAACCTGAGAGTTTAAAAATAGCAATGCATCCGTTTTAAAAACAAATTTTCACATTTAAGAATACAATTTGTTTTGTTAATCATGTCATCTTATGATAAATCACTTTTTTTTCTGATTTAAAATCTCTTGCATTACGCATACAGAGAATATCAGTTATTTTTTTAGATACTTACCTGTTTTTATGGATTCCTCAAAAGGCAATTCCGTGTTATTTCTCATGCCAATTTTTACATTAGTACGTTATAAAATTCGATAGAGTACTTAAAATATTGAGAGATCAAATTCAAGCAGTTATTGTTTCAAAAATATTGTTTTGAGAGGGAAAGATAAGAGCTTTAAAATGAGTAAAAGGTTCTAATATCTAGTATTAGAACCTTTTTTATGTTGTAATAATCAAATGATTAATTAAGTTTCCAAACTTGATTATCGGCCGATGTAACTTGGGAGGTTATGGTAGTTCCTCCTATAGCATATAAAGACCCACCTAATGCTACAAAATTATAATCTCTTGCAGCAATTGGTGTTGTTTGCATGGTTGCGGGAGTCCAATCTATACCATTTTCAGACTCATAATAAGTAGTAGCACTTGACAAATTACTTGGTGGGGGTGTGGCCAGAATTAATTTATCACCAAATTTTACAGTTTTAATAGAAGTGTATCCTCTCTCTGCTGTCATCCAAGTTGTTTCATTATTCCAAGTGATACCATCAGAACTTGTATACAATGTAATCGAATTATCACCACTATCAGCGGAAGGTTCTATAGCAATAAGGTTATTATTTATGGCGCTAACCACAAAACTGTATTTTGATTCAAAACCATGGTTAGCAGTTTCTAAGTCCCAATTTAAACCATCACTACTACTATAGGTTGCGCGTTCATCAGATAAAGGATCAATGCTTGCATTATATCCTGCCACCCTATAGAGTCTACCGTTATGAACAGTCATTTGTATATTGTTGTACTGACTGAATGGTGTTGTTTCAGTCTCTTCTATCCAAGTTACCCCATCAGCTGAGCTAAATATTTTGGAAGAAACAAAACCATCAAATATCCCTCCGTATAACCAGAGTTTATTATTGAAAGTTATTAACTCATGTCCATAAACAGTTCCAGAAAGTGCTCCTTCATAAGTCCAAGTAATACCGTCAGTACTCGACCAAATATCATCAAGGGCTATATCTCCAGCATCTTTTCCTCCAATGATCCAAAGTTTGTCATTAAAAGCAGCCGCAGATGCTTTAATTCTTTTTGGGTAGTCTGCATTTTCAGTTAACTGCATGGTCGTTATTAGTTCTGTAACAAAAGATTGCACTTCGCTTTCGGCTACTAGTGCTCCTTCAATATTTGCTTGTACCTTCCAGTAGTATGTGGTTGCATTCACTAGTGCGTTACTAACGTCAAGGGTAAAAGTTGGATTGGCGCTTTGTATTTCTGATGCTGCTAATGGTAGGTTATCTTGCTCAGTACCAATAAAAATAGAATAATTTACTGTCTGGTCACTGTCGTAGGTTTCCCAGGTAAATTCAGGTAGGAGTTGTACAAGGGTTTCATCTGCTTCCGGAGAGGTTAAGTTGATAGAATTTAAAGTTGGTACGTTTGCGACTTGGTCGTCATCCTTACTACAAGAAAGAATGAGTAAAAAACCAAATAAAATAGCTGTGAAATTTAAAAGTTTCATTTGAAATGAGTTAAGGGTTAATAGCTTAGTGTATTACAAAGCTAAGAAATTCTTATTAAAATCAAAATTTGAGAATGTGCAATATCTTTATTCATACAAATTGGATGTTTAGAATGAATTTTCGTTATAACTATAAACAAACTAAAATTTTGCGTGCTTTACCCACGTAAAAATCTCTTTGAAAGCCTAAACTAATAATGTCTAAAATTAATGAAGAAAAGTGTTGTTTTTTACCTCAGTTCTTTGTTGTAAACAGTGCTTATTAAAATTAGTTATTTAGTTCGTAAAGTAAATCTTCAGTTTTACCATTCTTTAATTTTCGTATTACACTTCCCAATTTATTTTTGAAATTCAAATTGTCCGTTACATAAACAGGACAGCTAATATGTATATTTTCCGTTGTAACATTTACAGGATATTCTTTATCAAATGTCGCATAGGTTATTTCATCCTGAAGCACACCTTCTAAAAATTGGTAACCAGTATCTTTAAACTTATATTCAAAATATATAGAATCAGGTGTATTCGACATAAACACATTGGATTTCGGGTCGTTTACAATCAAATCAGCTGAATCTTTGATGGCAGTTTTAGAATTCTTTAAAAAAAAAGCCAATAGTCTAATCGTGTCTTTTTCGTGTTCTAATTTGTCGGTAATAGAGTCTATTGCACTGCTGCTATCGTATAAAACTAATCCTCGATATGTCTTATTAACTTGAACAGTATCGGCAAAATAAAATTCAAAGTTCGATTTACTACTGTTGGTTATGAAGGCTTTATTTTTAGGTTCATTATTTTCATTGCACGCAAACATTAAAGCCAGAATTATGAATGTTAAATTGTTTAATATGTATTTGAGTTTTCGCATGTCTTGTCCTGAAATACGGCTACAGGTTAAAATTGATTTTTACGCTGATAATTGATATACCATATTAGGTGTTTTATAGTCTAAAGATAAATGTAATCTTATTTCGTTGTATAAATTAATTGCATTTTTTGCAGCTCTCTTTGCGTGAGCCACATTATCAAAGGTTTGGTCTAGGTAGAATTCATCTTTTAAGATCCCATTTACACGTTCTGCCATTGCATTTTCGTAGCAGTGATTTTCTTCAGTCATACTAATGCCTATCTTATTTCTTTTCAATATCTGTGTGTATACATTACTACAATACTGTATTCCTCTATCGGAATGATGTATGAGTCCATTAATACTTCGACTGCGCTCTGTACAGGTGTTTTTAGCCTGATATATGGCCTTATTAAGCGCTCTTACGCATCCTTTAAGTTCTAGGCTATCACTTAGGTCATAACCAACTATTTTTCTAGAGTACATATCTGTTATTAATGCTAGATAACAAAATCCTTTTACGGTTCTAATGTATGTGATATCAGATGCCCAAACTTGATTAGGTCTATTAATTTCTATATCTTTTATAATGTTTTTATACTTGTAAAAACGATGATAAGAGTTGGTTGTTCTAGCACTGGTTTTCTTTCTAAGTGTAAGCATATTGTGCTTTCTAAGGATATTAAATAGGGTGTCTCTGCCCACTTTGATTTTGGCTTTAGTAAACTCATCATCCAATGAAATTTTAAGTTTGCGCACGCCTTCTCTAGGAAGGGATTTACGTTTTTTACTGACTATATTTATAATCTGTTGTTCAAGTTTTAAACGCTTATCAGCTCTAGATTTGTATTTATAATACGCATCACGTTTAAGTCCAAAACAAAGAGTTATAGTCGTTAAAGAAGTAAATCCCTTAGATTTCTCTTTAGCTTTAATTAAGGCTTTATACTTATCTTTTTTTTTAACTCATTGACAGATTTATAGCCTAGGTCTTCAGCTGCTACTTCTAGGTAGGAGTCCAATACCATAGTGTCAAGATCCTTTTTAAGAAGTAGTTTTTTTAGTTGTTCTATTTCTTTTTGAAGTGCTTTAATTCTAGATATTTCGTCTTTAGTTTCCACTTTTACTCTGGTGTTCATTAAGTCTTTACGATTATACTTTTTAATCCACTCATTGACCGTTGTGGGAGCAATTGAGTAGAGTTTACAAAGTTCGCTCTTTGTGTGTTTTCCGATTGTAAGTTCGGCTAAAATTTTTAATTTGAAAGGTTCACTGTAACGTCTAATTACTTTGTCATTTTTGTACATAATGTTTAAAATTATGTAGCCTTTATTCAGGACGGGTCAGCATTGTTTACAACGTGTTTGTGTATGCTTAGTTGCGTGTTTCAGCAACTAATTTAGTAAACAAAAACGAACGCGAGAAAATTCCGAAGGAATTTTCCAAATAAGCACTTACCAAAGCAATTAATTATACACGGCTTAAGTTTACAATTCAATAAATTAGTTACAAAATCAGAAAGAACAAAAGAGAGAATTAAGGTTAATATATACGGTGAAGCTTTTGACTTCGACAACACTGATAATCCTCTCTCTTTTCTACTTTTATCACGTTCAGTTCTGTGAGACACTAGATCTCGTTTTCAAGTTGTTGTGAGTATAGTAGGCTGTTCTTTCATAAATCAGTTCTTATGAATAAATATAAAGAAACTTTTGGAATTGACATTAGTAAAGATGTCTTTGATTGTTATGGTAGTAAAGTTGGTCACTTACAGTTTAAAAACAATGCGGCAGGATTTAAGAAATTTCTTAAGGTATTACCTAAGGATAGTTTAGTGGTGATGGAAGCCACAGGTTACTACCATTGCCTGCTTGCTCAGTTTCTTTACAAAAAAGGAGTTACGGTGTCTGTAGTAAATCCGTTATCGGTAAAACGATTTATACAGATGAGACTCGCCAAAGTGAAAACCGATAGAAGTGATGCCAAAGCGATTTGTGAGTATGGTCAAATCAATGAAGTGCCCCTTTACAATGCCTTAACAGATGTTCAAAGTGAATGTTTGCAACTCTTTAGACTACTGGATAGTTATATAAAGAAGCGTACAGCGACAAAGAACAAGCTCCATGGCGAAGAAGTTCTTGGTATGCCATCAAAGCATGTCTATAGTTCATTAAAAAGAAATCTTAAGCATTTGGAAAAAGAGATTGCAGGAATCGATCAGAAACTGCTAAGCCTTGTAAAGGCAGACCAGCAAAGTCAATTAACTTTATTAACTAGTATTCCAGGAATTGGTCTAAAGACAGCCCTTTTTCTAATAGTAATTACGGATGGTTTTCAGAAGTTTGAGAATGCTTCTCAATTATGCAGTTATGCTGGGATTACACCAACCATAAGAGAGTCCGGCAGTAGTGTGAGAGGTCGCAGTAGGATTAGTAAAGTTGGAAATAGGAAGCTTCGGAATTTATTATTTTTATGTGCATTTAATGCCTGTAAGTGTAACAAAGCTTGCAGAGCGCTTTACGAGCGTATAGTGAACAAAGGGAAAAGCAAAAAACTGGCATTGATTGCTGTAGCCAACAAGTTGCTAAAACAAGCGTTTGCAATAGCTAAATCTGGCAGACCATACGATGAAACTTATGTTTCAGTAATATAGTTTTTGAATTAAAAACCGAGTGAAAAATAAGCGTAGTGGATCAATTAAATGAATCTCTAAGCCTAAACTAATAATGTCTAAAATTAATGAAGAAAAGTGTTGTTTTTTAACTCAGTTCTTTGTTACCTGCTGTTGTTTTTATTAATCTGTTATCAAATCTTCTGGGTAATAGCCGTATAGCATATAAACTTTACCTTTCTCAATTCTAAAATATGGTTCTTTGTAAATATCCTCTAATTTTCTATAGGAATTATAACCTGGGATGGTTATTGGTTCAGCCATTTCAACTTTATGCGGTTGCTTATCACTTTTTCTTTCTGTTAAATCATATTCCTCAAAAATTGGTGATGCCCATTTTCCGTTCTTCATTTTATAAACTGGATGATATTGATACTTTTGATGAATTAAACTGTCACAATATTTTCCAACAAATAAAAGAACATTTTGAAATTCATCATATTTCACTTTTGAAAAATGATCATAAGAAACAAAATTTATATTCTCAGCATTTAAATTATTGGTAAATTTCTCTAAGATTTTATATTTAGATTGAGATTTTGAATCTATCGAAACTGTGTTACAATAGTTTGGTTGGCTTGCAGGACTAACATCTAGTTTTTCTCCAATAAAAATATATAGTTCTGGATTAGTTTCATTACAAGGAATATATTCTACACAAGGTGTCGGTTCTAAAATTACATTAATTGAATCTTGTTGAGAAATAAGTTTAGATACTTTATGAGTTTGTGAAATATATCTATCTCTTGAAAAAACCAAACTGTCATTTAAATCTGCATTAATTGTAAAACTCCCATTACCATCTGAAAAGCATATTAAGTTTTTGTTTTTCCACATTTTTTGATATAAAGAATCAGGGAAATATTCTGGTAATTTCCTTAGAGTATCGTTCAACACAATCATTACGTGACCTCGATTTTCAGAAGTTTTAGCAATTCCTGTTAAATCCACTTTTTGCGAGTAGGTAATTTGAAAACAAAGTATTAAAATTAAGATAAGTGAGTTTTTCATTCGGTTTTTTTGGTAATTGCAGGTAACGGTCTAGTGTATGATTTCGTTGCGTGTTTAAGCACTAAAGTTAGCAAATAAATCACAGATAGAAAGTCCGCGAGGACTTTCGTAAGTAGGCTATAACTAGCAATGAATTATACACATTGTTAGCTACTGTGCTTTTTACGTATTATGGTTAATTTTTACTATCAATTTTCTATTCGGACAAATAATGTAAAAGTCGATATTTCCAACATAAACAGTTCCATCGCTAAAGTCGTGCATATAATATTCATATGCGTAATAATTTCCTTTTTCATTGAGTAAGTCCTCTAATTCGAATTTCAATTCGTCAAGTTCGCTGTGAGCAAAGTCTAAAAACTTTTGCTCTTCTTTATTCAATGGTGTTTTTTTCCAAAATTCCGTTTCCCATTTGTTTCTAAAATCAGAGTTTGGGTAGTTTGTAAAAAAATCAGCGTTTGGTTTTTTAAAATAATTGGCTGTTTTATCATCAATTTCATAAATCCAAATTGAGTATCCATCACCATTAAAATCTCTTTTCGATTCATATTCGTAAATCGATTCTCCAAAATTAAATTCAAAGCCAGTTAATTCAGTATTGTAGCCTTTTTCCTGTACTTTTTCAATTGGTTTCCAGACAAGGTCAGAACCTGGTAATATTCTCCAGAAAAATCCTGGGATTAAAATCAAAATCAGAAGTATTGCTGAAAGTCGATATAGTTTCCGTTTGTTTTTATTCCTAATCGACTTATATATTTTAAATCCGATTATTGGATATGAAATCAAAAAGATTAAGGTTAAAAACAGAAATAATAATATCATCTATGAAGTTTGTTTCAGCATTGTAGCTAACGTTGTTGTGTATGGTTAGTTGCGTGGTTAAGCAACTAATATAGTAAACAAATACGAACCCGAGAAAATTCCGTAGGAATTTTCCAAATAAGCACTTGTCAAAGCAATTAATTATACACGGTGTTATATAGAAACTTCATTAGGTTGCTTCCAATTTCATTGAATCCCTTTATTTATAGGCTTTTATGTGTTTTTATTAAAGTAAATTAATACAGCTAAATGCATCAAAATGCTTGTTTTGTTGTACCTATTGTTGTACCTTAGTACTCGGTTGCACCGCTTTGCATACCTTTAAAGCCAGTACTTTATGTCTTCAATAAAACTAATTTTAAGAAATAACAAAGTAGATAAAGCAGGAGAAGCACCTCTTTATTTAAGAGTTATCAAAGACCGCAAAACTAAATTCATTTCGTTAAGCCTAAAACTAAAGCCAAATGAATGGGATGAAGATAAGCAAAAAGTAAAGAAGAATCATAGTAATTCTACAAGGTTAAACGCTTACATATCTCAAAAGGTTGCGGATGCAAAAGGCGAAATTGCAGACCTTGAAAGAAGAAACCAATCCACAACTGCAAGAAAACTAAAAGAGGCCATTAAGGGTAAACCCTTAACGAACTTTTTTGACTACTCAGATAGCCTTTGTGAAAAGCGTAAAGATACTTTAGCCTATTCAACGTATAAGAATTACAAAACCTATTTAAAGAAATTTGAAAAGTTTGTAGGGCATCGTGAATTAATGTTTGAAGACATTACAGTTACCACCTTAAAAGATTTCGCATCTTATTGCAGTTCTACATTAGGTAATAATAATACAACCATAAATTTCTCTTTAAAAATTATGAAGATAATGTTTAAGGAAGCTCAGAAAGAAGATTTAATACCTTTAGACTTATTTCCTTTCAATAAGTTTACTGTAAAAAAAGATAAGAGCACAAAACGATATTTATCTGCTGAACAATTTCAGGACTTTATAAATTTAGAAGTTTCTAATAAAGACAAAGCACAAGTAATAAAAGATATGTTTATATTTTCAGTTTTTGCAGGTGGTCTAAGATTTGGGGATATGTTAGAACTTAAATGGAAAAATTACGATAAGAAAAGTGGAAGAATAACGAAAATTATCAGAAAAACAAATAGACAGCATAGTGTTAGAATAGGTCAAAAAGCAGTTGAGATATTAGAGAAGTACCGGCAAAAAGACCAGAAGCAAGAAGATATAATTTTCCCTTTTGCAAATATTGATAAAAACTATTTTACAGATAAAGAGCATAGAAATTTAATAACAGGTAGAGCAATAGCATTAAGCAATATGTATTTAAGAAAAATGGGGACACGTTTAGAATTACCTTTCAATTTAAGCTTTCATATTAGCAGACATACATTTGCTACCAGGGCATTAAATAATGGTATGAGAATAGAACACGTATCTAAACTAATGGACCATTCAGATATAGGTATTACTCAAGTCTATGCAAAAATAATAAGTAGTGAGTTAGATAATGCAGTCGATAAATACATCAATTAACTATAATGCTAAATAAACCAATTAACAACATCGTTAAAGAGCATTTTACTAAAATAAGAAATGCTGCAAAACAAAAGGCTAAAATAGATTTTAAACTTAATGTGCTTGAAAAAATTGAAGGATTAGATAACTATCAAAAGTTAGTGTTTTGTGCTAGAGAAGAAGATAGAATAGATAATCTAATAGAAAAAGACCCACATCCTTACTATATTAAAAATACTGATAGTTGGCTACTTTCCCAATTTGCTGCACGTCATTTTTTACTGAATGTAGATGAAACTGAAGAATTTATTCAATCAGTATATTTAGGTGATTATGATAAGTTGATTCATAATAAAATTAAAGTTCTAGGAGAAAAGATACCAAAAGTTACTTACGAAGACTTTTTAAAAGGTGTAAGATGCAAGTATTTTGAAAATTTTGATTCACAATTCAATATAGAAGAAAAAGACTATTACCAAATTGCTGATTGGCAAATGAAGACACTTTTGGATATTGTTGAATATGACACAACTAATATTATAAGAGCGTATCAAAAACATTGTGAAACTTTAGAAAATCCACTTGAATTTATTGAAAATGAATTAGCTATAATTGAGGAAGAATTATCTGAAAATCTAAATGATTCAAGAGTTTTAAAACAAATACTATCAAAACTCTATCTGTACAGAGACTTTGATTTCAGAACTTATGATGATAAATTGTTGTTAGTTAATTTTCCATTGTTTTACAATGATGACAATAATTTAAAAAAATTAAATCCTGTAACACTAAAAGAGCCTTTGCACAAAATGGCTTCTAATAATAAAAGTCTTATTGGTAACGAATATACTATTTTTTACACTTTAGATTTTTTACAGAAATGGATGCAAAAAATTATGAAAGGTCAGTCGTTAGGCACATCTTTCAGATTTATTGACACAGATAAAGAGTTGCAAAAAGCTATTCAAGAAGCAGAGGAAGAAAACCAAGAAATTATAGATGCTATAAATGACTATTGTTTTAATAATGAAGCCAAATCAGATAAACAAATTAAGAAATATTTGAGGGATAAGTTTCAAGAGCAAATAGATGCATACAACAAAGTGCAAGATGATAGAGTGTTTTTCCTTCTTCGTGATGAAAACAAAGAACTTCAAAAAGCAAATGTAAAATTCAATTATATAATAAATGATAAGTTAGAAGAAGTCATAAAGGAAATTAAAACAGCTTATAAAATCCAAAATACAAGTTGGGAGATTACGTTTATTTTTCAAGAACTATTCGACAGTCGGACTATGTATTTTAAAAACGATTCTGGTTCTCATATCATTATTCAATCGTTAATGAATAAAATGGTAGTAGATAAAGAATTATACAATGAGTTACAAGATTCAATGGATACGTTTTTTAAAAGATTCCATCGTGATTCTGTACCCTTAGATATACACTTCATAAATCATAGACAAACATATATTAGAGTGTTTGAGAAATGTATGTCTAGGTTTCAGGAGATATTAGATAATGCAGAACCAAGTAATAAAGTATTGTATATTCAATCAAGATTAAAAGAATTAAAACATCGTGAATTAGAGTTTAGAGCTTTAATTGAAAGACGTGATAATTTTAAAGGTAAAGAGGATAAATATCCAAAACTATTTAAAGACTTTTTATCCATAGAAGCCGAATTTATTAAGGAAACCGCCATCATTGCACCCTTAAACTATTTGCCTACAAACTCTAAAATATTACTTGATAAACCAAAGATTGAAAAATTTGAAGATTTATTATCAATCGAAAAACAAGAATATATACTTAGAATGTTAGAGGATTTAGCAATAACAGTCGATGGTAATTCTGTATTAACCCCAAAAAAGATAGGTGCTATTAGAGGTGTTGTAGAAGCTTTGAGAGAAAAGAAAATTATATCTCATATAGGACTTCATAAACTTTGTGTAATATTTGCCGAAAAAATAAATGCAACAATGAAATCAGAATTGGATGCCTCTAATACATCAGAAGATTATAAAAAGAGTGCAATAGAGTATATAAAAAACAATCCACTACACTAATTTTCGTTAAACATAAGGGTTTTATAAGGGGGTAACAAGGTTACCCTTTTTAGACCCTGTGTCATTTCTCAGATTTGTTGGAGTAATCTAAAAAATATTTCAGCAAATGGAAGCAATTATTTTATCAAAAAACCAGTACAACGAACTTCTAAAGAAAATTGATGAAGTTAAAATCTCATTAGATGAGAAACAAAAAAATCCTAAAGATGTTTTTGTAGACAATCAAGAGTTTTTACAGTTAATGAATATTAGCAAACGCACAGCACAAACTTGGAGAGATGAAGGCGTAGTATCTTTTTCGCAAATAGGCTCAAAAATATACTATCGTATGAGCGATGTAGAAAAACTACTTGAAAAAAACTACAACAAAGCATTCAAAAAAGTAAAAGGTTAATTGTTGTATGATACTATTAAAATAGTAAAGTATTTAGACAAGTTACCTGTAGAAGCCCTTACCAGAGTTCGAGATACATTTATATGGAAAAACTGTCTATGGAAACCACGTTTTAATAATTTTAACGAGGTGGTTTGTTATACTGCCGATTTAAAAAACCTAAAACTTAGGTTAAGGGGAGATGAATTAACCATTACAAACAGTTTGCAAAAGTTTTATATGGGTAATAACTATGAACCATTTACGTATTTACAAGCTGTTGAAGCAGTAAATACCTTAAATACTTGTTTTGGAAATGTATTGCTAGATGCCGAAGTTAAACGTTTAGCAATAGGTACAGTAATTTATGACGTGCCTGAAAACACGTTTCAAAAGTGGCAAGAATACAAAACAATCCAGCCTCAATTTATGTGTAATGGTACTAAAGTTTACGGTGTACATTTTAAAGCTACCAATTACAAAATAAAAGGCTACGATAAAACCTATCAAGTCAAACAAGAAGCAAGAATCGATATTACAAAAAATGTTATACGTTTTGAAATTGAAGCCAATTCAAGATTTATCAATCAAGGAAAAGATAGTGTAGGTATTTATAAGCTATCAGATTTAACCGATTTTTCTAAATTTCAGAAATTAGGGAATCAATTGTTATCTGTATATGGTAAAATCAAAAAAAGAAAACACATAGCTTTTGAAAGTTTAACGCCTGAGCAAATTAAATTAATGGCTACTTATGGAAGTCCTTTTTGGGTAAATGGCTTAAAAAAATACCACAAGCATACACATAAAAAAGAGCGTCAAGCATATTTAAAACTTTTAATAAAACTCAATGATTCTGAAAATGAAAACAATATTTATGAGAAACTTAAAACACAAGTAAATTTCTGTCTAAATAACTGAGTTTTTACAACTTGTAATATACCCTAAAAAAGGGGTAAAAAGTAATTACTGAAATCCTTATTATTAAGTCAGATTATTATTATATTTTTAACATTTTAAAATAGCAGTCTACATACCAATGACCAAAGAGCAACAAATAGAAAATGAATTAATTAGCAGGTTAAGCGATTTAAAATACATTTATCGACCAGATATTCGTGATAAAAATACATTAGAACAAAACTTCAGAGAAAAGTTTGAGAAATTAAACAGAGTAAACTTAACAGATTCAGAGTTTAAAAAACTTAGAGAAGAAATTGTAAATCCTGATGTTTTCAAAGCTTCAAATTATTTAAGAAACACTAATACATTTTCAAGAGAAGATGGGACACCTCTACATTACACACTTGTAAATATTAAAGATTGGTGTAAAAATGACTTTGAAGTTATTAATCAACTTAGAATAAATACAGATAATAGCAACCATCGGTATGATGTTATTTTATTGATAAATGGTGTTCCTGTTGTTCAAATAGAGTTAAAAACTTTGCAGATTAGCCCTAATAGAGCAATGCAACAAATAGTTGAGTATAAAAGTGACCCAGGTAATGGATATACCAACTCATTGATGTGTTTTATGCAACTATTTATAGTTAGTAATAAATCAAGAACGTTTTATTTTGCTAATAACAACCATCAACATTTTGCTTTTAATGCAGATGAACAATTCTTGCCTGTGTACGAATTAGCAAGTGAAGACAATAAAAAAATTAGTCATTTAGACGACTTTGCCGATAAGTTTTTAAAGAAGTGTACGCTTGGTCAAATGATAAGTCGCTATATGGTATTGGTAGCTAGTGAGCAAAAAATGTTAGTAATGCGACCTTACCAAATCTATGCAGTTAAAGCTATAGTAGATTGCATAGACCAAAATAGAGGTAACGGTTATATATGGCATACTACAGGTAGTGGTAAAACGTTAACATCTTTTAAAGCATCAACGTTATTAAAAGAAAATCCAAACATTGAAAAATGTTTATTTGTAGTTGATAGAAAAGATTTAGATAGGCAAACACGAGAGGAATTTAATAAGTTTCAGGAAGGTAGTGTTGAAGAAAATACTAATACAGAAACTTTAGTAAGAAGAATGCTATCAACTGATTATGCGGACAAAGTAATTGTAACAACCATTCAAAAATTAGGTTTAGCACTAAATCAGAATAGTAAACGTAACGTAAAACAAAGGGAAGAAAACAAAGAAACTTATTACGATAGGTTAGCACCTTTAAAAGATAAAAGAGTAGTGTTTATTTTCGATGAATGTCACCGTTCACAATTTGGAGACAATCACGATGCTATTAAAGAGTTTTTTCCAAAAGCACAATTGTTTGGCTTTACAGGAACACCAATTTTTGAAGACAATGCGACGTATAAAACAATTGAAGGTAACGAAGCTTCTTATAAAACTACCACGGATGTTTTTCAACAAGAACTACACTCATATACCATTACTCACGCTATAGAAGATAAAAATGTTTTACGTTTTCACATCGATTATTTCAAGCCTGATGGTGTTGTAAGTATTGGTAGCGATTTACATAAATTGGCAGTAGCAAATGCCATTATCAACAAACACGATAAAGCAACTAACGATAGAAGGTTCAATAGTGTTTTGGCAACTGCTTCAATTAATGATGCAATTCAATATTACGAAGTAATTAAAGAGTTACAAGCTGAATTAATTGCTGAAAACGAAGACTACAAACCGTTAAATATTGCTTGTGTATTCTCACCACCTGCCGAAGGCAATAAGGATATTAAACAATTACAAGAAGATTTAGAGCAAGAAAAGAAAGATAACGAGGTAGAACCAAATAAAAAGAAAGAAGCGTTAATTGCAATCATTTCAGATTATAACAAACAATACGATACAAATCATACCATAACAGAGTTCGATTTGTATTATCAAGATGTTCAGCAACGTATTAAAGACCAAAAGTATTCAAATAAAGACTATCCACATTCTAATAAAATTGATGTAATGATAGTAGTAGATATGCTTTTAACAGGTTTCGATTCTAAATACCTAAACACGCTTTACGTAGATAAAAATTTAAAATATCACGGTTTAATACAAGCCTTTTCACGTACCAATCGTGTAATCAATGATACCAAACCTTATGGTAATATTTTAGACTTTAGGCATCAAGAAGAAGCTGTAGATAAGGCAATGATATTATTCTCTGGAGAAAAAGTAGACAACCCTAAAGAAATTTGGTTAGTAGATGCAGCACCTAAAGTTATTGATAAATACCAAAAAGCAGTAGGTAACTTAAAAGAATTTATGCAATCCAAAGGTCTAGACTGTACACCTTCAGAAGTTACAAATTTAAGAGGAGACGAAGCAAGAGCGGAGTTTATCAATACTTTTAAAGAGGTACAACGTTTAAAAACACAATTAGACCAATATACAGACTTAGAAGAACAACAAACAGAAGTTATTGAAGACTTGTTGCCAATAGATGATTTACGTTCTTTTAAATCGGTGTATTTAGACACAGCAAAACGTTTAAAAGCACAACAAGATAAAGGTGGTGATAATGTACCACCAGAAGTTGAGCAATTGGATTTTGAGTTTGTACTGTTCTCTTCTGCTATCATAGATTACGATTATATCATTGGTTTAATTGCAAAATATACGCAAGACAAACCATCTAAACATAAAATGACACGAGGGCAATTAATTAACCTTTTAAGCTCTAGTGCTAATTTAATTGAGGAACGTGATGATATTATAGAGTACATTAATACGCTAGAAGTAGGTAACGGTTTAACCGAAAAACAAATACGAGAAGGGTATCAAAAATATAAAGATGAAAAGGCTGAAAAAGTTTTAAGAGCCATTTCTGAAAAGCACGGTATAACTACTCAAAGCTTAAAAAGCTTTATTGCTGAGATTATGAACCGTATGCTGTTTGATGGCGAAAAGTTAACCGACTTATTAGCACCTTTAGAATTAGGTTGGAAAGACCGTAGAATTAAAGAATTGGCTCTTATGGAAGACCTAGTGCCATTACTTAACAAATTAGCCCAAGGGCGTGAAATAGCAGGTTTAAACGCTTATGAATAGAAAAGAACAAGTATTACCAGAGATTCGTTTTCCTGAGTTTGAAAATGAGGATAAATGGGAAATTACAACCATCGGTCAAATGGGCACTTTTTATTATGGCAAAAGTGCACCAAAATGGTCTTTATCCAAGGATGCGCCAACACTATGCGTCAGGTATGGTGAGCTTTACACTAAATTTGGAACAATAATTAAAGAAGTATATTCTAGGACTAATATTGACCCAAAAACTTTAAGATTTAGCAAAGGTGGTGAAATTCTAGTGCCTCGTGTAGGAGAAGACCCTTTCGCATTTTCAAATTGTTCGTATTTACCTTTTGCAAACATAGCAATTGGTGAAATGATAAGTGTATATGAAACTGAACAGGATTCTATTTTTTATGCATATTATTTCAATACTTTAAGTAGTCAATTTGCTAAAGTTGTTGAAGGTCAAAATGTGAAAAATTTATATTATGTTAATCTTGAGCCAATAAAAATAGGTAAGCCAAACTCGATAAAGGAACAAAAAAAAATAGCTAGTTGCTTATCATCCCTAGATGAGGTGATTAATGCAGAAACAGAAAAGCTAGAGTTCCTAAGGGAGCATAAAAAAGGTTTATTGCAACAGCTATTTCCAAAAGAAGGAGAAACACAACCCAAATACCGCTTCCCAGAGTTTAAAAATGAAGGAGATTGGCAAGAAACAACATTAGATGCTATTGCAGATTATGCAAATGGTAAAGCTCACGAAAAGGAAATTTCTAAAACGGGAAAATATAAAGTAGTTAACTCTAAATTCATTTCAACAGAAGGAAAAGTTGTAAAATTTAGTGATTCTGTAAATTTAGAGACCAAAATAGGAGATACTTTAATGGTACTAAGCGATATACCAAATGGTAAAGCATTAGCAAAATGTTTTTATGTTGATAAAGATGATACATACACAGTAAATCAACGTATTTGCAAAATAACAACAACAGGTATAAATAACGTTTTTCTCTTTTATCAACTCAATAGAAATAAATACTTTTTACGCTTTGACGATGGTGCTAAACAAACAAATTTAAGAAAAGATGACGTGTTAAATTGTCCAATTTTAAAGCCTACAAACCCAAAAGAACAAGTTAAAATCGCAAATACACTTGTTTCTGCTAATGATTTAATAATAGAACAGAAACAAAAAATAGATAGCTTACAAACTCATAAAAAAGGCTTGTTGCAGCAATTATTTCCTAATATAAATGAAGTTGCGGTATGAGTAAAAAGTTTGAAAAAAACATAAGCGATATTGCCAATCAATTAGTTGGTCTAGAAAAAAATGTAAACCTCATTTATGCTTTTAATGGTACAGGTAAAACAAGGTTATCTGTTGCTTACAAAGATGTAACTAAAACCAATAATGGTGGCAATCATTCAGGTGTATATTATAATGCCTATAGTGAAGATTTATTTAATTGGGATAATGACGAAGATAATAGCGGTGCAGATATAAAGCTTAAAATTGCAAAAAGTAATCTAAATCAATTTCACCCTTTATTAGATGAAATTAACCTACAAGATAAATTAGCATCATATCAACCTAAATTCGATTATAGGTTTGAGTACTTTGAAGATTTAAATGATGGTATCAAATACATTAGGTTTTACAACAAAAAAGAAGATGAGGTTAAAGAAGAAGAAGTTGTAGAACAACCTGAAGACGAAGAACAAAAACCAGAAAAGAAAAAAGAAGAAAAAGAAATACCAATTAAAATTTCAAGAGGTGAAGAACAAATATTCGTTTGGTCATTCTTTTTAGCCTTATTTGAAGTAGAAGGTTGGACTGGCGATGATAACCAATCGACTCACTTTTTTATAGACGACCCTGTTTCCAGTCTTGACGACCATAATATTTTTGTAACAGTATCATCATTAATAGACTTAATTGACCAACATTTCAAAAAAAGAAAAATAATAATTACAACCCATCATATTGGTTTCTTTTCTGTATTGGCAGATTGGTTAACAAGAGGTGAAAAAGCATCACGATACCAACAGCAAGTTGATATTTATAAACTAAAAAACAATAACGGTACTATTGAATTAGTTGGCCCAAGAAAAGAAGTCTTTTTATACCATTTAGAATTATTAAGAGTAATAAAAGAAGCTAAAGATAAAGACGAAATATATGTATATCATTTTGCCTTGTTAAGGCAAATATTAGAAAATATAAGTTCTTTTCTAGGGGTCAGAAACTTTTCTCACGTTTTAAAAGAAGTTGGTTTTTCAGATGCAGAAAAACAAGCTCAAATAGTAAATATTATGGCTCACAATTCAGTTTTCAGATATAAACTTATAGAGCCTGTACCAGATAACAAAAAGCTAATAATAGAAATATTTGACGCTATACAAAAAAAATATAAATTCGTTTTACACGCATAAAATGACAGCACAACAAAAACAATTAGGTAAAACCCTTTGGGATATAGCAGATAATTTAAGAGGAGCAATGAATGCAGATTCCTTTCGCGATTATATGCTTTCATTTCTTTTTTTAAATTATCTATCCGATAATTATGAAACCTCAGTAAAGAAAGAATTAGGTTCAGATTATCCCAAACTAGAGGAAGAAGATAATCGTACACCATTATCCGTTTGGTATCAAGAAAATCCAGAGTTCATTAAAGACTTTGAAAAACAAATGCGTAGAAAAGTGCATTATGTAATTGAGCCAGATTATTTATGGAAAAGTATTGCAGAGTTAGCACGTACACAAGACAGCGAACTATTAATAACCTTACAAAATGGGTTTAAGTACATAGAAAACGAATCATTTGATAATTCTTTTAAAGGCTTATTCTCAGAAATAAATTTAGATTCAGAAAAGCTTGGTAAAAATTATGAAGCTCGTAATAAAAAGCTATGTACCATTATTCAAAAAATTGCTGAGGGTATAGAAGGGTTCGATACAGATACCGATAGTTTGGGTGATGCTTATGAGTATTTAATAGGTCAGTTTGCAGCAGGTTCAGGTAAAAAAGCAGGAGAATTTTATACACCACAACAATTATCCACCATTCTTTCTGAAATTGTAACTTTAGATAGTCAAAACCCAAAAGCAGGTAAAAAGAAAAAAATCAATAGAGTATTAGATTTTGCTTGTGGTTCAGGGTCATTGTTATTAAATGTAAAGAATAAAATAGAAAAAGAAGGCGGTACATTAAGTAGAATATATGGCCAAGAAAAAAATGTAACGACATATAACTTAGCACGTATGAATATGCTCTTGCACGGTGTTAAGGATTCTGAATTTGAAATATTTCACGGTGATACGTTAAAAAATGATTGGGATGTTTTAAATGAAATGAATCCAGCTAAAAAAGTAGAGTTCGATGCTATTGTAGCGAATCCACCTTTTAGTTTACGATGGACACCTAGTGAAACCACAGCAGAAGATTTTCGTTTTAAAAATTATGGTTTAGCACCTAAATCAGCGGCAGATTTTGCATTCTTATTACACGGCTTCCATTTTTTAAGTGATGAGGGAACAATGGCTATAATACTGCCTCACGGAGTTTTATTTAGAGGTGGTGCAGAACAACGTATTCGTACTAAACTATTGAAAGATGGTAATGTAGATACAGTTATTGGATTGCCATCAAATTTATTCTTTTCAACAGGTATTCCTGTGTGTATTTTAGTATTGAAAAAATGTAAAAAAGAAGACGATGTATTGTTTATTAACGCAAGTGGTGATGGGAATTTTGCAAAAGAAAAACGTCAAAACGTTTTACGTAAAAAAGATATAAAGCGTATAGTTGATACATATCAAAACAGACCAGAAATTGAAGAAAGATATGCGCGTAGCGTATCAATGGAAGAAATCGAGAAAAACGATTTTAATCTTAATATTTCTAGATACGTAAGTACAGCTAAACCAGAACCAATCATCAACTTAAAAGAAGTGAATACTAAAATAGTTGATGTAGAAAAAAGAATAAAAGCAAGTAGAGAAGAACATAATGCTTATTTAAAAGAATTAGGTTTAGATACTATTTAAGTTGTAAAATAAATACAGTTAATGTCATAAAATTAACTTAAAAGTGAAATATATTTGTAAATTAACTTATAAGTGAATAACTTTGCACGCATAAAACCATTGTTTAAATATAATAAAGTAGCATATTACTCTGTTGTATTAAACGATAATAAAGAGACCTTGTACGAAGAGTTTGTTAAAAAGCACGAGCTTAAAAACAAAAACAAACTATACCATATTTTAAAATGGTTACAAGTAATTGGGAAAAAGTATGGAGCACAAAATCGTTTTTTCAGAAATGAAGCTTTTACCGCAGATACTTCAGCATTACCACCTGTGGGCAAAGACAAAAAACCGTATTATATTGAAAATGGTAAAAAGAAAAACAACACTTTAAGATTGTATTGTCTACGAGCCAGTGAGGGCGTAGTCTTTTTGTTTAGTGGCGATATTAAAACGGCAAACAAAGCTCAAGACTGTCCAAATGTGATACCACATTTCCTATTGGCTAATCAACTTACAAAAGCAATTGATGAAGCATTTAAAAATAAAGATATAATTTGGAATGAAG
Source organism: Lacinutrix sp. Hel_I_90 (assembly GCF_000934685.1). Classification (NCBI taxonomy): domain Bacteria; kingdom Pseudomonadati; phylum Bacteroidota; class Flavobacteriia; order Flavobacteriales; family Flavobacteriaceae; genus Lacinutrix; species Lacinutrix sp. Hel_I_90. The sequence continues at coordinate 851,562 of NZ_JYNQ01000001.1, read as the reverse complement.
ATTGTACTTTAATTGAATGTGATAACAACTTTAAACTCTATTATTAATTATGGAATTTCCTAAAAACAACATATTAGACAATTGGTTAGAAACTAATCAAAATACTGAAATAGACAGATTCATTGAAAGAAATTTGGCTATAACAGAAAAGGTATGCGCTGTTTTAAAAGAGCGTGGTATCAAGAAAAAACAATTTGCAGAAATGTTAGGTAAATCACCTTCTGAAGTGTCTAAATGGTTATCTGGTCTGCATAACCTTACTTTAAAGAGTATTACCAAGATGGAAGAGGTTTTAGATATTAACCTTATTAATATTGACCCTATTAAAGAAATAGAATACGTTTATTTAGGCTCTATTCCAGGAGGTAGTATGGAAGATGCAATCAATGGTTATGAAGAAACAAATTATAGCGCAGCAAGTTAATGAGTAATGAAGTTAAAATAGACCCAGAAAAAATACACCTATTTCACATCAACATAGTGGAAAGCTCTATTAAAGACGTATCTCATAAAGGAGAAAACAACTTTAAAATAAATATTGCACAAACCACAATGCATAATTTAAAAGATGAAAGGGTTAAAATAGGGTTGTTTATAGATTTGATACACGATGAAGCATCTTCTAATGCTAAAGCACATTTTGTTTTTGATTTTCATTTTAGAATTGATGGATTAAATCAATATTATAAACTTAAAGAAGATAATTCACCAATATTTACAGGTGTTCTCATAGCAACGCTTTTAGGTGTTAGTTTTTCTACTGCAAGAGGTATAATTTTTGAAAGATTATCCAATACCAATATGCAAGGTATGATTCTACCTGTTGTAGCACCTCAAAAAATGTTATCACTACAAAAGAAAGTGGACTCTAAATAGTGAAAGATTGTGAAGAGTAGTTTGATTAACTTATTATTTGAAGAATACAAGCAAATTTGTTTGTTTGAAGAATTAGAACAGAAAGGTATCGATTTAACTAAAATTACAGTTAATGTATCTGATATAGTTTTTGATTTAATTGGCTTTCCAAAAGATAATACACGGGAGTATGATTTTAATGTACTTAATGGTTTAGAATATAATTCTAAAAACGGAAAATACCCAGATGATGATTTATGTTGCAGAGATTGGCTTTATGACGAGCACTTTGATACAATATCATCTATTGAAAAAAAACAAAAAATTGAGGTAACAGACAAGGGTTTAAAAATGGTAGAGTATGATGATGAAATTTTGATTAAAAAGAAATTAGAAGCATTTGTTGATTGGCTATATTTAGAATATTCAAAAATATAGATGTCTTAATAAATCAATAAATGATAATATATTGGACACAAAACTTATTACTCGTTTATCATATGAACATATCTTTAATGATAACGAATCTATTCAAAACTTAATAAAAAAGGCAGATGTTCTTAAATCATTAGAATTATTAGCTTTACTAAATAAGTACGAATATAAAATACATCGCAATCCAAATTCAGAGGTACGTTTCATTGTTCAAGAATGGTTAAAAGATGTTGATGAATCGATTAAAAAGAAAATTGTAGTATCATTTTTAAAGTTTTCGGAAAAAAATAAAAAAGGTATTGTAAATAATACTGATTTTACTTCCGTATCTATTATAAATCGCATTTCTACATTGCGCTTGTTAGAGATATTTTCATCAAATAGTCCTAACGATATTGTTATAAAAGATGAAAAGGATAATGCACTAATAGTATTCAAATTATATCTACTTGTTAGCGATGAAATATCTAAAAGGCAAGATAAAGTTTTTCGCAAGTACTTCGTTAATAAAAGAACGTCCATTGATGAGATTCATTTTCATTTATTTTTTGGGTTAACACACCCAATTATTAACTCATCACAATCTAAATGGTTAACACCAGAAATTTTTAAATTCTTACTATTTGAAAAATGGTTAAGAACTATGCCACATTACTATTCGATGTCGGAAGATTATTTAAAACAAATTGGTTTAAATAGTTGGTATGAATACTTTAGCGATGTATTTAGTTTAAGTAGAATTAACACGGAATCTCACCGGCTATCAATAAAAGACTATCCTGTTTTAAGTAAAATGTTAAATTATTTTACTTCAAAAAATGATTTTAGTCCGCAATGGTCGGAATTTTTAAACTTAAAGAAGCGGCCTATAATAAAGCTGAATGAAAATGATTATTTGATTTTAGATTTTGAATTTTTATTAAATAAGTTTTTTACAAGTTTATATCACGATTTACTTAATCATAGCAAATCAAAATTTGGTAATAAATTTAGTCAAGATTACAATAGTCTATTTATTGAAGATGTGTTGTTGCATAATACTTTCAAGTGTGCTTTTGGTAATTCTTATATTAAACACTCAGAAATAGAAATTAAGCAACACAATGTTAAAGGGATTCAAAGTTTAGGTTTGCCAGATTACTATATTAGGAATGGTAATAAAGTTTTTTTATTTGAATGTAAAAACTCGTTTATATCTCACGCTAATAAAATTGACCTGAACACTGAAGCGTTGTTAGAGGAAATTGAAACCAAATTTTATAGGATTTCTGAAAGTGAATCAAATAAAAAGAAAGATAAAGCAATTAAACAATTGGTAAAATACATTTTAAATTTACATCAAAATAAATATGCTTTTTTTGATAATATAAAAAACACAAATAATATTGTTTTTTACCCTATACTATTGGTTACCGATTACACTTTATGTTCTTTAGGTTTTAATAAATTATTAAATACTTATTTTGAAAAAGAGATTGAAAGTATAAATCATCAGCTTAAAGGCAAAATTAAATCGCTTACAATTATTCATATTGATGATTTTTTATTTCATAGAGATAGACTTAAAAAACTTGATGGTATAATAATTAAATATCACAATTATCTAAAAAATAAAAATGGTTTTGATGCAATGATTTCATTCACAGATTATTTAGATAATATACTTTTTGATGGTAATCCACCTTTGAAAAAAAAATCAGTTGAACATATTTTAGAAAATTCATTATTGCCTTCAGAATAAAGTCCCCACAACACAAAACCCAGTTTTATCGTACCTCAAAATCCTCTGTCTTTTGTGTTGTTCCGCGCGCCACCGCATAGTTGGTTTTATGTCACAATAGTTGTGTCCAATGCTATAATGGCACATTGCTTTTTTTATTTAAAAGCATCTATTTTAATAAATTAGTACAATAAAAAAGCAAAGAGCCATTGCCAACGCTCTAAACAACTATTCCGCCACAAAACCAACCCAAAGCTAAGTTACATAATAGAAGTTATAGGAGCAAAAATCCTTTCAATGGTTGCCTACGGCGTTTTATTATATTTTTGTCGCTATAACTGCTATTATGTAAAATATCCGCTCATCCAACGCTCACTTCCGAACTATTAACCACATTTTGAACAGGAATTAAAAAGTCGAACATTTAAATGGTTACGTTAATTGAAAGTAATATTAGTTATCTCATTCACCTGCACAAAACCATCGTTAAGTCCAAGTATTCCTTACCTCAAGTCTTTGTTTGTTTCATTTCGCTAAAAAATATTAAAGACCACTTTTCCCCACCACCCAAGAAATAGGATATAAAAAAATAGGTTTAGCATATGTAGTACTACGCCATAGCACATTACTTTTTATCGTACCTCAAAAAAGCAATAAGCTATTGTCTAAAAGTCCTGTATAAGTAGCTTGTTTAAATGCTGTTTTATCAAACAACTATTTAAAACGCTACCCATACAAACGCTTCATCCCACGCTCAAATACGAACTGAAACCTATTTTTTTAAGTGTTAATTCCCCAGAAAAGTTATATTTAGGGTATGAAAAAAATGATTGAAGATTTATTTGATTTATTCTTTCCTCACGATATTGATGATAACGGTAATAAAATTGAAAATCCAGAAGGCGATGATTCTTATTCTACAAAGGTCTTCACAATTATTATGATTATTATAATAGTAATATTAACAGGTATAGTATTAAAATAAAAAAAGGTAGCAAATATATGTGGCTACCTCTGCCAGCCGCACAAGGCAGTAAAGGTCAAGCCCTACGGGTTTTGAATAAAACTTTTTTCACAATATTTCTTCTATTTCATTAAACATTTTAACTCAAAAAACTTTTATCCAAAAACCTTGACAGCCTTACCCACGCCACAATAACTATGGCTATCTTTTTTTCTTTTCAAAAAAAATAATGGTGCGAAGCGTAGCGAAGCAATTTTAAATTGGATAGCTATGTCAACTTTTGAACTAAAAACACACAAATCTGGTCGCACTTACTCGAACCCTCATTTTTTCATCCTAAACAAAGGTCTAAACAGCGGAAAACCGCTCGCAAATCCTTGTCCCAATTGTTTTGTTGTAACCACAAAAACCGAAGAAGCAAAAAACACATTATTCCACCTGTCTATGATGTTGCAAATAGGCGGTTTTTACGCTTATTATTTAAAAGGTAGTGTTATTCCGTTTATCTCAATAGATGATTGCAGAAACACGCTTAAAAAAGGTTTAAAGCAAAATAAAAATTCGGGTTTTGAACTTCAAAAACAAATTAATTTAGTTTCTGTTATCAGTAAAAAAGAAAAAGAACTACAAAATTTCATTGATAAAATGTCAGTTTTAAAGGTGGCATATATTCGTAATTGTTTCAAAGTAATGCAAAGCAAAGAAGCCTAACGCAAAAGCATCATACAAGCCTAAAACAGTAACAAAATGGCATAATATTAGTTATATTAGTAACGAAAATAAGGTTTAAAAGCAATGTCAAATCCGTACCAAGTCCGAACGTGTAATTTTTAAATTGTTTTTATATTATGGGTAAAATAGCTCAAGGAATTTTAGGAGGCTTATCTGGAAAGGTAGGTAACATTGTAGGTGGTAGCTGGAAAGGTATCGACTACATTAGAATTAAGCCATCTAGCGTGGCGAATCCTCGAACAGAGGGACAAGTAAATCAGCGTAATAAATTTACCATTACATTGGAGTATTTGCAAGCGACTAAAGATTTTATCAAAATCGGTTATAAGTCATTTGCGACCAAGAAAACGGAATTTAATGCTGCTATGTCTTATGTGTTAAATAATGCAGTAGGAGGTATTGCACCCAACTTTACGATTGATTATTCTTTAGCTTTATTGAGTAGAGGTCCTTTGTCTGGCATTTTGAATCCTACAACCGATTTAACAACCGCAGGACAAGTAAGTTTTGATTGGGATGATAACTCGGCAGAAGGTAACGCAAATGTAACAGACAAGGCGATGGTATTGGTTTACAATCCAAGCAAAAAAGAATCAATTTCTATTCTTGATGGTGCTGATAGAACTGTAGGTTCGCAAGTGGTTACAATACCAAATACCTATGCAGGAGACACAGTAGAGCTATTTATGGCGTTTGTTTCGGCTGATGGTACACAAGTATCAAATAGTGTGTATTTAGGCTCTGGTACGGCAGCTTAATAACTTTAAGTTTAAATACATATTGAAAACCGTTTCTATTAATTTAGAAGCGGTTTTTTTATGCTTATAGATCACTTATTTATAAGGTTGAAAATGTTATACCTATGTTGTACCTATTTTAATAATATTTATTCAAAGTCAATAGATACAATACATACAGAAGTATATTAATATAACACGGTGTTACCCATCGTTTTTTATTTAAATATTTTTATAAATTGAAAACCTGTTTTTTCACCATCTTACTTGGTATGGATATGTTTCGTATATGGAATTGCCTTCAGATATTGTGTTTCCCATTTCTCCATCTAATTTTGCCTTGGCATATAAAGTTCTAAATTCTTCGATTTTATTTAAGCGTAATAAGCAAATGGATTTATAGTATTCTACATCAGAAAAATTAGGGTTTGATAATAAAGATTTATCGAATATAGCAATGGCTTCTTCCCATTTATTTTGCTCATATTTACTAATACCATAATAAAATAAATCTAAAAAATGTGCTTCTCCCCATTCTTTCTCTTGTTCTTCAATATCTATTTTAAAAATTTCCTCTGCTTTTTTATATTTATTTAGCTGTAAGTTACATAAAGCTATATGAAATTTATAAGTGTGGTCCATAACATATGAATTACCTTCGGTTTCGATGCATTTTTCAAAATCTTTAATAGCATCTTTATATGTTTTAGAAAATATACATTTGATAAAAGCACGGTAACTTAACCATCTTTCTGAATTATAAGTTACTGCTTTATCTAAATATTCCATACCTACTTCATATTTTTTCACTTTAAAATATGGCATTGCTTTTTGTTGCCAAAAATATGCAACAGTACTATCAATTTTTAATCCTTGATTCAAGCAGTTTTGCCATTCTTGCATTTCAAATCTATAATTATAGGTTTTAGCACAATTAGTTACATATTTTTCTATTAATGAGTCCTGTCTATTTTTTTTTGTATCACTAGTTTCTTTTATTGATTTATTTTGGTTCTTGCATTGAAGAAAAAATATGCATAGAAAAAGAATCAATATATTATTTAATTGAATTTTATAATGAGTAAGGAATTGATTCATCAATATTTTTAAAGGTTCAGGTTCAAATGTTGGGTAACGGTTCTGTATATGGTTTGTTGCGTGATTAAGCACCTAATTTAGCAAATAAAAACCGAATAGAAAATTCGCGAGAATTTTCGTAAGTAGGCTAGAACTAGCAATAAATTATATACTTTGTTGGCAGTAGTACTTATTCACTATTTAACCTTTTAAAAACAGAAATAACGACGCTTTGATTTTCGTTATCATCTTTCATAAATGATGTCAAAGCAGGCATTAAACCTAATAAACCACCAAGTATTCCAATTGGTGATGTAATTGTAGCAATAGTAGATAGTAGTGCAATAGTTCCACCACCTGCTCCAGCGATGTTTCCAGCTGATTTAACTGTTGACTTGATTAGTTTTTTATTTTGCTTTTCTATTGCTTCTTTAAGTTTAAGTCTAATAACGTCAATATTTCTGTCTCCTCTCAATGAACCACCTAAAGTTATTGTATTTAGATACTCTGTATAGAAATCTTTTTGTTCGTTTATTATGGAATAATATTCTGACAATGGCTTTTTAAGAGCTACTTTAAATTCCTCTTGATTTAATATTTTTTCAGACAACAATCCTCCCAAAATACCTTCATAAGCAAAAGTTCCTGCATCTTTTCCGATTATCATAGAACTATCAATTTGATTATCTATAATTCTTTTGAAACTTTCATCTGATTCAGCAATTGTATATGGTTGTAGCTTACAATTTTTGGTAATTGATAATATATTTAAAAGGCTAATTAATTCAGGTGTGACTATTGTTTTTTTAGCAACTTTCTTAATAAGTTTTTTGGAATTTTTATTCCAATAAAAAGGTGAAGGTATTATAACAAAGCGACCTTTTTTTGCTAGTTCTAGAGCTAATACAAGATTAGCAGAAGCTTTTCCAAGTAGAACTTTATTAATTTGACTAACTTTTTGGTCTTTTAATATTCTCTCAAATATGTAGTCAATAGCGACAACTCTATCTCCTAATAAATATCCCGTTTTTAATGCTACTTCAAAATTATCAATAAGTCCGAAAAGACCTGATTGAATATTAGAATCGTGACTATTTTGTAAAATCTTAATTGCTGAATCGGAATCTTTCCAAATTGCGGACAAATCATTTTTTAAATTGACTATATCGTCATCTACAACATAATCAGGGAAAAATAAAGCTTGATTATCAAATATTTCTATCTTAAGATGCTTTTTTATTAGCTCTATATAGTTAATTGTAAAATGATTATAGTTCATGAAATTGATATTGACACTCACTTTTAATTAAAGCTTTAATGTCTTTTTTAAACTGTTTTGAGTCTTCCAAATCGAATTTTTCTAAAATATTTTCAACATCTTTCCATCTTCCAAATGTTTTAATTTGAGCTTTTAAAACACAACTTATCAAATCAATATCATTTTCGTAAAAATCATCTGGCTTTTCTCTGAAATTTTTATAAAACAATAGTATTTTTTTTAAGACTTTCTTTGGGATTTTGTTATTGCACATTTTTGCGAAATGGTTCATGTGGTCGTTCCATAGTAAACCTGCCCTTTCATCTATGGATATATAAATGTGATGCCAATAAGACTTCTTACTAATGTCCCATAAATAGCGTAAATAGTCTGCAATATAATCTTCTTGGAATCTTCTAGCATTGACCTTTATTTCTATTTCATCATCGCTCATTGACTCAATTACCTGTTTCGCTACTTCAGGACCATATTCAGCTAGAGAATGGTGAAAATCTTCTGTCCATATTTCACCAATTATAGAATCCTTGATTTTAGAAATATCGTCTTTCATTTGCGGTTAGTTTGTATTACTGCCAACAAAGATATATGATTACTATTAACTATATATCTCTTATATGCGGACTAAGATAACAAATCTTTTATGTCTGTAAAGGAGTTTGTCGCAACATGGGTGTAAATTTCCGTAGTTTTAGTAGAGCTATGTCCTAATAATAACTGAATGTAGCGAATATCTGTGCCACTTTCTAGTAAATGCGTGGCGAAACTATGTCTTAACATGTGTGGTGTTACCCGTTCTCTAATTCCTGCATTTTTAGCTGCGTTAACAACAATTTGTAATACACTAGAGCTACTATATTGATGGTCAGAAATTGGACTTTCAAATAAATAGGTTTTAGGCTTGTACAATTTAAAATAGGTTCTCATGTCATTCAAGACACTTTGGTTAAGAACCGTATAACGGTCTTTGTTGCCTTTGGCGTGTTCGACCCTTATAACCATTCTTTTACTATTAATATCTTTTAGTTTTAATTGTAATAACTCGCTTCTGCGTAAACCAGAAGAATATAACAGACTTACAATACATCTGTGCTTTATGTTGTTCGTATGATTAATTATTGAAATTATTTCTTCCTTCGAAAGTACTTTAGGTAATTTTTTCTCCTTCCTGGGCCTTTCTATTTGATAAAACCTATTGGGCATACCAAGCACCGATTCGTAATAAAATTTAATACTGTTAATAGCGATGTTTATATAAGAATCAGATTTGTTGTCTTGGATCAATTTCAAAATATAATTGCGAACATCATTTTCATTAATTTGAATTAATGCTTTAGAGTAAAAATAGTTTATAAACGTTTCAAAGGCATGAATGTAACTTTTAACCGTATTGTTAGCGTATTTTTTTAATTGCAACTTATCTAAATAGGAGGTAGGACAATGACGAAAATGTTCTGGTACATCCCGTTTTCTAAACCATGTGATATCCATGGGTTCGTTGTTATCATGTATTGGTTTATTGTCAAAAAAGTAATTGCAATTTACCCAAGCAACACCACTAAAAATACTGAAAATCTTGTTAAGATTCTGCTCTGAGTTTATCACGTAAGCCATGTTAAACGCATCACTCCACCTTACGTTAGGAAGTTCTTTAACAAGGGCGTGAATGACCTTGTCTGTATTGAATTGTAGGCCGATATATCTTTTCTCTTTAATTAAAAGATGCTTTAAAGTCACATTTCTACCTTTTTCCATAACGGTTGTTTTGTGCAACTTACTGTATGTAAATGATTTAATCGTATCTTATGCGAATAGAATGCGTATATTATACTGGTAATCTAAAAAAAAAATGAGGATTCATAAAATGTGCCTGTATTGTAATACTGAGTTAACTGGAAGAACCGATAAAAAGTTTTGTGATCCACAATGTAAAAGCGCCTATCAATATCAACAAAGAAAAGAGCAGCCAGAAAACTTTTATAATCGTGTAGACAACCAACTCAAGCGCAATAGAAAAATATTAAAGGAATATAATAAAGGAGGAAAAGTTACCGTCAGAGCCAAAATCTTAAACGCATTAGGCTTCAACCCCAAATTCATCACCCATTATTGGAAAAATGGTAAAGGTGATACCTACCTGTTTGTCTACGAGTATGGGTTTTTAAAAAAGAAAGAACACCATATCGAAAAGTATGTTTTAATTAAATGGCAAGAATACATGGAATAATAGCCCTCTGCACTTTTATATTAAAAACGCATACTAGTCCTCACATTAAATACCCGCGGCATTAAATAATTAGGAATAGCATATTGGCGTTTACTATACACATCCCTTACCCATGTATTGGTTATGGAATTTTGCACATCGAAAACATTAAAAATCTCAAACCCTAGTGATAATGCTTTAAAGGGTTTTTTCCACCCAGAAGCATACTGCTTTTTATCATCTACCACTACAAATTGAAAACCAATATCGGCACGCTTATAATCTGGCAAACGCAATTGGTAATCGTAAGGATCTGCATAACTTGGTGAGCCACCAGGTAAGCCTGTGTTATACACTAAATTTAAATACATTTTAAAGTTAGGTAGGTTTGGCACATAATCTTGAAACAATGCTGCAAATTTTAAACGTTGATCTGTAGGTCTTGCAATATAACCACGGTTGTTTATATTTTCTTCGGTTTTAAGATACCCAAAGCTAAACCAGCTTTCGGTTCCCGGTACAAATTCGCCATTTAAGCGTAAGTCTAAGCCATAGGCATACGCTTCTGCCGAATTGTTGGCGCGATAGCGAATACGTACGTTTTCTACCGTGTACGGATTCACATCACTTAGCTTTTTATAATACGTCTCTGTCGTGAGTTTGAAGGGGCGGTCCCACATCTTAAAACTGTAATCATTGCCTAATACCAAATGAAACGACCGCTGTGCTTTAACATCAGGCTGAACCCTACCGTTAGCACCACGTAATTCTCTATAAAAAGGCGGTTGGTAATACAAACCACTACTAATACGAAACAACATGTCTTTTTCCCAATTGGGTTTTATAGCAAATTGTGCTCTTGGACTAACGACAGTTTGTGTGGCCCCAGTAACCGTAGCATCTTTTACCGTCCAGCTGTGCGATCGTACACCCGCGTTGTACCAAACCTCTGCATCGCCAAGGGTTGCACGCCTGCTCCATTGTAAATAGGCCTGTAAACGGTTTATTTGCGTGTTGTTTCGTGCTTGTACGTTTTGAAAAGCAGTGATAGGAAAACTGTCTGGCTCATAAGGTTCCTGGTTAAAACCTCCAGAGCCTGGCGGATTAATAGAAAATCCTGCCGAATCTATGACTTCCCATTCTATTAAACGATCACGAATGTCTTCATTCGTATATTTAACAGACCATTTTATTTCGTTGTCGTTAAGGTCTGCCGTTCCTTTATGTTCTACCGTTGTAATGAGCGCATCTAAATCGTTTCTTCCATGATTTAATTGGCCGCCAATGCCTTCAGAAAAGGCTACCGCTCCTAAATCTTCATCGCCAATATTACTGTTTACTTCCCCTAAACGGTATTGTGCTAAAATATCAAAATGCTCTTCTTCTGTGGTATGATATGTTGAGGCTACTAAATTAACAGTCACGTTATCATTTACTTGATAACTGCCTTGTAACGCACCAAATAAGGTTTGATAGCTGTCGCGTTCCTGACCGTCATAAAACACTAATAGGGCTAAGGGATTGTCTAACGTTCCAAAATTAGTTTGCCGCGTTTGCGGTTCATAATTATAAGTGTTTAGCGAAGCGTTTCCTAAAAAAGACAATTCAAACCTGTCTGTAAATTGATAGGTTAAATAACTTTGTGCATCTAAAAAACTAGGGTCGTAATTGGTTTCGGTTTCTTTAGCACTTACCAAAAGCGTATTATCACGATACCTTACGCCAGCGATTCCTGTAAACTTAGAATCGTTACTAACCGTTTCAACCGCTATGCTACCGCCAAGTAAGCTTAAATCTGCAGCAATACCAAAAGCGATTGGTTTTTTATAGCTAATGTCTAAAACAGAAGAGAGCTTATCGCCATATTTAGCCTGAAAACCACCAGCCGAGAAATCAACATTCGCAACCAAATCACTATTCACAAAACTCAAACCTTCTTGTTGCCCAGAACGTACTAAAAAGGGTCTGTAAACTTCAATGCCATTAACATACACCAGGTTTTCATCGTAATTTCCACCTCTAACAGAATATTGTGTGCTTAATTCGTTATTGTTATTAACCCCAGGAAGCGATAAAAGAATGTTTTCAACCCCTGGATTCGCGCTTGGAATTTTTCTTAACAGCTCTGGCTCTATAGTCACGATACCTTGAACATCTTTTCGCTTTCTGCCGTTAAGCACCACTGTAGACATTTGCTCGACAGCCATTTTCATTACAGGATTAAACTCAAAGGTTTCTCCGTTTTTTAAATTTACGGTAACACGCACATTTTTGTGCGCAATATGAGAATATACAAGGGTTACATTAGTATTGGCTTCAATAATAAGTTCATAAAAGCCATTCGTATTGGTTTGTGTACCATTAGTAGGCGTTTTTATGTTTACACCCTCTATTGGCAGCGTGTTTTCATCTAAAATAACACCATGTATCGTCGCCGTTTGCGCCAGTGTAAACAAAGGGATAAGGAAAATGAAGAGTTTTAGTGCGTTGGTTTTTGTAATCAATGTTTATCTTTTTAATCGGTGTCAGTCCCGAAATTTCGAGAGCGTATAATTGGAACTAAAATTCGGTTTAGGTAAAATACCTAGCGCAGCTTTCGAAAGCGTATCAATCTAAAAACGAGACCTATTGACTGCAAACCATTTAAAATTTAAGCGACTTATTTTCTGAAAAAAGTCGATTCAAATGTAGTACTATTTCCCACATGATCTGTAACAATTACTTTTAAATTATTTTTAGTAGCACTCACTATGCCATCATTAAAATCGTAAGTTAAGGTCTTTTCCTTATAGTCATATTCCATTAATATCCATTGCCCATTAACAGTAGCGCGATAGTTTGAAACCCCGGTGACGTCATCATCAATTTTCACTTTTAAGAAACGGTATTTACTTAACCAAGAACCGTCTTTAAAGTTCACAGGCACCACAGTTGGAGCCACCGTATCTCTTGCTAAAACGTAAGTTCCTAAATCTTTAGTATTTGTGAACAGTGTATTTCCTTTGCGTTTCGTAGTAGAGTAGCTTGGAAAATTATTCCAGCCCACTAATTCTGCTATATAAAACTGTTTTAAATCTGCCTCGGCATACTTACTAATGTCGTAGCTAATGGTAAAGGTTTTTTTTACTGGGAGCGTGGGTTTATGCAAAATCAAGGTGTCGTTGTTTACATTAAAATACATAAAGAAATTATCGTAAAACGTATCTTTAGGAAAATGAACAGTCACAGAGCCTTCAGCTAAATCTGTAATGTCACGATGTTCAATGTAGTACTGTGTTTTTATTTCTTCTTCAACATCATTTGGTGCCTGCTGGGTTCCTTTTATATTAATGTCAATGCGTGTTTCATTACCTTTAAAATCACCAATGTTTACTTGATATACAGAAGAAGTTCCATCAGTAATAGACAAATACCCCTGATTTATGGTATTGTTATATAGGCTTAACGGATTGTTTTTTTCGAGGAATAACTTCTGAAGCCGTTCTTTATGCTCCTTAAAATGTTCATAATCAATCAAACGATTTAAATGTTTGGTTTCTGCAAATGAAAATCGCCTGAAATCAATTTCAAAATTAGGAAGACCATTATAAAAGGTTGAAATGTTGTAAACGCCATTGTTATTAGCGGCCATATCTTGCCGGTCTACTGTTTCTACGGCAAAGCCAATAGTGCCAAAGGCTTTTAAATCTTCAATTTTATAATCGCCACCTTTTTGTGGAATAAGCCTTAATTTTTGCTTTTTATTCGAACCATTAACGTGAGACTGTTTTCCAATAGGATAGGCATAAACATTAGAAACAATAGGTTTTCTTGTGTCTTTAACGTCTATACCAAAGAGCATAGGGTTAATAGGCCGTTCTTCATTATCACGAATTTCAAAATGCAAATGCGGACCCGAAGAACTTCCGGTATTGCCAGAATAGGCGATAATGTCGTTTTTTTTGATTTTTAAGGCTTCTGTTGTGGGAAACAATTCAATAACAAAGGATTCTTTTTCGTATTGCTGGGCTTTTACATAGGCTTCAATTTCTGGGCTAAAATGTTGTAAATGAGCATAAACACTGGTGTATCCATTAGGGTGTGTTACGTAAAGCGCTTTTCCGTAGCCATAATGTGCCACTTTAATACGGCTCACATAACCATCGGCAATGCCATATACTTTTAAGCCTTCTACACCTTGTGTTTTAATATCTAAGCCAGAGTGAAAATGGTTAGACCGCAACTCAGCAAAGGTTCCGGCCAATACAACAGGAATGTCTAAAGGAGACCCAAAGTACTCCTGTGGATAGGGGTTTTGGGAAAAAAGAGAAGGGCTTAAAAATAAGAATAAAAGGAGTAATCTCATAAAATATAGCGTTATACCAGTTTGGATTTTAAATTTATAGTAATTATTTGAATTATTTTTTATTTAAATGCCATAGAAATCATGAACGTATGAACTCAATAGTAAGATGTCGTTAACTAAAATAGTAATATAGCAAGCGATTTACAGAGAAAAAAGTAACATAATTAGAGGTCCATTTAAAAGCTAAATTAGGATGAGTGCTAAAGTATGTAATTGGTAACAAATAGCAAAGCGAAATCAAATACTGAAGCCTATTTTTTATTTTAAATCAAACCCCTTAAAGTATTTCTCTTTTAATGCGAATGTTTTTATTGGTTATTTAGTGAAACAGGGGTGAGCTGCGCGCTTTGAGAAACAAGAAGGATGTTAACCACACTCGTCTGATTCTCAGAACACAAAAACTATTTTAAAACACACTTTAAATTTTATCAAAAAACAATTGTAAAATAGGTTGCGTTCTGTTAACTTTGTAAGATAAGTATTGATATTTGTAAATGAGTAATATAGAAGCAATTGTAGATGCTCTAGAGAATAAAATTAGTAAAGTATTACACAGTCAGCGTGTTTTAAAGCAAACTAATTTAAAATTAACAGAGGAATTGCAGCTATCCAAACGCACTATTCAAAATCAGGAATTAGCAATAGCGACCTGGCAAGAAAAGTACGAATCGCTCAAGATGGCCAATTCAATACTTGGCAGTGATAACGATAAACGAGAAACTAAACTCAAAATAAACGCGTTAATAAGAGACATAGACCATTGTATTGGTCAACTATCAGAATAACGTAACATAGCATTTATGGCTGAAACGCTTAAAATAAAGCTTTCAATAGCTAATCGGGTCTATCCTTTAAACATTCCTCCAAGCCAGGAAGAAGGATTACGAAAAGCAGCTAAGAAAATTGATGCGATGATAAAACAATTTGAGGAAAGTTATTCTGTGAGAGATAAACAAGATGTTTTAGCAATGTGCGCTTTACAGTTTGCCTCTCAAGTAGAACAGAAAACTATAGAGAAAGAGCAAGTGAGTGACCATGTTGAAGTGAAATTAAAAGCACTTAATGATATGATTCACGACCATTTAAGCTCTTAACATACGTTCTTATAAATAAATTAAAGGTTACTGCCTACATTAATTATTTTTTTTTGATAAACTCAACGTTAATTCTTTAAAAAGGGTGAGTTGAAGTTGTAAAAGCGGGCTGCTAGTGTTAGTTTATTCTAATATCTTGAGCAGATACTTGATCAGCTTGTTAGCCCTAAACTTGTTTTTAAGGAGTTTATACAAAACCAAAATTGATGTAGGCTTTTTTATATTCAAAACTAACTAAAATGGAGAACACAATTTTAATAATTGTTGGAAGTATAGCTATTGGCGCAATCATAGGTTTTATTATTGCTAAATTACTTGAGAGAAATCACGCTTCTAAACTAATAAAAAACGCAAAGAAATCTGCTTCAAATATTTTAAGAGATGCTAAAAATGAAGGAGAAAGTACTAAAAAAGATAAAATTTTACAGGCTAAAGAGAAATTCTTAGAGCTTAAAGCAGAACATGAAAAAGTGATCTTATCTCGTGATAAGAAAATGTCTGAGGCCGAAAAACGAACCCGTGATAAGGAATCTCAGGTGTCTAATGAGTTGGCTAAAAACAAAAAGCTTAATGATAGTCTTGAAGCTAAAGATAAAGATTATAATCACAGATTAGATATTCTGGATAAAAGGCAAGAAGAGTCTGACAGACTGCATAAAAGGCAAATAGAACAATTAGAAGTGATTTCTAGTTTGTCTGCCGAAGAAGCCAAAACACAATTAGTAGAGTCTTTAAAAAGTGAAGCGAAAAGCGATGCCATGTCCTACATTCAGGATACAATGGAAGAAGCAAAACTTACCGCACAACAGGATGCTAAGAAAATTATTATTAACACTATTCAACGTATTGGAACAGAGGAAGCAGTAGATAACTGTGTGTCTGTATTTAATATTGAAAGTGATGACGTTAAAGGGCGCATTATTGGACGTGAAGGAAGAAATATTCGCGCTATTGAGGCGGCAACAGGCGTTGAAATTATAGTGGATGATACTCCAGAAGCTATTATTTTATCCTGTTTCGATTCTGTAAGACGTGAGATTGCACGTTTGTCTTTACATAAATTAGTAACAGACGGAAGAATTCACCCTGCAAGAATTGAAGAGGTTGTAGAAAAAACAACAAAGCAAATTGAGCAAGAAATTATCGAAGTTGGTAAACGTACCGTTATAGATTTAGGAATTCACGGTTTAAACCCCGAACTCATAAAAATGGTAGGACGTATGAAATACCGTTCGTCTTACGGTCAAAACTTATTACAACACTCGCGTGAAGTTGCAAAACTTTGTGGTATTATGGCTGCAGAACTAGGTCTCAATCCAAAGTTAGCAAAACGCGCAGGATTACTACACGATATAGGTAAAGTGCCAGATGCAGAAGCAGATATGGAAACCCCGCATGCTATTTTAGGGATGCAGTGGGCTGAGAAATACGGTGAAAAACCTGAGGTGTGTAATGCTATTGGTGCCCACCACGATGAAATTGAAATGACTTCATTATTATCGCCAATCATTCAGGTTTGTGATGCCATCTCTGGAGCAAGACCAGGCGCAAGACGCCAGGTATTAGACTCTTATATTCAACGTTTAAAAGACCTTGAGGATGTTGCTTTTGGTTTTAACGGAGTAAAGAAAGCCTATGCTATTCAAGCCGGACGTGAATTGCGTGTTATCGTAGAAAGTGAAAAAGTGAATGACCAGAATGCTGCCGATTTATCGTTCAGCATTTCACAAAAAATTCAAACCGATATGACCTATCCTGGACAAGTAAAGGTTACCGTGATTCGTGAAACCAGAGCGGTGAATATAGCGAAGTAAAGCAGGAGATTAAAGAAGTAAATGATATATAAATGAAAGCGCAACGTTAAACCGTGGCGCTTTTTTTAGTTTATTTTATCTACTAAACGGCGTTAGGTCTTTCGCAAAGAATAGGGTAAACGTAGCGCCTACATTAACAGTGCTAGACACTTCTATTTTCCCTCCAAAGGCTTCCATTTGACTTTTTGTTAGATATAAACCAACACCTTCAGCATTCTCATTGTGATGGAAGGTTCTATAAAGCCCAAAAATGTCACTGCCGTATTTTTCTAAATCAATACCCAATCCGTTGTCTTCGATATTTAAAATAGAAAAATCAGTCGTTTCACGTGAGGTTATAGTTATGATTGGTTTTCTTTCCGGATGCCTGTATTTTATAGCATTAGACAATAAATTTTGTATAATACTTTCTAAGTAAGCTGGATTAAAAGATATAGATAAATGAGCGTCAACGCGATTATTTATAATCGCTTGATGTTCTTTAATATCCATATCCAGCAAACGAATGCCTTGTTCAATATACCTTTTAAGAAAAATGTTTTCTGTAGTTATTTTATCTTTAGATTCTACAGAAACAATTTTGGTAAGATTCAAAATGGTATTGCTTAAAGAGTCAGATAAAACATCTAAGACCGTCATGATTTCTTTCTTTTCACTGTCATTATCTGTTTCTCTATAAAAATTTAGTAAACTTTTAAAATTCCCAGAATGTTCTTTAAGATTATGCGTAACAATGTGTGCGAAA
The DNA here is from genome assembly GCF_000934685.1 of Lacinutrix sp. Hel_I_90. Lineage (NCBI taxonomy): Bacteria > Pseudomonadati > Bacteroidota > Flavobacteriia > Flavobacteriales > Flavobacteriaceae > Lacinutrix > Lacinutrix sp. Hel_I_90. The sequence continues at coordinate 833,562 of NZ_JYNQ01000001.1, read as the reverse complement.
TTTTTAAGCTTGTTGTTCTGTCCTGTTATTAAACTTAGCGTGTTGTTTATTTTAGTCTCCTTTTCAACAAGTTCTGTAATATCGGTATGGGTGCCAATAACTCTTACCGGAACTCCATTTGAATCACGTTCTATTATTTTACCTTTATCTTGAATCCATTTGTAGCTTCCATCATTACATAATACGCGATGCTTGTTTTGGTAGATAGGGCATAAACCATTTAGATGGTCTTGAAAATCCTGAAAATATTTTTCTTTATCATCTTTGTGAACCCTATCATTCCAATCCTGAGAGTTGGTACCAAAGGTGTTATCATCATCCAGGTAGCCAAGAATGAATTTAGACTCTTTAGAGTAGGAAACAATATCTTCATTGGTCGTATTATCCCAATGCCATACACCAACATTAAAATTCTCAAGTGCAAATTGCCATTTCAGAGTTTCAAAATCATCAATTCTGTTGTGTTTAACACTTGCATTTTTAGACTTCATTAGTGAGGTTATCTGTAAAAGTTTAAGCGGAAATTTTTAAAAGTTCGATAAGATAATATAAATAGCAATATAAAAAGTTTTTTTGTATTCATTATAAGCATGGGGCATCAAATGCTGTCATTTTATAATGGTTTTTTGATTAATTAGTGTGTTCAACCTCATTTAATTTTTTTATTGTCTATAACGATCGTAAATGTTGTTCCAACGTTCACTTCACTTGCAACAGAAATCGTACCACCAAAAGATTCAATTTGATTTTTAATAAGATACAAACCAACACCTTCTGCATCTTCGTTATGATGAAACGTTTTATAAAGCTCAAAAATGTCTTTGCCAAACTTCTTTAAATCGATACCTAAGCCATTATCGCTAAACTTAAATATAATATTGCCATTTGAAAACTGTGAGGTAATTTCCACCACGGGGTTTCTCTCTGGATGCTTATATTTAATGGCATTGGAGATTAAATTTTGAATGATGCTCTCCAAATAGGCCGAATTGTAATAAATGTAAAGCTTTGGGTTTATTTTATTAATAATAGTGGCATTGCTTTCTGTGATAACAACGTCTAATAACTTTAAGGTACTGTCTACAAACTCGCTAACGCAAAGCTTTTCTACATGGGTTTCCTTTTTTGATTGTACAGAAACAATGTGATTTAAATTTTGAATGGTTTTATTTAACGCCGCAGACACCTCTTTGAGATGTACAATTAAGTCTTCTTTTTCTGAATGGCTTTCGGCCTCATCATAAAATTCTAATAGGCTTTCAAAGTTCCCAGAATATTGTTTTAAGTTATGGGTAACAATGTGTGCAAAATTCTTTAACTTATTGTTTTGTTTGGTCGCTATCGTTAGGGCGTTTGCAACTTTAATTTCGTTTTCTATTTCATCTGTAATATCTGTGTGTGTCCCTACAAAATGTATGTAGCCTTCAGTGGTATGATCATTAATTACTTTTCCTTTGTCTAGAATCCATTTATAGGAACCGTTTTTGCACTTTATACGGTGTTTGTTAGTGTATATGGGGGTCAAACCGTTAATATGATCTTGGTAGTCCTGAAAGTATTTTTTACGATCGTCAGGATGTACCCGATCATTCCAATCGTCTAATGAGTCTCCAAAAGCGGGGTCGTCTTCAAAGCCAATAATAGATTTAGATGATTTTGAGAAATAGACGCTGTTGCGTCTTTCATTAAATTCCCAAACGCCAATTTTAGAAATCTCTAAAGCGGCTAGTAACTTTTCCATTTGATTTTGACCTGGTTTTTTCAAATTCGAACATAAAGTCTTCGTTTCACTCATAATTAGTATTATTGTGTGCTTGAAGGGATTCGAATTTTTTGATTAATAGCGCATACAATATACATAAAATATCTTTAAAAGATACATTGTCAACGCTATAAGATGTTGTTATTGCCTTGGATGAAAGTTTTGAATAACCTCCTTTAAGTGCCTTTTGTCTACGTGCATGTAGATTTCTGTAGTAGTGATGCTTTCATGGCCAAGCATGAGTTGTATGGCTCTTAAATCGGCACCATTTTCTAATAAATGTGTTGCAAAAGAATGCCTGAAGGTGTGAGGAGATATGGTTTTGTTTAGGTTTGTTTTTACAGCTAAAGTTTTAATAATAGTAAAAATCATGGCTCTGGTGAGCTGTTTTCCTCTTCTATTTAAAAATAAAGTGTCTTTAAAATCATTAGCTATCTGCATGTGATTTCTAATGTCTTTTCTATACAGGTTGATATATTTTTGAGTGCTTTCAACAATAGGTACAAAACGTTGTTTATCGCCTTTACCTGTGACTTTAATAAACCCTTCCTCAAAAAATAAATCGGAAATTTTTAAGCTTGTTAATTCGCTAACCCGCAAACCACAACCATATAATAGTTCTAAGATTGCACGGTTACGTTCGCCCTGTGGCGTGCTTAAATCGATAGCACTGATTAGTTGGTTGATTTCTGATTCTGATAAAGTATCGGGTAATTTTCGTCCAATTTTTGGCGAGTCTATGGTATCTAACGGATTACTCTCACGGTACACTTCAAAAATTAAGTAATTAAAAAAGCCTTTTAAACCAGATATTAATCGTGATTGCGAACGTGCATTTACCGTTTTAGCAATGGTATAGATAAACTGCTGCACTGTTTCTTTAGTAATAGCAATGGGCGATACGGTAATAGCGTTATCGTCTAGATACGTCATGAGCTTTTTAACGTCATAACTATAGTTATTTATCGAGTTTTCAGATAATCCGCGTTCTATCTTGAGATATAATTGGTAGTCTTTAAGTGCATGTTGCCATTTCATATGCTAAAAATAAAAAAGTCGCTTACAAAATAAGCGACTTTTTTCAATATTTTTAAATAGGCTTAATTTATAAACCAGGATAGTTTTCAGTGATGATATCGATACCATCAATAATCCACCAAACACCTAATCCGCCAAGAGTTAAGATAAAAAGAATGTTCCAACCAATTGGGCTTCCTAAATACCATCTGTGGGCAGCAAAGCCACCTAAAAACAGCCATAAAAGCAAAGCTATAAGCATTTTATCTGCTCGCTTAACCATCACTGCGGGAGAGGTCATTGCCTCGACATCTGAATCGTTAGTAGACACGGTAGTCGTAGATTCTACACTAGTTGTTGCTCTTTTTACGGGAAACGAAGCACTCGCTGTCGTTACAGCCATAAAAAACACTAAAAATGAGAGTAATAGTTTAATTTTCATAGTTAATTGGTTTAAGTTTGTTTATCAATATTAACAATTTAATTTCAGCTATGAAACATATCCTTTCCTTTTTTTTAGTCTTTTGTACTCTTTTATTCGCAACTGCTCAGGAATCTCATGAGTTTGTTGGGGTCATAAAATTAAATGACTCGTCATTAATTTCATTAAAAATAATGCTTAAAGCAGAAGAAGGTAAAATAAGTGGGTATACATTAACCGATCTGGGCGGTGAACATGAAACAAAATCAAGCATTACCGGGTTTTATAATGAAGACGATAACGTTTTAGTTTTTAAAGAACTAGCAACAGTATACACGAAGTCTCCAGTGTCTGAAGCCGATTTTTGTTATATGAATTTCACCTCAGATAACTACAGACTTGGCAAATCTAATAAGCTTACGGGGAAGTTTAAAGGGCTATTTCCAGACAATACCGTCTGTATTAATGGAGAACTCTTATTATCTACTGTAGAGAAATATAATCAACGTGTAGAAAAAGCGACCAAGATGATTGCTAAAACAAAGCGCATTCCAGACAGTGTAAAACAAAACATTAATCTAAGCAAAATGATGGACTCTGTTCAAATGAATGTTTTAAAAAGCAATCAGGTAATGAGTGTGTTTTCCAAATCTAAAACGGTTAGAATTGAAATTTATGACGGCGGTCAGTTAGATGGCGATCGCATTAGCTTGAAAGCAAATGACAAAACACTGTTAACTAATTTTGAAACGAAAGCCCAGCCCAAAGTCTTAAATCTAGAACTAAAAGAAAAGAAAACGGCTTTGGTTTTAACCGCTAACAATACCGGATCTATATCGACTAACACCGCTGTGATTGAAATTTTTGTTGATGGGCAAAAAATAAGGGCTTTATCAAACTTAAAAACCAATGAGTCTACACAAGTGGATTTATATCTTAAACAATAATGTGACAATAAAATAAAAATTGCGCTCTATAGCTAAAAATATGAGCTCATGTCTAAATTGTTTATCATATAAATTATTGATTATCAGATATTTAATTTGTTTTGGTCTTTTGTGCAGATGTTAATGTATTCAAAAGGGAAAACTTTAAATGCGTCATTTCTTCTATCTTTGAATCAAACTTAAAACAACTTATTTATTATGAAAAAATTAATTTTATGCGCAGCAGTAGCTATATTTGGTTTAACGAGTATACATGCGCAAGACAATAGCATGAATAATACGAATGATGGCATTGATTTTGGAATTAAAGCTGGGGTAAACTTCGCAAAACTTACGGGTGACGATGTAGAAGATGCCGATGGCAGAACAGGTATTCATTTTGGAATCGTGGCAGAAATCCCGGTATCAGATGTCTTTTCTATACAACCAGAGGTATTGTATTCACAACAAGGTTTGCAACAAGACTTTGAAGGTGGAGAAAGTAAATTAAAATTAGATTATATTAATGTTCCTGTATTTGCTAAGTTTTATGTGGCTGAAGGATTGGCATTCGAATTTGGACCTCAGTTTGGTTTTAATGTGAGTGCAAAATCTGAATTTCAAATAGAAGGGGCAAGTGGAGAAGAGACGGCATCAATAGAAAGCGATTTAGAAGATTCTGTTGAAGCTTTCGATTTTGGTGCAGGTGCTGGCGTATCTTACAAATTTGACGGCGGAATGTTTTTACAGGCCCGTTATGTTTTAGGATTAACCAGTGTTTATCAAGGCAGTAGCGAAGGTCTTTTTCAAGACGATTTAAATAACTCTAATTTAAGTGTGTCTTTAGGATATAAATTCTAATACTAGCTTAAATGAGTATCATCTAAAACCGAAACTTAATTGTTTCGGTTTTTTCATTACACTAACATCTTATTAGTCAGTGGTTTATCATCTAAAGTGCTATTTTTTTTTTTTTTTACTTGTTTAAAACAATTTTGAATGTTAGATTCGTTATTCAAATCAATAAATGAATTTAAATATGAAAAAATTATTGTTTACTGCTGCAATCGTAGCATTAGGATTTACAACTGTAAATGCACAAGAAGTAAAATTTGGAGTTAAAGCTGGTGTAAACTTAGCCTCTTTATCTGGTGATGACACTGATGATCTAGATGGTCGTACGTCTTTTCACGTTGGAGGTGTTGCAGAAATTATGATTTCTGAAAAATTCTCATTCCAACCAGAATTAATGTATTCATCACAAGGTGCTCAAACTAGCTTTGAAGACGAATTTGAAAAAGAAGAAGGTACAGTGAAACTAGATTACATCAATGTTCCATTAATGGGGAAGTTTTATGTTGCTGAAGGGTTCAGTATCGAAGCAGGTCCACAAATTGGTTTTTTAATGAACGCTGAAGCGGAAGTTGAATATACGAACAAAGAATTTCCTGAATTTAGTGCTTCTGGAACACAAGATATTAAAGATGAAGTTTCAGGAATTGATTTCGGAGTTAACTTTGGTCTTGGTTACAAACTAGAGTCTGGATTAAATTTTGGAGCACGTTATAACTTAGGTTTATCTAATGTTAACGATTATGAGGGATCTGATGATGATAAAGTAAATAATAGTGTGATTCAGGTTTCTGTAGGATTCATGTTCTAATTGAAATTATAAATACAAATAAAAACCGAAGCGCAATGCTTCGGTTTTTTTATGCTTATTTTTTTGCTTTTTTGATTAAATGTTAATTTTTCGTCAGAAGTATCTTATAGTCAGATTCCTATATAAAAGAGGTGTTTTTTTATCTCAATTTGTTTGTGAAATAGGTTTTAAGAGTATAATTTCGTCGCCTCAAATAAAAAAACAAATTTAAATAGTATGAAAAAATTAGTGTTTACAGCTGCAATCGCAGCATTAGGATTTACAAGTGTTAACGCACAAGAAGCGATGTCAACAGGTGGTTTTAATGAAGGAGATGTTTTTATCTCTGGAGCAGTTGGATTTGGTTCTAGTTCTCAAGGCGACAATAGTGAAAATACTTTTACGGTATCACCAAAAGTAGGGTTTTTTGTAAATGACAATATTGCTATTGGAGCTACTGTTGGTTACAGTTCTTACACTGATGAATACCAAACAGTTAATCCTGTTACTTTCGAGGACGTTACAGCTGAAGATAAATTTTCTGTTTTTTCTGCAGGAGTTTTTGGACGTTACTACTTTACACCAGGTAGCCAATTTTCTTTCTTTGGAGAATTAGCTGCTGGTATTACTAGCACTACAGAAGATGATGCCTTTGTTGAGGAAGATTTTAAATCTAATGGTGTAACAGCAGCATTTGCTCCTGGTATTAGCTATTTTGTTTCTGATAACTTCGCTATTGAAGCTGCAGTAGGTGTATTAGGTTACAATACTAATAAAGCTGATGTAGATGGTGCTGAAGCTAGAAATGATTTTAACATTGGTGCTGATTTTTCAAACATTAGCTTTGGTGTAGTATACAAATTCTAATTGGTATTTATACATAATTTAAAAAACCGAAGCCTAAGGCTTCGGTTTTTTTGTTTCTAGATTTAAATACTTTAAACTTAACGTCATAGCATTAGCCCTTTAAAGTGCTTCTTTATTTTCTAGGACAGGACGCATTTAAATCATAATTTCGTCGCCTCAAATAAAAAAACAAATTTAAATAGTATGAAAAAATTAGTATTTGCAGCTGCTATGACAGTATTAGGATTTACAAGTATAAACGCACAAGAAAGAGAAAAAGGTGACATAGAATTAGCACCTTATGTTCAATACACTTCGTCTTTCTTTAATGGAGACAATGCAAATTCAGAGAACTCAAGAAGTTCTGCAAGTTTCGGTGTGAAAGCAGATTATTTCTTTAATGACAGATGGAGTTTACGTTCTGGGATTAATTATGATAGTATGGGAGCTAAAGATAGTTTTGATGAAGCAGAATTAAATTATATTAATATTCCTTTAAATGCTAATTGGCATTTTGGATCTACTAGAAAATGGAATTTAAACTTTGGTGTTACTCCAGGTTTTTTAACAAAAGCTGAATTTAATGGAGTGGATATTAAGGAATTTCAGGAACCTTTTCAATTAGGAATTTCTTATGGTGTTGGTTATAAGTTAGAAGTTTCAAATAGTTTTAGTGTTTTATTTGATTTTCAAGGGTTAGTTGGAGTAACGAATATTAATAAAACAGTCAGCGACGTAACGACATTAAACGCAGGATCTGGTTTTGGAATTGGTGGCGTATTTAAACTTTAAATATTTTAACGGATAAAATATTTTAAAAACCGAAGCGCAATGCTTCGGTTTTTTTATACCATAACTTTTGTATTTTTACAGTATGAAAAAAATCATCATCATTAATGGTCCTAATTTAAATTTATTGGGAAAACGAGAACCAAACCTCTATGGGAACTTATCGTTCACCGATTTTTTTGATGCGGTAAAAGCAAAGTATCCTAAGGTCGCTTTAGAGCATTTTCAATCTAATATTGAAGGTGAGTTAATCACAAAGCTACAGGAAGTGGGGTTTACTTATGATGGCATTATTTTAAATGCGGCGGCCTATACACATACCTCAATAGGTATTGGTGATGCCGTAAAAGCCATTGAAACGCCAGTGGTAGAGGTGCACATCTCTAATACCTTTGGTCGGGAGGCCTTTAGACACGAATCGTTTATCTCTCCAAATGCCAAAGGCGTCATTTTAGGCTTTGGGTTACAGAGTTATGAATTGGCAATTCAAAGTTTCCTTTAGATATAGCTATTATAAAAAGGCTAAGTGTAGCTCCGAATGATCAAAAAAAATGCGATTCAATATTGAATCGCATTTTTTTATAATCTAAATCTAGACGTCGAGTAAGTAGCCCTTCTCTTTAAGAAGGCTTAAATGGGCTATAAGTGAATCACCTCACCATAAGCATCTGCCACGGCTTCCATAACCGCTTCGCTCATTGTTGGGTGCGGGTGTACCGCTTTTAATACTTCATGCCCAGTGGTTTCTAACTTACGTCCTAAAACCGCCTCAGCGATCATATCAGTTACACCAGCACCAATCATGTGGCAACCTAACCATTCGCCATATTTCGCATCAAAAATAACTTTTACAAAGCCATCTTTAGCACCAGAAGCACTTGCCTTTCCAGAAGCCGAGAATGGAAATTTCCCTACTTTAATATCTAAGCCTTGTTCTTTGGCCTGCTTTTCAGTTAATCCTACGCTGGCAATTTCAGGGGATGCATAGGTGCACCCTGGAATATTACCATAGTCTAAGGCTTCCACATGCTGCCCAGCAATTTTTTCTACACATAAAATACCTTCAGCACTCGCCACGTGAGCTAAAGCTTGTCCAGGGGTGACATCTCCAATAGCATAGTAGCCAGGAATGTTGGTTTGATAATAATCATTAACTAAGATTTTATCTCTGTCAACGGCAATACCAACATCTTCTAATCCTATACCTTCAATATTGGTTTTAATACCAACTGCAGATAACACCAAGTCAGCTTCTAATACTTCCTCACCTTTTTTAGTTTTTACAGTCGCTTTTACGCCTTTTCCAGAGGTGTCAACGCTAGTCACTTCTGCGTTAGTCATTATTTTTATACCACTTTTCTTAAAGGAGCGTTCTAATTGTTTAGAGACGTCTTCATCTTCAACAGGTACAATGTTTGGTAAATATTCTACAACGGTTACCTCTGTTCCCATGGCATTATAGAAATAAGCAAACTCCACACCAATAGCACCAGAGCCTACTACAATCATTTTCTTAGGTTGCGTTTTTAAGGTCATGGCTTCACGATAACCAATCACTTTTTCCCCATCTTGTGGTAAGTTAGGTAACTCACGTGAACGTGCACCTGTAGCAATAATAATATGGTCTGCACTATATTCTGTCCCGTCAACAGTAACCTTTTTTCCAGCTTTTAGTTTACCAAAACCATTAATAACGTCAATTTTATTTTTTTTCATTAAAAACTGAACGCCTTTACTCATACCATCGGCCACATTTCGGCTGCGATTAACCACGGCGTCAAAATCCTTATCGTACTCTTTAACTGTTAAACCATAATCGCTGGCATGCTTTAAGTATTCAAAAACCTGAGCAGATTTTAAAAGTGCTTTAGTGGGGATACAACCCCAATTAAGGCAAACACCACCTAAACTTTCTTTTTCAATAATAGCCGTTTTAAAACCTAATTGTGAAGCGCGAATAGCAGTAACATAGCCACCAGGACCACTACCAAGAACAATAATATCGTATTTACTCATTGTGTAATTTTTAGTCGTTTTTAAGAAGCTACGAATTTACGAAACAAAGCTGAAATAATAAATTGATGTTTACTTTTTTATTTGACCACCTGGCTTGGCGGCAGGTAGGAGAACTAAAGGCCCGACTTTCTATTCCCTTTTTTGTAAAGAAAAACAAGGGTTTTAAACAAACGACGCAATGGCGACTTACTACTAAGAGCGTTTCTATATAAAATGAACGCGACATCCTACACACATATTTGAGATCGATTTAATATTTTAAACAAAAATTAAACTTATTTTTGACACACCAAATACGCACTAAAATAGTAAACCATGAGATACATAAATGCTTTTGTTGTTATCCTACTCTTAATAACGTTTTCTTGTAAAGAAGATGCCAAAACCAAAAAATCTACTACCATTACCACTATTTTAAAAGGCGAAGTCATTTATAGACCAACAAGTGATACCCTACTGCTTTTAAAAGCTACCGCTGATGCTAGACAAGACAACCAAGTAGTTGAAATTCCTATAGTAGATGGTAAATTTAATTATAAATTTACTCCAGATGAAAACTTGGCCTATCAACTCATATTTAAGGAGGAACATGCCAAAGGAAGTTGGCAGCCTATTCTGTTTTTTCCTACCAATGGTCAGGTGAATTTTAAATTACATAGTTTAAAAGATTTTTCTAGTAATGCCATTCAAGGCGGAGCGTTAAATAGTATGTATAATGAATTTACGACCACTATTTTAAAACCATTTAATGCTAAAGTAAGAACCAGTAACGCGTCTTACAAAGATGTTCCTTTTAAAGACATGAGCTCTGATGCCTTTTATGCAATAGCCAGTAAATTAAGAAAGGCTTCGCCAGAAGAAAAAAAGGTGATTTATAAAGAAATGAATGCATTAAAAGCGAAAGGATTAGATCGTAGCAAAATAGGAAAAGAAGCCGATGCTAAGTACAATTCATTAGTTGAAAAATATGCTAAAGACAAGTATGATTTTATAACGAAGAACCCTACTATTGTTTCGTATTATTTAGTGATTGAAGATTTAATGAAGGGTATGCAAAGTAGAGCACTACAAAAAGAAACAGTCTATAGTGCCTTCAATACTCTAAAAGAAAAATTTCCAGACCATTCATATACTACTTTGGGAAATAACTTAATGAAAACTTTAAATGAAGTAAAGCCTAGCGGTCAGTAAATTGATTTTTTATGCTGTTTAAAGCTATTTACTTATTAGCGTCGTCAAAGGTCACACTTACCGAATTTACACAATAACGTGTGCCAGTCTCCGTAGGGCCATCGTTAAAAACATGACCTAAATGACCACCGCAATTGGAACACACAATTTCGGTTCTGGTCATGCCTTGCGTTTTATCTAAAACATATTTAACGGTTCCTTTAATGCTTTCATCAAAACTTGGCCAACCGCAATGGGCATCAAATTTACTTGAGCTTTCAAACAATTGCTGCTGGCAGCCTGCGCATTTGTAAATCCCTTCATCAAAATGCATATTATATTTTCCTGTGTGCGGCATTTCGGTGCCTTTCTGTCTCAGAATTCTATATTCTTCATCGGTAAGGAGCTCGCGCCATTCACCTTCAGATTTTTCTACGTTAAAATTACTCATCTTTTTTTGGTATAAAATTTAAAGCGACGCCATTCACACAATGTCTCTTTCCAGTCGTTTCACTTGGACCGTCATTAAACACATGTCCTAAATGTCCGCCACAAGTGCCGCAATGCTCTTCTGTTCGTGCACTGCCTAGATTATAATCTACAGCATAGTCCACATTGCCTTTAATGGCACGGTCAAAACTTGGCCATCCGGTTCCGGAATCAAATTTATGGGCGCTTTCAAATAATGGGGTTTCACAAGCAGCACAAACAAAGGTGCCAGGGCTATATTCTTTGTTTAGAGGGCTTGAAAAAGGCCTTTCGGTTCCCGCTTTTCTTAACACATAATATTCTTGGTCAGAAAGGGCTGCTTTCCACTCCGCATCAGTTTTGCTTACGTCATAAACTTTAGCTTCTTTTTTATCACCTTGAGCCGTTCCATTACAGCTAAATGCGAATGAAATAAGTAAGAGTAATGCAATTTTTTTCATGTTTTTATTTTTCATATTTATGAATATAAAGATAATTCTTTTTAATTTTTTATAGTATATAGGTCGTAACTTTATATGAAAAATAACAATTCGTTTGAAAAAAAAACAGATAAATATTCGTTTTAAAGTACAAAAATGTGTTCTATCGAATGAACACTATTTAATTGGTAAACCCTTAACAATATATTGCTGGAACTTTTTGTAAATTTAAACTCAGATTAATTAAAACCATAAAAAATGAAATTCAAATCAAGTATAACGCTAGTGCTAACTTTACTCGTGTTTTTTTCCTGTGCAACAAATCCGTTTACAGGGCAGTCAACACTAGCCATATTGCCAAATTCACAATTATTTCCAACAGCTTTTGCGCAATACAATCAATTTTTAAATGAAAATAAGGTGATTACTGGCACCACAGAATCAGAAATGATTACCAGAGTTGGGCAGCGTATCGCGGTAGCCTCAGAGCGTTGGTTAAATGCTAACGGTTACCAAGGCTATTTAAACGATTACAAGTGGGAGTATAATTTAGTTAAAGACGAAGCCGTAAATGCATGGTGTATGCCAGGTGGAAAAATTGTGTTTTATACGGGTATCTTACCAGTGGCACAAAATGAAGCGGCTATTGCAGCGATTATGGGTCATGAGGTAGCACACGCATTAGCAAATCACGGGCAGCAACGTATGAGTGCGGGAATGTTACAACAAGTGGCTGCAGTAGGAATGAATGTAGCATTAAAAGACGATAAAAATATAGCGCTCTATAATCAGGCTTTTGGGATAGGATCTCAGGTAGGTCTCATGTTGCCTTTTAGTAGAAGCCATGAAACTGAAGCAGATAGAATAGGGTTAATATTAACAGCTATTGCAGGTTATAATCCAGATGAAGCTGCTAATTTATGGCGACGCATGGGGCAGGCGAGTAACGGTCAAGCGCCACCAGAATTTCTAAGTACACACCCAGCGACAACAACACGTATTGCTAATTTGGAAACTTTGGCGCCAACAGCAAAAGCAGAAGCTAAAAAATATGGTGTTAAATCATTTAGACCAGTTTCTCCATTTTAATAAGGCGTTAACATAAAAATGCTTATTTTCGAAGCCACTCTTAATTAACGAGTGGCTTTTTTATGGAAAATATTCAAAAAGGAAGTAAGAAGCTTCTTAATGCCTGGGCCTTTTACGATTGGGCAAACTCGGTATACACACTTACCATTGCTTCTTCAATCTTTCCTATATTTTATTCTACTTTATTTGCTTCAAAAGAGGATATGGTTACCGCTTTTGGTTTTACTATGAAACCAACGGTTTTAATTTCTATTGTTACCGCTTTTACTTTTTTAGTGGTTGCTTTTTCATCACCAATACTCTCAGGAATTGCAGATTATGTAGGTAACAAAAAGAGTTTTATGAAATTCTTTTGCTACGTGGGCGGTTTTGGGTGCATAGGCTTGTACTGGTTCGATTTAAATCATATACATTTAAGTATTCTCTTTTATTTTATGGGGCTTATTGGGTATTGGGGAAGCCTCGTATTCTACAACTCCTATTTACCAGATATCGCTTTTCCCGAACAACAGGATGGTATTAGTGCTAAAGGCTTTTCTTTAGGCTATATTGGAAGCGTCCTTTTATTGATCTTGAACTTAGCGATGGTTATGAAACCAAATTGGTTTGGATTTGATTTAAGCATTTCCCAAAGTTTACTAGAAAACGGAAGCGAAGCTGAAATTTTAGCTGAAATAAAAAAAGTAAAGAATACAGCTTCTTTTGAAGCTATGAAACTATCTTTTATTACTGTAGGTTTATGGTGGATTCTCTTTAGCCAATACTCCTTTTATATTTTACCAAAAGGGGTTTCCAACGGACATAAGGTATCGAAAGCTGTTATTTTTAATGGTTTTAAAGAATTGAAGTTGGTGTGGAACGAACTGCAAAAAACGCTGCGTTTAAAAGCGTATTTAAAGGCCTTTTTCGTGTTTAGCATGGCGGTACAAACCATCATGCTGATGGCTGTTTATTTTGGTGAAAAAGAAATTTTGTGGGTAGATAATGACGAGAAAACACAAGGCTTGATTGTTAGTATCTTAGTGATTCAATTGGTCGCTATTGTTGGCGCTGTATTAACCTCAAAAGCTTCTGCTGTATTTGGAAACATTAAAACCTTGATTGTGGTCAATGCCGTGTGGATGTGTTTGTGTTTTTATGCTTATTTTATGGAGACACCAATACAATTTTATATTGCTGCTGGATTAGTAGGATTCGTCATGGGTGGCGTACAATCTTTAGCACGGTCAACCTACTCTAAATTTTTACCAGAAACAAAAGACACCACCTCTTACTTTAGTTTTTATGATGTGGCAGAAAAAATTGGTATTGTTATCGGGATGACCATTTTTGCAGTGGTAGACCAAATTAGTACGATGCGTTATGCTATTCTGTTCTTATTTGTTTTCTTTTTTGTGGGAATTATACTCCTTTTTAAGGTTCCAAAAGAAGAGATATCATTATAAAAATAGTATTTTTGGCACCCACCTATAATTAAAATAGTAACAAATGAATAAAATAAAAAATGTCTCACTATTAGTAGTATCACTACTATTAATTACTTTTTTTTCTTGTGAAAATGAGCCGTTAGAAGGTTTTGATTTGGATGCTAATACTACAGTACCCAACAATAGTAATGTTACACCAGTTGTAGGAGAAAATGTTGCTGTTGAAACTTCTACTGGAGACTATTGGCCAGCCCAAGTAGGCTATGTTTGGAACTATAACACCGTTTCTTTCGGAAATACAGAAAGTGAAATAATGGGGACAACAACTTTTGGAAATCAAAATTATTTCGAATACAATAACTTTATGGGGCAATCTGGTTTTTTTGTTAGAAAAGAAGGCAGTAATTATTACGTTGCACAGGACATTACCGGGACTAATATAAATGGCTATACCTTATCTGCTCCAGTAATTGTTATACTATTACTTAAAGATAATTTAGACGTTGGAGAGACTTTTACTCAAGATGTTAATTATACCGTTTCTTATACTCCAGATTCTGGAGTACCAGCTTTTCCAGATCAAAATGTTACAGCGACTTATATTACGGAAATGATAGAACGGGATTTTACTTATACTGTTGGAGGAGTAGATTATGAGGATGTTTTACACATAAACGTTCAATCACTATATTTAGGAAATATTGTTGCCACTTCAGATTATTACTTCGCTAAAGATATAGGTCCAATACATATAGATCAATCTGCTGGTCAAGGTGGTTTTTTAACGTCTTATCAATTTTAAGTTGCTATTAAATTGTTCAGACCTAGATTATTTTAGTTTAATAAAAAAGTAACAAAAAAAACAGAGACGTTAACGTTTCTGTTTTTTTTGTTAGGTAAAGTCTCTAACTAATTACCAATACTCCCAGAGCCTGTAACCTTGGTGTCTTCTCGTTTCGGGTTGCCTTTATATTCTATATCGCCAGAGCCTGTTACACGCGCCATTAAATCACCGTTACAAACCACAGCAACATCACCAGAGCCCGTAACTTTTGCTTCAACATCGTTCGCCTGTAAGTCAAAGCCATGAAAGTCTCCAGAACCGGTGACACTCGCTTTTAAGCTGTTCGTTCTCCCTTTTAAGGTGAGATCGCCAGAACCAGTTACTGAAGCTTCAATAGTACTAGCCTCAATTTCTAATACAATATCACCAGAACCAGAGACACGGGTTTCAAAACGATTAGCAGTTATTTTATCTTTAGTGATAACATCGCCAGAACCAGATAAGGAAACTTTGTTTATGTCTTTAAACGGAATAGTAATTGTAATCGTGTTGTTCCCACTCGGTTTTAAACTAATATTATTTTCGGTTTTTATACTCAATTCATCACCATTAACTTCAGTAGTAATGTATTCTAATAAATTCGCTTCGCCTTCAATAGTAATCTTTCCTTCTTGACCTGCTACTAAAATAAAGTCCATCCACCCCGCACATTTAATGGTATCGTAATCGTTTGTGTTTCTTGTGATGGTAGTCATTTCTCCATTGCCTTTTATTTTTTTATTACCCCAAAGTTGGGCATTTGAAAAAGAGAAGCTAAATAGCGTTATAACTAGAACTAATGTGATTTTAAAATTTTTACTCATAGTGTTTGAGTATTTCTTGTTTTTTGTTGAAGAGTTCATACTGTTTAAGTTTTTTGTTGATTGAAATTATTGATGATTTAATTTTTGTAAAAAGACACACTGCCATACTCTGAATTAATGCGTATCATATTTCCAGAGTTTTGAGTCTTATAATAGCCAGTATAATATTTGTCTGAAGATTCAATGCGTTTTTTGGTATATTCAAAACCGTCTTCATCATTAAGTGCCCCATATTCTAACGCAATATTAAAATCGAAAACCAAGGCAGGGTCGTAACCAATTTTAATGCCTACATAATCTGATTCTATGTTGACATTTTTCACGCCTTTATTTAGTCGGTCAATTTTTATAGAACCGTAGTCGGCATTAATAGCCACGTTTTTATAAATATCACCTAGTCTTAGCGTTAAATAATCACCATTGCCTTGAACGTCATTTGCTTTGTTTATAGTTATGCCGCCGTAATCACAATTATAAGTGATGTTTTCGGCTATTTCAACAACAGACTTTGTGTAATCTGCGATAATGTCTAAATTATTGGTTTTAGATACCGTGAAACCACTGTAATCGGCATTAATCTTTCCGCTTTTTATATATTCAAAATAACAGTTGTTCGAATAATCAAAATTCAAAATATTATTTTCTGCCATGAGTTCCTTAGTGGTAATCTTACCATAATCACAACTTATTTCTGCCCGGCCTTCTAATTTTGCTAAATTAATGTTACCATAATCATTATTTAAATTCACATGATTCGTCATAGGCATTTTTACAATGTAATTAATTTTCATAGTGACATTATTACTGCCACTAGTCCAGCTGCTCCACCAGGATTTGTCTTTGTTTTTAGAGAATTTTGTTACTGCAGAAACAAAGTCAGAAGCATTAGAAAAAGCCACATCAATTTCATCTAATTTTTGTTGTACTTTGTCTTCATCATTTCCGGTCGTCGTGATTTTTATTTCAAAAGCAATCGTATTTTTTTCCCAGGTAACAATATCTAAATTACCATAACTATTATTAATTTTTAAAGTCGCGTCGCTGTTAACATTAAACGCCTTTTTTATCGTTTTTTCTTTTTTGTATTTACCGTCATTTTTCTTAGGGTCAGTAGTATGAGCTACGAGTATTAAAGGTAAAATGAATAGTAATAACAAAACCTTATAGTGTAATGCTAGTTTCATTGTTGTTTTGTTTTAAATTTTTAGTTGTTTCTATGTTTTCAAGTACTGATTTTAGTACATTAATCCGATTCCAAAAGTTATCGATCATGGCGTGAATAACCCGTTTGTCGTTACCGCTTTCAGTAAGATCTGTTTTTAATAATGTGTATTCTTTTTCAAGTGTTTCCATGCGTTTTAAGGCGTCAAGGATAAGTACTTCGGTCCCTGGAGAACGGGCATTATTAATTTTCTCCAATTCTTCACTAATAACAGAAGCAAAAAAACTCTGTGTTTCTGCCATTTCTGGAGACACTCGCGCTAAACCTTCTGGTTGTTGCGTTTTATTGAAATTAAAAGCTAAGGTTACTAATAATAGGAGTGAAGCGGCAATACCAATAATGGGCAAAAAAATATTACGGGTGCTTTTAGTCACTGCTGGCTCATTTTTTTGAGCGGCTAGTTTTTCTAAAAATCGTTTTTCATGACCACTGCTTGGTACTTCAACATCAAAACGATGTTGGTGTTTTTTAAAAAGCTGATGTAATTTGTCGTCTTTCATCTTTAGTTCCGCGAAAGCGGTAATCTTTTAATTCGTATTTTTTTATTTCCGCGAAAGCGAAAAGCGTATTAATTTGATCAAACCATTGTAATAATAGCTGGTACAATAGCGGTCTTGCTTAGCAAACCAAGGTTTGCATTTTTTTTCTTAAACTGTCTTTAGCTCTTGAGATGGTTGTTCTACAATTCGCATTAGACCATTTTAGAATCTCGCTTATTTCTTCATAATCATAGCCTTCAATTAAATGCAAGGTTAAAGCCACACGATAGCTGTCTTTTAATGTTTTCATGGTGTCAATAACTTGTTTCGCCTGAATACTTTTAAATTCGTAATCTTCGGTAAAACCCTCGTGATCTTCTACTTTATAAAGCACATCGTCTAAAGGCACTTCATCAAATTTTGTGCTCTTATTGTAGTGATGGATACTTTTGTTTATCACAATACGTTTTAACCAGGCTCCAAAGGTTTTGATGTCTTTTAAAGCCTTCAATTTTGTAAAGGCTAACAAAAAAGCATCTTGCATCACATCTTCGGCTTCATAACGGTCTTTTACAATTCGCAATGCAGTATTATACATGGCTTTATAATACCTGTTGTAGATTTCCAATTGCGCAAATTGGTTACCTTCTAAACAGAGTGTTATTAATTGTTCGGTATTGTGGTTGGTTAGTGTCAAAAAAATTAATTTCTATTATAAAGATATAGCTTCAATTGATTTGTTACAGTTTTATGAAATTTTTTTTAAAAATTTAAGTTTAAAGCTACTTGTTAAAAGTAAAAAAGGGGGCATAAGCATTTGAAGCCATTATTTTAATTAGTAGCCAAATTCTAAAAACAACACACAATTACGGCTACATGAGAAATATTTCTACTTTTAACTTTTCCTTTTAACAATACAGCTTGGCATATTAATTGAACTTTTACTAATAACGAAAACAGCTTAATTGTTGATAAGGTTTTGTAAATCAATGGTTTTCGAAATAAAAACAGTTTAATTTTACTAAATAGTCTTTATGCACATTTAAAATAAATGACATAATGACGTAATAATATATATGAAGAAATCTAATTTAATTAGTCTAGACAGTTTGTCATTACAGGATTTTGATGAAAATTCAGAATTAATCCCCTTAATGACGCCAGAAGATGAAGAGGAAATAAACAAGGAAGAATTACCTGAGACCTTACCCATATTGTCTTTAAGAAATACCGTGTTGTTTCCAGGTGTGGTAATTCCAATTACTGCCGGGCGAGATAAATCGATCAAATTAATTAACGATGCGAATAATGGTTCTAAGGTTATAGGTGTTGTCTCTCAGAAGGATGAGTCTATAGAAGACCCAAAGGCAGGAGATATTAATACTATTGGTACTGTTGCCCGTATTTTAAAGGTGCTTAAAATGCCTGACGGTAATACAACGGTTATTATTCAAGGTAAGAAACGTTTTAGTGTTGCAGAAGTTATTACCGAAACGCCATACATGAACGCTACAGTACGCGAAGTAGCAGAAGCCAGACCAGCAAAAAAGAATAAAGAATTTAGTGCTATTATTGATTCTATTAAAGATTTAGCGCTTCAAATAATCAAAGATTCGCCTAACATTCCTAGTGAAGCTTCTTTTGCCATTAAGAATATCGAAAGTGATTCGTTTTTAATCAATTTTGTATCTTCTAATATGAATTTACCTGTTGCCGAAAAACAGAAATTATTAGAAACCAATGATTTAAAACAAAGAGCACTTCAAACTCTAAAATATATGAATATGGAGCTTCAAAAACTGGAGCTCAAAAATGATATTCAAAGTAAGGTTCAAACAGATATGAACCAGCAACAACGTGAATACTTTTTAAATCAGCAGCTTAAAACCATTCAAGAAGAATTAGGTAATGGTAATGCAGAGGAATTAGAGGAAATGAAAACGCGTGCAAAAACCAAAAAGTGGGACGATAAAGTTGCTGAACATTTTAAAAAGGAATTAGCAAAAATGCAACGTATGAATCCACAGGTTGCAGAATATTCTATTCAACGTAATTACTTGGATTTGTTTTTAGATTTGCCTTGGAATCAATTCAGTAAGGATAAGTTCGATTTAAAAAGAGCAAAGAGGATTCTTGATAAGGATCATTATGGTTTAGATGATGTGAAAAAGCGTATTATTGAGCATTTAGCAGTCTTAAAATTGCGTAATGACATGAAATCGCCAATCCTTTGTCTACATGGCCCTCCGGGTGTTGGTAAAACCTCTTTGGGTAAATCAATAGCTGAAGCCTTAGGGAGAGAGTATGTGCGTATGTCTTTAGGTGGTTTGCGTGACGAGGCTGAAATTCGCGGTCACCGTAAAACCTATATAGGCGCCATGCCAGGAAGAATTATTCAAAGCTTGAAAAAGGCAGGAACCTCAAACCCTGTTTTTGTTTTAGATGAGATTGATAAATTATCTAATTCTCATCAAGGGGATCCGTCTTCGGCCCTGTTAGAGGTTTTAGACCCTGAGCAAAACAGTGAATTCCATGATAATTTCTTAGAAATGGGCTACGATTTGTCTAAAGTCATGTTTATTGCAACAACTAATAGCTTAAACACCATTCAGCCAGCGTTACTAGATAGAATGGAAATTATTAATGTTACAGGATACACCATTGAAGAGAAAGTAGAGATTGGGAAACAACACCTATTACCAAAGCAATTAAGAGAACACGGATTAGAAGACAAGCATTTAAAATTAGGCAAACCACAAATTGAAAAAATAGTGGAAGGCTATACGCGAGAGTCTGGTGTGCGTAGTCTAGAAAAACAAATTGCTAAAGTCGTGCGTTATGCCGCAATGAATATTGCAATGGAAGAAGAATACAACATTAAAGTGAGTAATAAAGACGTTATAGAAATTTTGGGAAGACCAAGATTAGAACGGGATAAATATGAAAATAATAATGTTGCAGGTGTCGTTACAGGCTTAGCTTGGACACGAGTAGGTGGTGATATTTTATTTATAGAATCCATTCTTACTAAAGGGAAAGGTAATTTAACCATTACCGGTAACTTAGGTAAAGTCATGAAAGAATCTTCTACTATTGCTATGGAATACATAAAATCGAATGCAGAGGAGTTTGGTATTGATCCTAAGGTTTTCGATAATTATAATGTTCATATTCATGTGCCAGAAGGCGCAACACCAAAAGATGGACCAAGTGCAGGAGTCACCATGTTAACCTCTTTAGTCTCTTTATTTACTCAGAAAAAAATAAAGAAAAGTATTGCGATGACAGGAGAAATTACGCTTCGTGGAAAAGTCTTGCCTGT
Organism: Lacinutrix sp. Hel_I_90; assembly: GCF_000934685.1. NCBI lineage: Bacteria > Pseudomonadati > Bacteroidota > Flavobacteriia > Flavobacteriales > Flavobacteriaceae > Lacinutrix > Lacinutrix sp. Hel_I_90. Next base: position 812,879 of record NZ_JYNQ01000001.1, on the reverse strand, counting down.
AGGTGGTATTAAAGAGAAAATTTTAGCGGCGAAACGCGCCAAAATTAAAGAGATTTTACTTTGTGAAGACAACCGTCGAGATATAGAAGAGATTAAACCAGAATACTTAAAAGGATTAACTTTTCACTATGTTAGTGATATGAAAGATGTGATCAAGTTTGCGGTAACAGACAAAAAAGTGCAAAACGCTAAAAAACTATAATAATGAAATACCTTTATGTCTTACTATTTAGTTTAACGCTGTGGTGTAGCAATGCTCAAAATACCGATAGCATGGAGGTTACTATAGATGACAGACCTGCAAAACTAAATACTAAAACAGGAAAATTTACATTTACAGATAAAGTGCCAGTTACGAGGCCAGTTGAAAAAACAAAGTCAGTGGCTAACACCAAATTAGTGAAAGGTAATTTACATACTGTTGTCAAAGGCGATACGTTTTATTCTATTTCCACTTTTTATGGTATTAGTATCGCACAATTAAAGTCTCTAAATAATATTACGGACAATAATTTAAAGCTTGGTCAGCAGTTAAAAATTGGCTACTCTCAAAAGGCGCTTATAAGTGATAATAAAACCTGTACTGTAAACAAAGAGGATACCCTCTATAGCATTGCAAAACGCAATAATATATCGGTTTCAGAATTGAAAACCTTAAACAACTTGGAATCAGATGCTATTCATATTGGACAGGTGTTAAAACTGAAATAGCAAGGCTTAAAAGGGTCGTTATAAAAATAAAAAAGGCAGATCTACGTTTTAAGATAGATTTAGTTACTTTTGCAACTTTATGCTAAAAAAAATTGTCCCATTCTGTTGTTTGTTTTTTAGTGCCTATTGCTTTGCGCAGTTAGGAGGACAGTCTACTTACCAATTTCTCAACTTAGTATCTTCTCCAAGGCAAGCCGCATTGGGAGGAAAGGTGTTAACCAATGTTGATTGGGACGTCACACAAGGGCTGTATAATCCCGCGACTATTAATGTGGCTATGGATAACCAATTCGCATTAAATTACACCAGTTATTTAGCAGGGATCTCCTACGGAACAGCAGCCTATGCCTATACCTTAGACCGTCGTAATCAAACCTTTCACACAGGAGTGACTTATATTAATTATGGCGATTTTGCGGGTTATGATGAGAATGGCGTGGCGACCAGCAATTTTTCTGGAGGTGAAGTGGCGCTATCTTTTGGTTATGCGGCACAAATTGGATATTCCGATTTCTATGCCGGCGCTAATTTAAAACTCATTAATTCGTCTTTAGAGCAGTATAATTCCTTTGGCGTTGCTACAGATTTGGCTCTGCTATATAGTAATGAAGCTCTGGATTTTCAAGGGACACTTGTGGTAAGAAATTTGGGAACACAAATCACGACGTATGCAGGACGACAAGAATCCTTACCGCTTGAAATAGATATAGGTCTGTCTCAAACGTTGGAGAATGTTCCCTTACGCTGGCATATAACTTTAGAAAATTTACAACAATGGCCGATAGGGAATCCTAATCCGGCACGCACAACAACCGATTTAGAAGGCAATCAAACCCAAGAAAAAGTGGGGTTTTTAGCCAATGTGGTGCGGCATACTATTTTAGGTGCGGAGCTCTTTCCTGAAAAAGGGTTTAATATTCGTTTAGGTTATAATTTTAGACGCGCTGAAGAGTTGCGTATTGTAGACCAACGTAATTTTTCTGGCCTCTCAGTAGGGTTTTCTGTAAAACTCAATAAAATGCGTTTTAGTTATACGCATGCTAAATACACCGCTGCAGCAAACGCTAACTTCTTTGGTGTTCAGGTGGATTTGAGGTAGGGTTACTCAGTCATTTGCTGAGACATATCATTCATTCATACTTTTCTTTTTTATCTTAACAGTAGTATTTTTGAATTTTATAACTAATGTAAAGTTGAAATGTTTAGTGGCGTTTCTATTTAGTTTTAGTTTGAACATATTCTTTATTCAAGAGGAGAATGAATCAAAACCAACATATGAAATAGTAATGAATGATATGTCTCAGCATATTGCTTTAACCGAATTAAGTGGTAAGAAATGTGTCGCTTTTACTGGGGGTATATAGCAAAGTCTTGTAAATATAGGCTTTATCACTATGGTGGTCTGGATAACTTTAAAAAGAATAACTGAAACAGCATGTTATGGAGAGGAAGAACAAAAACTTTTAGATATTATAATTAACTTTGCACCATAAATTACAGCATGCAAAAAATAACCATAGCCATAGACGGGTTTTCGTCAACAGGAAAAAGTACAGTAGCCAAGCAACTCGCAAAACAGTTAGGGTATATTTATGTAGATACTGGTGCCATGTATCGTGCGGTGACTTTGTTTACCATGCAACACGGGTTTATAGACAACGCGCATTTTGATGTTAATGGATTAGTTGGAAAATTAGGAGAAGTACACATAAGTTTTAAGTTTAATGCTACTTTGGGTTTTGCAGAAGTGTATTTAAACGGTGAAAACGTAGAAAAACAAATTAGAACATTAGAAGTGTCTAATTATGTGAGTAAAGTAGCAGCCATTCCAGAAGTGCGTTACCAGTTGGTAAAACAGCAACAACAAATGGGTAAAGACAAAGGTGTGGTTATGGATGGTCGTGATATTGGGACGGTCGTCTTTCCAAATGCAGAATTAAAAATCTTTATGACCGCCTCTGCAGAAAAGCGTGCTAAAAGACGTTATGATGAGTTGACAGAAAGAGGCGATGCGGTAAACTATGAAGATGTTTTAAAAAACATCCAAGAGCGCGATTATATCGATTCGCACAGAGCAGATTCACCATTAGTTCAGGCCGATGATGCTATCGCGATTGATAATTCCGATTTAACTCCTGAAGTACAATTTGAAAAAATATTACAATTAGTAGAAAAGACGTTTGAGGATTTGGAATAGTGTTCAGGCCTCAGTTTCTAGCCTAGAAAATTATTCGTCCTTACTAGAAACCACAAATAGGAGTCTCATGGTAATCTGTTTAATTCACTTGATAGTCATGAGATTGATCCGCTATGCTCGCCATGACGATTTCATTTTTAGCAACAAAAAAAAGCGAGCCAACCACAAGTCCACTCGCTTTCACAGAATTTCGCAATTTATCCCTACAAATTCGGGATTATTAATTCTTGATCTGGATGAATAACATCTGGGTTTTTTAAAATGTCTGTATTCGCCTTAAAAATTTCATTGTATTTTCCAGCACTACCATAATATTGCTTTGCAATAGCACCTAAAGTGTCGCCGCTTTTTACGGTATGCCTTGCAAAAACACTGGTATCAGCAACCTTAATATCGGCAACGATATCACTAGGTTTGTCTCCGCCAATAGCTTTTATCTTGTCCCAAAGTAAATTTTTTTCATATTGGTTTGCAGCAGTTCCTTTTATGGTTAACACACCATTAGCTTCAGAAACGTCTCCGTTTTTAATGTTTAATTTCTCTCCTAATTCGAGTACAGATTGGTATTTAGCTTTAATCATATTACTATTATTTTAATTTTTAACCTAGAGCTTAAAGATAATCATTAACTAAACAAGTTCACGATTTTGATATTCCAATTTTATAATGATTCGATTACAGATTAGATAAACGGTTAGTTAATATCGCTATAAACCATTTAGATAAGGCGCTAATAGTATTGTTTATCAGAAGTATAAGTTTTTTATATCAAATTAGGGAATATAGTTAAAAAGTAGTATTTTTGCACTCCTTTTTAGCGAATAGTAGGAAGATAAAAAGGGTTAAAACAAATCAAAATCTAACACTTCTGTGATGTTGTCGTTATCACTTCCTTAAAACATACAGAATACAAAACGTAATGTGTTACTGTTTCCATAAAGTGGAAATCTCAAACGGCATTGCTAGAATTATTTAAATGGCTGAAAAAGCAAAAAAAGCAGAAGTTGAAGCTACAGAAGCAACAACAGCAAAAACAAAAGAGGCTCCAGTAGTTTCTGAAGCGCAAGCAAATCCTGAAAAATTCTTAGAAGAATTTAACTGGCACAATTACCAAGAAGGTATTGATGAGGTTGAAGATTCTCAATTAAAAGAATTTGAAAAGCTAGTCTCTGAGAACTTTGTAGATACTTTAGATGACGAAGTTGTAGAAGGAGAAGTAGTACACATGTCAGATCGTGATGTTATTATTGACATCAACGCAAAATCTGAAGGTGTTATTTCTTTAAACGAGTTTCGTTACAATCCAGATTTAAAAGTAGGAGACAAAGTTGAGGTGTTAATTGATGTGCGTGAAGATGCAACAGGTCAATTAGTATTATCTCACCGTAAAGCACGTGTTATCAAGGCTTGGGATCGTGTTAATAATGCACACGATACAGGTGAAATCGTAAATGGTTTCGTTAAATGTAGAACAAAAGGGGGGATGATTGTAGATGTTTTCGGTATCGAAGCATTCTTACCAGGTTCTCAAATTGACGTTAAGCCAATTAGAGATTACGATGTATACGTAAACAAAACTATGGAATTTAAAGTGGTAAAAATTAACCACGAATTTAAAAACGTAGTAGTTTCTCATAAAGCTTTAATTGAAGCTGATATTGAAGAGCAAAAGAAAGAAATTATTGGTCAATTAGAAAAAGGTCAAGTATTAGAAGGTATTGTTAAAAACATTACTTCTTACGGTGTATTCATCGATCTTGGTGGTGTTGACGGATTAGTTCATATTACAGATTTATCTTGGTCAAGAATCAACCATCCAAATGAGATTGTTGAGTTAGATCAGAAATTAAATGTAGTAATCCTTGATTTTGATGAAAACAAATCAAGAATCCAATTGGGTCTTAAGCAATTATCTAAACATCCTTGGGATGCCTTAGGTGAAAACGTTGCTGTAGGAGATAAAGTAAAAGGTAAAGTTGTTGTAATCGCAGATTATGGCGCATTTATTGAAGTTGCAGAAGGTGTTGAAGGTTTAGTTCACGTTTCTGAAATGTCTTGGTCTACGCATTTACGCTCTGCTAATGATTTTGTAAAAGTTGGAGATGAAATCGAAGCACAAATCTTAACGCTAGATAGAGAAGATCGTAAAATGTCATTAGGTATCAAGCAATTATCTGCAGATCCTTGGACAGATATTACAAGTAAATATCCTGTAGGTTCTAAGCACACAGGTATTGTACGTAACTTCACAAACTTTGGTGTTTTTGTTGAATTAGAAGAAGGTATTGATGGCTTAATTTACATCTCAGATTTATCTTGGACTAAGAAAATCAAGCATCCTTCTGAGTTTTGTGCCGTTGGTGATAACTTAGAGGTTGTAGTACTTGAGTTAGATGTAGAAGGACGTAAATTATCTTTAGGTCATAAACAAACAACTGAGAATCCTTGGGATAAGTACGAAACTGAGTTCGCTTTAAATACAACGCACACTGCTGAAATTGCAGAGGTTGTAGACAAAGGCGCAACGATTGAATTTAATGAAGATATCGTAGCATTCGTACCTTCTCGTCACCTTGAAAAAGAAGACGGAAAGATGTTGAAGAAAGGAGATTCTGCAGAATTCAAAATAATTGAATTTAATAAAGAGTTTAAGAGAGTAGTTGCGTCGCATACTGCAATCTTTAAAGCTGAAGAAATGGCAAATGTAAAAGCCGCTGTTGCAAAACAAGCGTCTCAAGCTGCCGAAGCAAAACCAACTTTAGGTGATGCTAATGATGCTTTACAAGCGCTTAAAGATAAAATGGACGGGAAAAAATAATTCCTTAAATTTTTAAATATTGAAAAGCCTCTCAGAAATGAGAGGCTTTTTTGTTTCTAACAAATGTGATAATTTCTAATATTTTGCATTACCTTTGTTTCTCAAATACCCTTACCGCGTATATGAGTCAAAAAGTGTTACTTAATGCCACAGCCATCAATATCATTCTTCATCGTTTGGCTTGCCAATTAATTGAAAATCACAAAGACTTTTCCAACACCGTTTTAATAGGTTTACAGCCCAGAGGTAAGTATTTAGCTAATCGTTTAGCCGAAATGCTTAAAACGGAATACAACATTAAGAATTTACAGCTAGGTCATTTAGATATTACCTTTTATCGTGACGATTTTCGCCGTGGCGATAAAATTCATGAAGCGAATACTACAGAGATAAACTTTATTGTTGAAGATAAAAAAGTGGTGTTTATAGATGATGTTTTATATACAGGAAGAAGCATTCGTGCCGCATTAACAGCCATTCAATCGTTTGGACGACCTAATGAGATTGAATTGTTGACACTCATAGATCGAAGATTTAGTAGACATTTACCGATACAGCCAAATTATCGCGGCAGACAGGTAGATGCTATAAATGAAGAAAAAGTAAAAGTAAATTGGAAAGAAAATGAAGGTGAAGATGCTGTGTATTTAATTAATAGCTAAATGCCAGGTTAAAGAAAGAAAAGAGAAATAATCAATACCTTTAAGCTGTTATCTTGCGTATTACTGTAATAAAAAATGAGTAGCAAGGACAGCTTGTCAAAGTGCTTATAAAACGAATAGCAACAGGCAACTAAAGACTGCCAAAAGAAGACTAGAAAACCATGAGCGAATTAAGTGTCAATCACTTATTAGGAATAAAATACCTTCAAGAAAAAGACATTCAACTTATTTTTGAAACAGCAGATCATTTTAAAGAAGTCATTAACCGACCAATTAAAAAGGTGCCATCGCTTCGTGACATTACTATAGCTAATTTGTTTTTCGAAAATTCCACACGAACAAAACTGTCTTTCGAATTAGCAGAGAAACGCTTGTCTGCAGATGTGATAAACTTTTCAGCAGGACAGTCATCAGTTAAAAAAGGCGAAACCTTAATAGATACGGTAAATAATATCTTATCTATGAAAGTAGATATGGTGGTAATGCGCCACCCAAACCCAGGAGCAAGTGTGTTCTTGTCAAAACATGTGAGTGCAAATATTATTAATGCAGGTGATGGCGCACATGAGCATCCTACACAAGCCTTATTAGACTCCTATTCAATACGAGAACGATTGGGTGATGTTGCTGGAAAAAATGTCGTTATCGTTGGCGATATTTTGCATAGTCGCGTGGCATTGTCAAATATATATGCTTTAAAACTGCAAGGCGCCAATGTTATGGTTTGCGGACCAAAAACCTTATTGCCTAAACACATTGATAAATTAGGGGTTAAAGTTGAAACCAATTTACTTAAAGCCTTACAATGGTGTGATGTAGCCAATATGTTACGCGTTCAAAACGAACGTATGGAAATTAGTTATTTTCCATCAACACGAGAATATACACAACAATTCGGAGTTAATAAAGCACTCTTAGATTCTTTAGATAAAGAAATCACCATCATGCATCCAGGACCAATTAATAGAGGTGTTGAGATTACTAGTGATGTTGCAGATTCTAAACAAGCAATTATTTTAGATCAGGTACAAAATGGTGTAGCTGTTAGAATGGCTGTGATTTATTTATTAGCTTCAAAAATAAAACAATAGATTATGATATTAGATCAAGATGGAAATACTTCTATCATTACTCAGGAAAAAGCAACTATTATTGAATTAGTAAAAAAGATAGAGGCGCTATATCCAAAATTTCAAAAGCATAATATTATTGTGCAATTGTCTTCCTTAGAAAAGGTAGGTTTACAAGATATTATTGAATTTTTACGTCTTTCAAACACGCATCGGGCATCAAAACACTCTTTTGTTATTGTAACCAACACCATTAATGCAAATGAAACACCAGATGAGATTGTTGTAGTGCCAACACTTAAAGAAGCCTATGATATTATAGAAATGGATGAAATGGAGCGTGATTTAGGGTTTTAAAAGTAGCTATAGAAAAGGCTTCTGTTCTTCGTTTTTTTTGTGATTCGGATTAAGAGATATAAATCATTAAAAAACAAATTAACTTTATTTAATGAAACTTAATATTCTAGGTTGCTATAGTGCAACTCCAAGAACTTTTACTAATCCTACAGCTCAGGTATTAGAAATTAAAAATCACCAATTTCTAATCGATTGCGGCGAAGGCACGCAAGTGCAGTTGCGGAGACATAAGATAAAGTTTAATCGTATTAAACATATTTTTATTTCCCATTTACATGGCGATCATTGCTTTGGTTTAGTGGGATTGATTTCGACAATGCGCTTACTCACGCGTGAGGCCGATTTGCATATTTATGCACCAAAAGGTTTAAAAGAAGTGATTACACTTCAAATGAAACTCGCGAATTCATGGACCGATTATCAACTCATTTTTCATGAATTGACAAATACGGGGTCAGAACTTATTTTTGAAGATAATAAAGTAGAAGTATATACGATTCCATTAGATCATCGGGTGTACACAAATGGTTTTCTCTTTAAAGAAAAAGTAGGTGAGCGTAAATTAGACATGAATGCTGTATTAAATGCTGATATTGATGTTGCTTATTATAGAAAAATAAAACAAGGTTTTGATGTTCTAAATAATAAAGGTGAGCGCATTAAAAACGAAACGATTACTAGCCCTCCAGAAAAACCTAAAAGCTACGCGTTTTGTAGCGATACCGCTTATAAGGAAGATATCATTCCGCTCATAACCGGTGTAGATGCTTTATACCATGAATCTACTTTCCTAGAGCAACATGCACTATTGGCACCAAAAACAAAGCATAGCACGGCTAAAGAAGCGGCCAAAATTGCTAGTCAAGCAAATGTTGGAAAGCTAATATTAGGTCATTATTCTACACGTTATGATGATTTAAACCTGTTCAAAGTAGAAGCTAATGAATATTTTGAAAATGTCGAATTGGCTGATGATGGGAAAGTATTCGAATTCTAAAGTGGAAGCCTTAAAATGAATAGGTTTTTAAACCAATCAAGCTAATAATTATTAGAATAGAAACTATAATTGGTGTTCATCTCAATTACTATCATCAATTATTTTAATATAATTCCTCTAAAAAAAGTAAAATCACGTAAATTGTTATATGGAAAAAGACTTAGGGCATTATCGCAAATCATACGAAAAAGGAGAACTCTTACTAAATAATACACCTGATAACCCATTGGAGTTATTTAGAGATTGGTTTTTAGAGGTAGATGCTAGTTTTCCAGAAGATGAAATCAATGCGATGACTATTGCAACGATAGGCTTAGATGGTTTTCCAAAAAGTAGAGTAGTACTCCTTAAAAAATATACGTATGAGGGCTTTATTTTTTATACTAATTATGAAAGTGAAAAAGGTAAAGCCATACAAGCCAATCCCAATGTTTGTCTGTCTTTTTTTTGGGCTGCTGCCGAACGGCAAATCATTATAAAAGGTAAAGCAGAAAAAATAGCTAAGAATTTAAGTGACGGTTATTTTGAATCTCGGCCTAGAGGTAGTCAATTAGGAGCTATCGTTTCTATACAGAGTAGCGTTCTAAAAGATAGAGACGTATTAGAATCTAAATTGCTAATGCTTGAAAAGGAGTTTGAAGGAAAGGCGTTAAAAAGGCCAGAATTTTGGGGAGGCTATATTGTAAAGCCGGTAGAAATGGAATTTTGGCAGGGCAGACCCAACCGATTACATGATCGAATTGATTATAAACTCAATGCAGACTTTGAATGGGTAAAATCGCGATTATCTCCATAACTAAGAGGTTTCGATGAAATATAGTTTTAGCCTGTTCAAATACATATTTTTTTGACCACAAACCTTATTTAATCGATAAAAAGCACTTATTTTCGTTAAAATACATGTATTTCATCGATTTTAACATTTTGTTAACATTATTTTGGAGCTTGCTTGGGTATATTTAAGTCCCCAAACAATGTATCCCTTATGAAAAATGTACTTAACCTTGTGTTAGTTTTCTTTGTACTAATACTTTCGACTTCATGTTCAACCGATAGTGTTGAAGAACTACAGGACACTCCTGCAACCGTTTTTATTCCCGAATCTAAAGCTATTGAAATTGAGATTATAGCACTTATAAATGACTATAGAATGTCTCAAGGTCTTACTGCCTTAAGTGAGCATAATATTGTAAAGTCTCAAGCTTACAAGCATACGGAGTACATGGTTGAAGCAGATAGTGTATCGCATGCCAATTTTTATTCTCGTAAATCTTACTTGGAAAATAATGCTGGAGCCCAATTGGTGACAGAGAATGTTGCCTACGGATTTACAAGTGCGCAAGCTGTTGTAAATGCTTGGATAAATAGTGAAGGGCATAAGCAAAATATTGAAGGTGATTTTACCAATTTCGATGTATCTGCAGAGCAGAGCCCAGAGGGTAAATGGTACTTTACTAATATATTTATTAAAAAATAAAAGTGTGGTTGATTATATTAAAAAAAGCACTTCAATTTGAAGTGCTTTTTTTATAATGTTTTACTTGTACTAATTATAACCAGGATGATAAACGGAATAACAGGAATTATGATTATTCATTATAACCGCTAATGATTATAAATTTAGAACGCCTATTCATCTGATGTTCTTCTTCACTACATTTGACATCATTTTGACAATCATTTATAAGTTGTGATTCGCCATATCCTATGGCACTAACGACTCTATTAGCCAAAACACCTCGACTATATAGATAATCTCGGGTAGCTTTTGCTCTTCTATCTGAGAGTTTCATATTGTATGCGTCTCTTCCACGGCTGTCAGTATGAGATTCAATTTTGATGACCATATTTGGATGTTCTCGCATGACTGCTACAATATTTTCTAATTCGTAAGCAGCATCAGGCCTGATGGTAGATTTATCATAGTTAAAGAAAATAGGATTAATAACAATCTCACTGTCTATAATTAACGGCGTTAAAAATAATTCAAGTTGTATTTCATCACCATTATTTTTGGTGGTTGTCATCTCTCTTTGATCAGGTCTGTAATCCGTTTTCCCCGCTAATATGGTGTATTTTTTTTCACAACCTACGTCTTTAAACTCATAAAACCCATTGGCGTCAGAAGTTACAGTTTCTATAACTTTACCAGACTCATCCATTAATTTAACAGTCACGTCAGCTATAGTTTCAAGCGAGATTTTATCCTTTGTAATGCCTGTAATTAATTGCTTACATTCATATCTGCCAAAGGCATAGATGTCGTCACTACCTTTTCCGCCTTCACGATTAGATGAAAAATAACCGGTATTAGTGTCTGAATCTATGAAAAAGGCAAAATCATCAAAACCACTATTGTAAGGGGCCCCAAGATTTTTTAGGTAAACAGATGTGGTATCCTTTTTATTAATTTTAAGAATATTAGATTCAAAAATGTCTAATAGTCCTAGATTTAAATGCGCGTCTGAAGAAAAATAGAGCGTAGAATCTTTTGCGATAAACGGAAAATTTTCGCGGCCTTCAGTGTTAATTTCTCGACCTAAATTCGTCGGTGTTCCGAAGGTACCATCACTTTTTATGTTAACTTTAAAAATATCTGTTTGGCCAATACTTTCAGGTCTGTCTGAAACAAAATACAGGACCTTACCATCTGGACTTAAAGCTGGTGAGCCATTAGAAAAAGCATCATCGTTAAAAGGTAAATCTGTAATCTCGGTCCATTGACCATTTTTTAAAGTCGCTCGGTAAATTCGTAAATTTGACGTCCCGTCTTTATCATATGCCGCTTTATTCTTTTTATTAAAATTATCTCTTGTAAAATAAAGAGTATTACCGTCGTTACTAACGGTTACAGAGGCTTCATGTAAGTTTGAATTGATATGTTCAGAAACAAGTGAGTGCGCATCACTTACTATTTTTTTACCAGCAATGATTTCAACTTTAGCTTGATGAATGTCAAGAAAAGGTTCTTTATTCCACTGATATAACTTTTTAGGATCTGTTATGGTATCGTTAACTCGGGAAGTAGCGAAGTATAGGATTCCATCTTTTTCAAAACTCCCAAAATCTGCGTATACAGAATTAATCTCAAGGTTTTCAAAATCGACATACACGTGTTCTATAGATTCTAACGCTTCAAATTTTTCGATATCAAAACTATCTTCATCTTTAAAACGTTTGTCATTCTGTTTACGTTCTTTAAAAACTTGAGTCCAAATTTTTGCTTTCTCAAATTGATTTAAGCTGCGAAGTGTTTGTATGTATTTGTATAAATGCTCAGAATCAATATCATCATAATTACTTACTGCTTTCTCATACCAGTAACTCGCTAATTTCACGTTAGAATTATTATAGTAACAATCTCCTAATCTTGAAAGTACATGTGCTGTCGTGTCTCCTTTTTTGAGTACTTCCAAATACAATTCCGTCGCCTGATAATAAGCATAGTCTTTAAAAAACTGATCGGCAACTTTTACCTGTGCCTGAGAATGTACAGCACAAAACATAAAGGATAATATGAATAAAATATTTTTCATTTAGTAACTAAAAGTATCTAGGTGATTTAATTCGTTTTTGAGGTTTGAATATCTCGTACATTAACAGTATTTCGTGAGTACCGCTGGTATAAGGTCTTAAATCTGAGAGAAAATATTCATAGGTGTAACCAATTCGCAATTCTTGTGACACTTGAAAATCTATGAGCCCGCCTAGAGTGGTCGTGTCTTGATTGTATCTATAACCTCCACCTAACCAAAGTTTTTCAAAAAACAGAAAATTGGCATTAATATCAAAAGAGATCGGAGCGCCATTAGTCACTTTTGCTAAAACCGCAGGTTTAAATTTTGTATTTTCACTCAAATTAAAGACATATCCACCAGTTAGGTAATAACCAATACGCTCAAGCGCTAAATAATCTACATTTTCAACCCTGTTTGATAAATTATAATCGGTGTTTAATACTCTTGGTGCAGATAAGCCAACATACCACTTGTTTGTATGCCAAAATAAACCAAGACCTATATTAGGATTCCAACGGCTACTAACATCACTGAAAAAGGGGTCAGAATATACGGCATCATCATCTAAAAAACCAAAGTTGTCTAAATTATAATGAGTTAGACCAGCCTTTAAACCAAATGCTAGTTTTGTTTTTTCTCCGGTATTAATGGTATATGAGAAATCACCATATACAAATACAAAATTCTCGAAGCCAAGTTGATCATTTATAACAGAGAGTCCTAAACCGACTTTTTCGTTTCTCAAAGGGGAATGTATAGAAAGTGTTTGCGTTGTAGGGCCACCTTCTAAGCCAACCCATTGGCTCCTATGCAAGCCAACAACACTTAAGGTTTCTCTACTACCAGCATAAGCGGGGTTTATAGAGATGGTATTAAACATATATTGCGAAAACTGAGGGAGCTGTTGTGCATATGAAAAGGCACAACAAAACAATAGAAAGACAAATATGTAGGACGTGTTTTTTTTCATTAAATTTTATTTTGTTCCAAGATATAATGGTCCGGTCATAGGGTCTAAGCCGCTATCTTTCAAAACAATCACATAGTAATAGGTTCCGTTTGGTAATTTATCAGCACCTCCGAGAGAGGTTTTAATAGAAGAGCCATCCCAGTCGTTTTGATAGTTTTCGCTTTCAAAAATGATACCACCATATCTGTTAAATATTTTTAAATTAATAACGAATCCGCATTTGCTTAAACCTTGTACAGCGAAGAAATCATTATAACCGTCACCATTTGGTGTTATGGCTTTTGAAATTTTAAAGGCTTCAACGCCACAAGGTAAAACTACACAATCATCATTAATATCTATAGTAACTCTTGTTGTTTCTCGGCAAAAGTCCGTGGTCGATACGTAGCTAAATACATAAGCTCCTAATTCAGCCGCTAATGGATCGAAAATTCCATCTGTTATTGTAGTATTGCCTGAAACTATTTCCCAAGTACCAGTAGTATCTGTTTCAGCAGCTAAGTAATCAAATAAGTCAATATTACCATCATCTGTACAGCGCTCATCATTTACTTCTATGACAGTATTTTCATTACTAACATTTAATATTTGTGTATAAACAGCAGTATTCTCACAAGCATCACTTACTGTCCACTCTCTTATTATTTGATAGTCTTCACCATTTTCATTGAATCCATTTGTCTCTTCAAATACGACCAAAATATCTGCTGTACTAGAACAGTTGTCGCTAAACTCCACAGTAGGGATTTCTGGTATTTCAGAACAAACCACATTGATAGTCGTATCTATAGGACTTATTAATTCTGGCGCCGTAGTATCTTCAATAGTAATGGTTTGTACCGCAGTGGTGGTGTTATTACAATCATCAGTTAGTGTCCAAGTTCTGGTAATCACCGTGGTACAGGCATTATTAGCCGTACTATCTGAATAAGTAGCCTCTAAAGTGGTATCACAATTATCAGCTTCAGTAGTCACGTCGCCTGTTAGGCTTAAATCACTAGGATCTTGCTCACAGTTGATAGTAATATCAGCAGGCACCGTAAAGCTTGGCGCTGTAGTATCTTCAATAGTAATGGTTTGTACCGCAGTGGTGGTGTTATTACAATCATCAGTTAGTGTCCAAGTTCTGGTAATCACTGAGGCATTAGCACAAGAACCAGCAGCCGTTGTATCTGAATAAGTAGCCTCTAAAGTCGTATCACAATTATCAGCTTCAGTAGTCACATCACCTGTTAGGCTTAGATCAGTAGGATCTTGCTCACAGTTGATAGTAATATCAGCAGGCACCGTAAAGCTTGGCGCTGTAGTATCTTCAATAGTAATGGTTTGTACTGCAGTGGTGGTGTTATTACAATCATCAGTTAGTGTCCAAGTTCTGGTAATTACTGAGGCGTTAGCACAAGAACCAGCAGCCGTTGCATCTGAATAAGTAGCCTCTAAAGTGGTATCACAATTATCAGCTTCAGTAGTTACATCACCGGTTAGGCTTAAATCACTAGGATCTTGCTCACAGTTGATAGTTATATCAGCAGGCACCGTAAAGCTTGGCGCCGTAGTATCTTCAATAGTAATGGTTTGTACTGCAGTGGTGGTGTTATTACAGTCATCGCTTAGTGTCCAAGTTCTGGTAATCACTGAGGCATTAGCACAAGAACCAGCAGCCGTTGCATCTGAATAAGTAGCTTCTAAAGTGGTATCACAATTATCAGCTTCAGTAGTTACATCACCTGTTAGGCTTAAATCACTAGGATCTTGCTCACAGTTGATAGTAATATCAGCAGGTACCGTAAAGCTTGGCGCTGTAGTATCTTCAATAGTAATGGTTTGTACTGCAGTGGTGGTGTTATTACAGTCATCGCTTAGTGTCCAAGTTCTGGTAATTACTGAGGCATTAGCACAAGAACCAGCAGCTGTTGTATCTGAATAAGTAGCCTCTAAAGTCGTATCACAATTATCAGCTTCAGTAGTTACATCACCGGTTAGACTTAAATCACTAGGATCTTGCTCACAGTTGATTGTTATATCAGCAGGCACCGTAAAGCTTGGCGCCGTAGTATCTTCAATAGTAATGGTTTGTACCGCAGTGGTGGTGTTATTACAATCATCCGTTAGTGTCCAAGTTCTTGTAATCACTGAGGCATTAGCACAAGAACCAGCAGCTGTACTATCTGAATAAGTAGCTTCTAAAGTCGTATCACAATTATCAGCTTCAGTAGTCACGATCAGCCTGTTAGGCTTAAATCACTAGGATCTTGCTCACAGTTGATAGTTATATCAGCAGGCACCGTAAAGCTTGGCGCCGTAGTATCTTCAATAGTAATGGTTTGTACTGCAGTGGTGGTGTTATTACAGTCATCGCTTAGTGTCCAAGTTCTGGTAATTACTGAGGCGTTAGCACAAGAACCAGCAGCTGTACTATCTGAATAAGTAGCCTCTAAAGTGGTATCACAATTATCAGCTTCAGTAGTCACATCACCGGTTAGGCTTAAATCACTAGGATCTTGCTCACAGTTGATAGTAATATCAGCAGGCACCGTAAAGCTTGGCGCTGTAGTATCTTCAATAGTAATGGTTTGTACTGCAGTGGTGGTGTTATTACAATCATCGCTTAGTGTCCAAGTTCTGGTAATTACTGAGGCGTTAGCACAAGAACCAGAAGCTGTACTATCTGAATAAGTAGCCTCTAAAGTGGTATCACAATTATCAGCTTCAGTAGTCACGTCGCCTGTTAGGCTTAAATCACTAGGATCTTGCTCACAGTTGATAGTTATATCAGCAGGCACCGTAAAGCTTGGCGCCGTAGTATCTTCAATAGTAATGGTTTGTACTGCAGTGGTGGTGTTATTACAATCATCGCTTAGTGTCCAAGTTCTGGTAATCACTGAGGCGTTAGCACAAGAACCAGCAGCCGTACTATCTGAGTAAGTAGCCTCTAAAGTGGTATCACAATTATCAGCTTCAGTAGTTACATCACCAGTTAGGCTTAAATCACTAGGATCTTGCTCACAGTTGATAGTTATATCAGCAGGCACCGTAAAGCTTGGCGCCGTAGTATCTTCAATAGTAATGGTTTGTACTGCAGTGGTGGTGTTATTACAATCATCGCTTAGTGTCCAAGTTCTTGTAATTACTGAGGCATTAGCACAAGAACCAGCAGCTGTACTATCTGAATAAGTAGCCTCTAAAGTGGTATCACAATTATCAGCTTCAGTAGTCACGTCGCCTGTTAGGCTTAAATCACTAGGATCTTGCTCACAGTTGATAGTTATATCAGCAGGCACCGTAAAGCTTGGCGCCGTAGTATCTTCAATAGTAATGGTTTGTACCGCAGTGGTGGTGTTATTACAATCATCAGTTAGTGTCCAAGTTCTGGTAATCACTGAGGCATTAGCACAAGAACCAGCAGCTGTACTATCTGAATAAGTAGCCTCTAAAGTCGTATCACAATTATCAGCTTCAGTAGTTACATCACCGGTTAGGCTTAAATCACTAGGATCTTGCTCACAGTTGATAGTTATATCAGCAGGCACCGTAAAGCTTGGCGCCGTAGTATCTTCAATAGTAATGGTTTGTACTGCAGTGGTGGTGTTATTACAGTCATCGCTTAGTGTCCAAGTTCTGGTAATTACTGAGGCGTTAGCACAAGAACCAGCAGCTGTACTATCTGAATAAGTAGCCTCTAAAGTGGTATCACAATTATCAGCTTCAGTAGTCACATCACCGGTTAGGCTTAAATCACTAGGATCTTGCTCACAGTTGATAGTAATATCAGCAGGCACCGTAAAGCTTGGCGCTGTAGTATCTTCAATAGTAATGGTTTGTACTGCAGTGGTGGTGTTATTACAATCATCGCTTAGTGTCCAAGTTCTGGTAATTACTGAGGCGTTAGCACAAGAACCAGAAGCTGTACTATCTGAATAAGTAGCCTCTAAAGTGGTATCACAATTATCAGCTTCAGTAGTTACATCACCTGTTAGGCTTAAATCACTAGGATCTTGCTCACAGTTGATAGTAATATCAGCAGGTACCGTAAAGCTTGGCGCTGTAGTATCTTCAATAGTAATGGTTTGTACTGCAGTGGTGGTGTTATTACAGTCATCGCTTAGTGTCCAAGTTCTGGTAATTACTGAGGCATTAGCACAAGAACCAGCAGCTGTTGTATCTGAATAAGTAGCCTCTAAAGTCGTATCACAATTATCAGCTTCAGTAGTTACATCACCGGTTAGACTTAAATCACTAGGATCTTGCTCACAGTTGATTGTTATATCAGCAGGCACCGTAAAGCTTGGCGCCGTAGTATCTTCAATAGTAATGGTTTGTACCGCAGTGGTGGTGTTATTACAATCATCCGTTAGTGTCCAAGTTCTTGTAATTACTGAGGCACAGGCATTATTAGCCGTACTATCTGAATAAGTAGCTTCTAAAGTGGTATCACAATTATCAGCTTCAGTAGTCACGTCGCCTGTTAGGCTTAAATCACTAGGATCTTGCTCACAGTTGATAGTTATATCAGCAGGCACCGTAAAGCTTGGCGCTGTAGTATCTTCAATAGTAATGGTTTGTACCGCAGTGGTGGTGTTATTACAATCATCAGTTAGTGTCCAAGTTCTGGTAATCACTGAGGCATTAGCACAAGAACCAGCAGCTGTACTATCTGAATAAGTAGCCTCTAAAGTCGTATCACAATTATCAGCTTCAGTAGTTACATCACCGGTTAGGCTTAAATCACTAGGATCTTGCTCACAGTTGATAGTTATATCAGCAGGCACCGTAAAGCTTGGCGCCGTAGTATCTTCAATAGTAATGGTTTGTACTGCAGTGGTGGTGTTATTACAATCATCAGTTAGTGTCCAAGTTCTGGTAATCACTGAGGCATTAGCACAAGAACCAGCAGCCGTTGTATCTGAATAAGTAGCTTCTAAAGTGGTATCACAATTATCAGCTTCAGTAGTCACGTCGCCTGTTAGGCTTAAATCACTAGGATCTTGCTCACAGTTGATAGTTATATCAGCAGGCACCGTAAAGCTTGGCGCTGTAGTATCTTCAATAGTAATGGTTTGTACCGCAGTGGTGGTGTTATTACAATCATCGCTTAGTGTCCAAGTTCTTGTAATTACTGAGGCATTAGCACAAGAACCAGCAGCTGTACTATCTGAATAAGTAGCCTCTAAAGTGGTATCACAATTATCAGCTTCAGTAGTCACGTCGCCTGTTAGGCTTAAATCACTAGGATCTTGCTCACAGTTGATAGTTATATCAGCAGGCACCGTAAAGCTTGGCGCCGTAGTATCTTCAATAGTAATGGTTTGTACCGCAGTGGTGGTGTTATTACAATCATCAGTTAGTGTCCAAGTTCTGGTAATCACTGAGGCATTAGCACAAGAACCAGCAGCTGTACTATCTGAATAAGTAGCCTCTAAAGTCGTATCACAATTATCAGCTTCAGTAGTTACATCACCGGTTAGGCTTAAATCACTAGGATCTTGCTCACAGTTGATAGTTATATCAGCAGGCACCGTAAAGCTTGGCGCCGTAGTATCTTCAATAGTAATGGTTTGTACTGCAGTGGTGGTGTTATTACAGTCATCGCTTAGTGTCCAAGTTCTGGTAATTACTGAGGCGTTAGCACAAGAACCAGCAGCTGTACTATCTGAATAAGTAGCCTCTAAAGTGGTATCACAATTATCAGCTTCAGTAGTCACATCACCGGTTAGGCTTAAATCACTAGGATCTTGCTCACAGTTGATAGTAATATCAGCAGGCACCGTAAAGCTTGGCGCTGTAGTATCTTCAATAGTAATGGTTTGTACTGCAGTGGTGGTGTTATTACAATCATCGCTTAGTGTCCAAGTTCTGGTAATTACTGAGGCGTTAGCACAAGAACCAGAAGCTGTACTATCTGAATAAGTAGCCTCTAAAGTGGTATCACAATTATCAGCTTCAGTAGTCACGTCGCCTGTTAGGCTTAAATCACTAGGATCTTGCTCACAGTTGATAGTTATATCAGCAGGCACCGTAAAGCTTGGCGCCGTAGTATCTTCAATAGTAATGGTTTGTACCGCAGTGGTGGTGTTATTACAATCATCGCTTAGTGTCCAAGTTCTGGTAATCACTGAGGCGTTAGCACAAGAACCAGCAGCCGTACTATCTGAGTAAGTAGCCTCTAAAGTGGTATCACAATTATCAGCTTCAGTAGTTACATCACCAGTTAGGCTTAAATCACTAGGATCTTGCTCACAGTTGATAGTTATATCAGCAGGCACCGTAAAGCTTGGCGCCGTAGTATCTTCAATAGTAATGGTTTGTACTGCAGTGGTGGTGTTATTACAATCATCGCTTAGTGTCCAAGTTCTTGTAATTACTGAGGCACAGGCATTATTAGCCGTACTATCTGAATAAGTAGCCTCTAAAGTGGTATCACAATTATCAGCTTCAGTAGTCACATCACCTGTAAGGCTTAAATCACTAGGATCTTGCTCACAGTTGATAGTTATATCAGCAGGCACCGTAAAGCTTGGCGCTGTAGTATCTTCAATAGTAATGGTTTGTACTGCAGTGGTGGTGTTATTACAATCATCCGTTAGTGTCCAAGTTCTGGTAATCACTGAGGCATTAGCACAAGAACCAGCAGCCGTTGCATCTGAATAAGTAGCTTCTAAAGTGGTATCACAATTATCAGCTTCAGTAGTCACATCACCGGTTAGGCTTAAATCACTAGGATCTTGCTCACAGTTGATAGTAATATCAGCAGGCACCGTAAAGCTTGGCGCCGTAGTATCTTCAATAGTAATGGTTTGTACTGCAGTGGTGGTGTTATTACAGTCATCGCTTAGTGTCCAAGTTCTGGTAATTACTGAGGCATTAGCACAAGAACCAGCAGCTGTACTATCTGAATAAGTAGCCTCTAAAGTGGTATCACAATTATCAGCTTCAGTAGTCACGTCGCCTGTTAGGCTTAAATCACTAGGATCTTGCTCACAGTTGATAGTTATATCAGCAGGCACCGTAAAGCTTGGCGCCGTAGTATCTTCAATAGTAATGGTTTGTACTGCAGTGGTGGTGTTATTACAGTCATCGCTTAGTGTCCAAGTTCTGGTAATTACTGAGGCATTAGCACAAGAACCAGCAGCTGTACTATCTGAATAAGTAGCCTCTAAAGTGGTATCACAATTATCAGCTTCAGTAGTCACGTCGCCTGTTAGGCTTAAATCACTAGGATCTTGCTCACAGTTGATAGTTATATCAGCAGGCACCGTAAAGCTTGGCGCCGTAGTATCTTCAATAGTAATGGTTTGTACCGCAGTGGTGGTGTTATTACAATCATCGCTTAGTGTCCAAGTTCTGGTAATCACTGAGGCATTAGCACAAGAACCAGCAGCCGTTGTATCTGAATAAGTAGCTTCTAAAGTGGTATCACAATTATCAGCTTCAGTAGTCACATCACCTGTAAGGCTTAAATCACTAGGATCTTGCTCACAGTTGATTGTTATATCAGCAGGCACCGTAAAGCTTGGCGCTGTAGTATCTTCAATAGTAATGGTTTGTACTGCAGTGGTGGTGTTATTACAATCATCGCTTAGTGTCCAAGTTCTTGTAATTACTGAGGTACAGGCATTATTAGCCGTAGTATCTGAATAAGTAGCGTCTAAAGTAGTATCACAATTATCAGCTTCAGTAGTCACATCACCTGTTAGGCTTAGATCACTAGGATCTTGCTCACAGTTGATAGTAATATCAGCAGGCACCGTAAAGCTTGGCGCCGTAGTATCTTCGATAGTAATGGTTTGTACTGCAGTGGTGGTGTTATTACAGTCATCGCTTAGTGTCCAAGTTCTGGTAATTACTGAGGTGTTAGCACAAGAACCAGCAGCCGTACTATCTGAATAAGTAGCGTCTAAAGTGGTATCACAATTATCAGCTTCAGTAGTTACATCACCAGTTAGGCTTAAATCACTAGGATCTTGCTCACAGTTGATAGTTATATCAGCAGGCACCGTAAAGCTTGGCGCCGTAGTATCTTCAATAGTTATGGTTTGTACCGCAGTGGTGGTGTTATTACAATCATCGCTTAGTGTCCAAGTTCTGGTAATCACTGAGGCATTAGCACAAGAACCAGCAGCCGTTGCATCTGAATAAGTAGCCTCTAAAGTGGTATCACAATTATCAGCTTCAGTAGTTACATCACCGGTTAGACTTAAATCGCTAGGATCTTGCTCACAGTTGATTGTTATATCAGCAGGCACCGTAAAGCTTGGCGCCGTAGTATCTTCAATAGTAATGGTTTGTACCGCAGTGGTGGTGTTATTACAATCATCCGTTAGTGTCCAAGTTCTTGTAATTACTGAGGCACAGGCATTATTAGCCGTACTATCTGAATAAGTAGCCTCTAAAGTGGTATCACAATTATCAGCTTCAGTAGTCACGTCGCCGGTTAGGCTTAAATCACTAGGATCTTGCTCACAGTTGATAGTAATATCAGCCGGCACCGTAAAGCTTGGCGCCGTAGTATCTTCAATAGTAATGGTTTGTACCGCAGTGGTGGTGTTATTACAATCATCAGTTAGTGTCCAAGTTCTGGTAATCACTGAGGCATTAGCACAAGAACCAGCAGCCGTTGCATCTGAATAAGTAGCTTCTAAAGTGGTATCACAATTATCAGCTTCAGTAGTTACATCACCTGTTAGGCTTAAATCAGTAGGATCTTGCTCACAGTTGATAGTTATATCAGCAGGTACCGTAAAGCTTGGCGCTGTAGTATCTTCAATAGTAATGGTTTGTACCGCAGTGGTGGTGTTATTACAATCATCGCTTAGTGTCCAAGTTCTGGTAATCACTGAGGCACAGGCATTATTAGCCGTACTATCTGAATAAGTAGCCTCTAAAGTGGTATCACAATTATCAGCTTCAGTAGTCACGTCGCCGGTTAGGCTTAAATCACTAGGATCTTGCTCACAGTTGATAGTAATATCAGCCGGCACCGTAAAGCTTGGCGCCGTAGTATCTTCAATAGTAATGGTTTGTACCGCAGTGGTGGTGTTATTACAATCATCAGTTAGTGTCCAAGTTCTGGTAATCACTGAGGCATTAGCACAAGAACCAGCAGCCGTTGCATCTGAATAAGTAGCTTCTAAAGTGGTATCACAATTATCAGCTTCAGTAGTTACATCACCTGTTAGGCTTAAATCAGTAGGATCTTGCTCACAGTTGATAGTTATATCAGCAGGTACCGTAAAGCTTGGCGCTGTAGTATCTTCAATAGTAATGGTTTGTACCGCAGTGGTGGTGTTATTACAATCATCGCTTAGTGTCCAAGTTCTGGTAATCACTGAGGCATTAGCACAAGAACCAGCAGCTGTACTATCTGAATAAGTAGCCTCTAAAGTCGTATCACAATTATCAGCTTCAGTAGTTACATCACCGGTTAGGCTTAGATCAGTAGGATCTTGCTCACAGTTGATAGTAATATCAGCAGGCACCGTAAAGCTAGGCGCTGTAGTATCTTCAATAGTTATGGTTTGTACCGCAGTGGTGGTGTTATTACAATCATCGCTTAGTGTCCAGGTTCTGGTAATCACTGAGGCATTAGCACAAGAACCAGCAGCTGTACTATCTGAATAAGTAGCCTCTAAAGTGGTATCACAATTATCAGCTTCAGTAGTTACATCACCGGTTAGGCTTAAATCACTAGGATCTTGCTCACAGTTGATAGTAATATCAGCAGGTACCGTAAAGCTTGGCGCCGTAGTATCTTCAATAGTAATGGTTTGTACTGCAGTGGTGGTGTTATTACAGTCATCGCTTAGTGTCCAAGTTCTGGTAATTACTGAGGCGTTAGCACAAGAACCAGCAGCCGTACTATCTGAATAAGTAGCGTCTAAAGTGGTATCACAATTATCAGCTTCAGTAGTTACATCACCAGTTAGGCTTAAATCACTAGGATCTTGCTCACAGTTGATAGTTATATCAGCAGGCACCGTAAAGCTTGGCGCCGTAGTATCTTCAATAGTAATGGTTTGTGTATAGTCAGCGATGGTATTACCACAAGCATCAGTAAAGGTCCATGTGTTTGTATAGCTACCATTATTAGAACAAGAACCACTGTCAGGAACAAAAGAGCCTTGAGTTTTTATTGGGGTCAATCCAGAACATGAGGCTACAGGTACTAATGTTTGCGCATTATTTAATGCCGTGGCATCTGAACATTCTACAGTTACATCAAGCGCTCCAGGGGTTGTAATCCAATTTGCGGGAGAAGGATCATTAATTGTAATTACTGTTGGAAGATTGTTTCCAACCTGACAAGCATTTGAAGAATGAGAACTGTCAGTGGTTTGATAAATTGTATTAATTTCTCCATTATAGTATGCTTCAAATTGAAGACCAAACTCATCAATACATCCATTTTCTAAAAAATAGCATTTATCTTTTATTTGCGTTTGAAAATTAATATTTAGTTCTGGATTTCCTATATCAAATATACCATTATCAACATTAAATGTTAAAATATTAGTAAGCGCATCAAAAGTATAAGTTACACCAGAAGGCAGGCCTATAATTGGCTCCACTAATGTTGCCGCAGGATTTATGGTGGTGGTTAATACCACATTTTCGGCATTATCATTTCCAGAATTTGTGATTTCAAGATTGAAATCTAAATTTGTTGGACTTGTTTGTGGCGTTACAGAAGCCGGGGTTCCTGTAAGTATCATGTCTAACACCGGTTTGTATACTTCAACAGAGAGACCTAATAAGTATAGACCATATGTTTCTTGAGTGGATGTTATACGAAAAGTAGCAGAGGTTTGATTGTTACCTATAAGTGAATTGCCACCATTTGATAAAGGGAAAATTGCTGCATCAAATCCTAATGTATTTGTGCTGGCTGGATTTCTATCAGTGAAATTATTGTTACCGTTACTAGGACCTATTGTTATTCTACTGTTAAAAAAATTATCAGCATCTCTTAAAGGTGCATCTAGGTCTACGAAATTATTGGCAACGTTTCTTATTTGCAGTCTATCACCACTAATATCTCTATCACCTTCAAGAGCTCCCATTAAAATATTAGCTCTTACAGCACCATTTGCAACAGTTTGAAAACCATCAAAGAACACATCTACACTGGCAGTAACACTTCTAATATGTGCATAACCATCAAACACCGTTACATTTTTCGGTCTTAAAGAAGGGCTTTGATAAACAACTACCATTTGCCAACCACCTGATGTACCAGTATTAGAACTAGCATGAGAGTTTAAAGCCCCAGTTTTAGCTTCTACGTTTGCTACCTGATATTTCCCAAAGGGGTTGCTTAGATTCTGAACCGAATTAGTAATATCTTTTACACAGATATAGGGATCATTCATAAAATGCGGATTTTCATCACGGCCTCTATAAATAATGTCATCTGCTACTATCGTTGTGTATGCTGTTTGGTTAGGCAGCATTAATTTTACTTCGTTAAAATTCCAATTGGGTTGATTGTCAAGTTCATTACCATTTTGGACATCGCCTTTATCTGCTGCTGCCCAATAGAGAAATACTTTTTCTATAGTTAAACACTGAGCATTAGGTTTTGGATTAGATAAATTTGCGCTACTGGAATTAAATGTGCTGGGATCACTATCAATATCAACATAGACATTATCTGTAAAATCATGATTACCACCTTGTCCATTGTAATCTGTGGTAGCTGTTCTAGATAAAACATTATTAGCAATCATTGTAAAATCACCACTTATGTTTTCGTTGTAGCGCGGAGTGAATGTTGTTTTAACTTGAGCAGATGCAATATTAGCGACAAATGCAAAAAGTATAAATAAAACTAAACTCGAATAATTTTTGGATAAAATTTTCAAATCAATTACTTTTAGTTAATATTGTTATTATCTTGAGTAATTTTTAATGAAATAGCGCTAGGCTTTATTAATACTGAATAAAAAAGGTGTTCAATACGATTCAATAAGGCATAAAATACTAATAGCGAAAGTAATTTCATAACATACTCAATTTGTTTTATTTAATATGCTATTAAATAATTACAGCTTAATTATCTACATTGAAGGGAAGTACATTACATGAACTCAAGTAGGTTAATTTGTAGGGTTGTTAATAGCATTTACAAATGAAACAGTATTTACATATTAATTCAAAAAAAAGAGTTAAATAACTTAAATACTCGTTTAAACGTTTATAATCACACAAAAAACGATAAGATGCAATTAAATGCGACGAAAGGTGTTAAAACGGTCTATTTTGTTAGGCATGCAAAATCTTGTTGGAATAATAATCTACAAGACTTTGATAGACCTATAAAAAAAAGAGGGGTTAAAGATGCGCATTTGGTCTCTAAACATTTAGAAAGTAAAAATATTAAGCCAGAACTTATTTTATGTAGTTCTGCAAAAAGAACAAGGTTAACGGCTGAAATTTTTATAGAAAATTTAGAACTTGATGTAGTTAAAATAGAGTTTATGAAAGCTTTATATGACTTCTCTGGAGAAGGCTTGTTGAACGTTTTAAAATCCTGTGATAATTCAATCGATAAAGTGCTTGTTTTTGGTCATAATTATGCGCTGACGAACTTAGCGAATCAGTTGGGAAGTGTTGCTATAACTAATGTGACTACCTCAGGATTTGTTCAAATAGATTTTAATATAGACCGCTGGGAAAATTTAAAAAAAGGGGAAACAAAATTAATTGTTTTTCCTAAACATTTAAGGTAATACTAACATTCAGGATTTAATTTAATGAGAACAATAGAATATATTTGCTGTAAATATTGTTTTTAATGATTAAAAAATCTAAGGTTAATACCTATATAAATCGAGAGTTAAGTTGGTTACAGTTCAACGAACGTGTTCTTCAAGAAGCTTCAGATGAGACCGTTCCATTAATAGAACGGCTTCGGTTCTTAGGTATTTTTTCTAATAATTTAGATGAGTTTTTTAAAGTAAGATACGCCACAGTAAAGCGTATTGATGAAGCTGGAAGAGGAGGGAAAAGTGAACTTGGTGGTATAAAAGCATCTCAATTGTTAGAAATTATCACTCAGATCGCAATTAAACACCAATCGGCTAGTTTAAAGATTCTTAGCGGCATTCACTCGCAGCTAAAAAAAGAAAATATTTATATTATTAATGAGACTCAAATTTCAAAAAAGCAAAAAGATTTCATTAAGAATTATTTCATTCAAAACATTAGCCCTGCTTTAGTTACCATTATCTTAGATGACGAAATTTCTATTCCTAACCTTAAAGATAGTGCGGCCTATTTGGCAGTAAATATGGAGTTGAACTCTGGCAAAAATCGGTATGCCTTAGTTGAAATTTCTAAAAGTATGGAGCGCTTTGTTGTTTTACCAAAGGAGGATAATAAGCAGTATGTTATATTGGTTGACGACTTGCTACGATACTGTTTACATGACATTTTTAATATCTTCGACTACAAATCGATTACTGCTCATATGATTAAAATTACGCGTGATGCAGAATTGGATTTAGAAAGTGACTTGAGTAAGAGTTTCATGGAAAAAATAAGCGACAGCGTAAAAGATAGACAAGACGGTGAGCCTATTCGTTTTGTTTATGACAAAACCATTGATGAAAAGACGCTCAATTTTTTGATGAATAAAATGGGAATTGAATCTTCAGACAGTATCATTCCTGGAGGGCGATATCATAACCGTCGCGATTACATGAGTTTTCCAAGTTTAGGAAGAACAGATTTATTGTACGATAAAATTCAACCCTTGCCCATAAAAGGATTAAGTTTAGAAACAAGTATTTTTGAGGCTATTGCAAAAAAAGATTACCTGCAATACACACCATATCATACCTTCGCTTATACGGTTAAGTTTTTAAGAGAGGCTGCATTAGATCCCAAGGTAAAAACTATAAAAATCACAATCTATAGGTTGGCACAAATTTCTCAAGTGGCAAGTTCTCTTATTAACGCTGCAATTAATGGAAAGAAAGTAACAGTCTCTATGGAAATACAGGCACGTTTTGATGAGCAAGCTAATATAGAATATGCAGAGCAAATGCAACGGGAAGGTGTACAATTAATATTTGGGGTACAAGGTCTTAAAGTGCATAGTAAAATGTGTATTGTTGAACGCGAAGAAAATAATAGATTAGTGCGTTATGGTTTTATAAGTACAGGAAACTTCAACGAATCTACTGCTAAAGTATATACCGATTATACTCTTTTTACTGCGAATCAAAAAATACTAAAAGACATCAATAAAATTTTCAGTTTCTTCTCTGTAAATTATAAAATCTATAGATATAAGCATATTATTACTTCTCCTCACTATACAAGAAATGTGTTCTTTAATTTAATAGATCAAGAAATAGCAAATAAAATGGCAGGGAAACCCGCGTATATTCATTTAAAAATGAATAGTATCTCAAGCTATAAAATGATTGATAAGTTGTATGAAGCAAGTAGAGCAGGTGTAAAAATAAGAATGGTGGTTCGCGGTATTTGCTGCTTAGTTCCAGGTGTTCCAAATATGAGTGAGAATATAGAAGTGATAAGTATTATTGATAAGTTTTTAGAACATACTAGATTATATACTTTTTGTAACGATAATAAACCAAAAGTGTATATTTCGTCTGCAGATTGGATGACACGAAATATAGAAAACAGAGTAGAGGTGAGTTGCCCGATTTATGATGAAGAAATAAAAGCAGAATTGATAGATACTTTTGAAATTTGTTGGAATGATAATGTGAAAGCAAGAATCTTAGATAAAACTCAAAAAAACAATTACAAAAAGAATAATAAACCAAGAATAAGAACTCAATTTGAGACTTATGAATACTATAAAAACAAGCTAAACTAAATGCTTAAAATTTTAAAATATGCTGCTATAGATATTGGATCCAATGCTGTTAGATTATTGATTTCTAATATTATAGAAGAAAGAGATAAGCCAACTATATTTAGGAAAAGCTCATTAGTTCGCGTGCCTATTCGTTTAGGAGCTGATGTGTTTTTAAATTCTGAAATTTCAACAGAAAACACACAGCGTATGATTGATACCATGCAAGCTTTTGCCTTGTTGATGAAATCGCATCGTGTTGATAAATTTAAAGCCTGTGCCACTTCTGCCATGCGAGAAGCTAGTAATGGAAAGGAAGTGTCTAAGCTCATCTTAAAGAAAACAGGAATTCCTATAGATATCATTGAAGGAGAAGAAGAAGCTGCTATTATTGCGGCGACAGATTTACATGCTTTTATCGATAATAATAAAACCTACTTATATGTAGATGTTGGTGGCGGAAGCTCGGAGTTTAGTGTTATCCATAATGGAGAGAAAGTAGTGTCAAAATCTTTTAAAATAGGAACGGTGCGTTTGCTAAATGATATTGTAAAAAAAGAAACATGGCAAGAGTTAGAAGCATGGATAAAAATGCAAACAAAAGACTATGAAAAGGTTGATGTTATTGGTTCTGGTGGTAACATCAATAAAATTTTTAAAATTTCAGGAAAAGCTATTGGTAAGCCGTTAACCTATTTTTATTTAACGTCTTATTATAATATGCTGCAATCGTATTCCTACGAAGAGCGCATCACGCAGCTAGATTTGAATCAAGATAGAGCAGATGTTATCATTCCTGCGACACGCATTTATTTGTCTGCGATGAAATGGAGTGGCGCAAAGGATATTTATGTTCCAAAAATAGGGCTTGCAGATGGCATCATAAAAAGTGTCTATAATGATACTGTTTTGAGCCATACAAAGTTAAAATAATACACTTTATCTTTTTATTAATTCATTTTTATGAAAATAATATATATTAGCTTGTATTAATTGTCCTATTCTGGCATTAATTATAAATTTATTTTTTATGAAAAAAAATGTACTCATACTTACATTTATTTTATTTTCAATTTATAGCTTTTCCCAAAACGCTCTGTATGGCGTTCGTGCAGGATATAACATTTCTAATTTAGATTTTGAACCAGATGTGCCTGCAGGTATAGAAAACAGACACAGAAACGGAATTGCCGTTGGTTTTTTTTCAGAATACTATGTGTCTGAAAACGTATCTTTTGCTCCGGAAATTCAGTTTTCTGCTGAGGGCGCAAAAGCAGAGTTTCTGCGTATCAATTATATTCAAATGCCCTTATTTTTAAAATATAAAATCACTGAAGTTGTAGCCATAGGTGTTGGGCCGCAAGTGAGTGTAAAAGGTCACGATTATAAAGATGGACAGCAAAATTTGGCTTTTTCAGGTCTTGGCGGTCTAGAATATAGTCTTACTGATAATTTCTTTTTAGATGTTAGATATTCCTATGGATTCACAAATGTATTTGATGACGAAACCAACATAGAAGCTAAAAACACCAATATGCAAATAGGCTTTGGTGTGAAGTTTTAACCAAACCAATAATTACTAACTAAAAAAGCCAATACAACTGTATTGGCCTTTTTTTTGCTATGTATTATGTTTAACCATGAATCGTTTCACTTTTACTCAGATCTTTCATGATTTCTGCTTCAAAATCTAAGAGACTCTGCCATTTTTCGTCTACTTCTTTTCGTTCGCCATATTGTCTTGCAAAGCCTAAAAACATAGTGTAATGATTTGCTTCACTTACCATTAATTTTCTATAAAATTCTGCTAAGTCTTTATCTTCAAGTTCCTCAGACAGTAAACGAAACCGTTCACAGCTTCTGGCTTCAATTAAAGCTGCATATAATAATCTATGTACTAATTGTGTTGTCCTGCTACCACCTTTAGGAAAAAAAGTAATGAGCTTAGCAACATAAGCATCTTTGCGATCACGACCTAAAGTCCAGCCGTTTTCTATAATTAAATCATGAACCATTTTAAAGTGGCTTATTTCTTCTTTAACCAAAGCAACCATTTCCTGTACTAAATCTGTGTATTCAGGAAAGCTTACAATTAACGAAATAGCGGTACTGGTTGCTTTCTGCTCACAGAACGCATGATCTGTTAAAATATCTTCTATGTTTTTTTCTACGATGTTTACCCAACGTGGGTCTGTAGGTAGTTTTAGTCCTAGCATATTAATCTATTTCTGTTAATTGATACCGTCCGCCTCCAAGAGGAAATATTTCCATTATTTTATGTGATTTATGACTGGGTGCATAAAAATTTAAATAAATTACAGGTACGCCATTATAACGTTTGTTTTCCAGAGTTTCAATCCAGACATTCTTTAAATAATAGTTAGATAGTTGTAATCCTGAGGGTATTTTCTTTACCATAACGTCGGCCTTGCTCAATTTGAGATTGAGGATTTCTTCTTGATCTTTTGTAATTACGATTTCTACGTTATTGTCGCGATATATGGTTTTATGCTTTATGGAATCTTTTCTAGATTCCACAACCACATGTCTAGTCGCATCTGTGTACATTTTTAAAGAGACCTTATAGCCATTACTGAAAGTCGTATCATTAAATACTTCAGTATATTTTTCAGGTCTATATATAATTTTCTCAGAAAAAGAATCTAGTAATTTATGCGCCTTCAAAACTTCAGCATTAGTTTTATAGGCGCGATCTCTGCCATCGCAGCTAATAAAAGCAACAGAAAAAAGAAATAACAGGATTAGATATTTATACATAAGGCAAATGTAATACTATTTCGTCATGGCGGGGAGAAATGATGTTGCAAACTGTGTAATTGACCTCAAATTTTGAAGATGACCACGCTACGCTCGCGATGCCAGTTAGATTAATTGTTTTTTAATTGTTTAGTAAGACGCTGTGCCTTTGCGAGAAATAGAATTTATAAATCTAAATCAAATGTCTTGCGAAGCAATTCTATATTCGGATTCTTTTCTTTTAATTTCTCGTACTTTTCTTCTGGTGTATAAGCAAATTTCTTTTGCATTTCTTCATCAACTTCTATCTCAAGCGCGATGTCATAGTTTTTCAAATGCTTACGTAAATACTGAAGTAAATCGAAAGATTGGCGTTCTACTTCTACTTTATTTGTAGCGTTTGGAAAGGTTAAATGTATTGTTGTGCCTTTTAAAGTTGGCGTATCTATAGATAAAATAGCGGCTAGATTCATCTTACCCTCCGCTTCAATGCGCGTTACAAAAGTGCTCCAAACGTCTAAAAGTTCGTCTTGAGAAAAAGGTTCCCTTGGAAGATTTTCTTCGTCTGGTTCATTATCTTTTTGTTGAGCAATATGCTCTTTTTTGGCACGAATGCTACTTAAAGACAAGCCAGATCTTGGTTTTTTATCTGCAGATACAATAAGTTTTGGCTTAGGTTCTGCGGTTTTGGTTGCCGTTGCTAATTCAGGCTTTAGTTCTTTTTCTTCGGAAGGCTTTGCTGTTGTTGGAACCTCCTTTTCTGGACGCTTAACAGGAACTGGGGTGATGCCAATACGCTTAAAATAGGAAGGCGGAATTATGAACCGACTACTATTTTTTTTTTCTCCATCAAAAGTGATAGAGGCAAGCTGCATGAGGCAAAGTTCAACGAGTAAACGTTGGTTTTTACTGGTTTTGTATTTTAAATCGGTCTCATTGGCAAGTTCAATGCCTTTTAACAAAAAGTCCTGGGTGGCTTTTTTAGATTGCTCTAAATATTTTTCTTTGGTTTGTTCTCCAACTTCAAGTAATTCAATAGTTATAGGATTTTTACAAACCAATAAATCTCTAAAATGTGAGGCCAAGCCTGCAATAAAATGATGACCATCAAAACCTTTTGATAGCGTCTCATTAAATTGAATCAATAACTCCGGAATTTTATTTTCTAAGATATGGTCTGTACTCGTAAAGTATGTTTCGTAATCGAGTACATTTAAATTTTCTGTAACGGCTTGTCGCGTGAGCTCTTTTCCTGAAAAGCTAACCACACGATCAAAAATAGATAAGGCATCACGCATAGCGCCATCTGCTTTTTGAGCGATAATATGTAACGCGTCATCTTCAGCAGTAATCCCTTGCTCTTTTGCAATATACTTTAAGTAGTCTTTAGCGTCCTTAACGGTAATACGCTTAAAATCGAAAATCTGACAACGCGATAAAATGGTTGGGATGATTTTATGCTTTTCAGTAGTTGCCAGAATAAAGATACAATGTTTTGGTGGCTCTTCTAGCGTCTTTAAAAAAGCATTAAAGGCCGCTTGAGACAGCATGTGAACCTCATCAATAATATAGACTTTATATTTGCCAACTTGCGGCGGAATACGCACTTGATCTGTTAAACTCCTAATATCATCCACCGAGTTATTAGAAGCGGCATCTAATTCAAAAATGTTAAACGCAAAATCTTCATCACCAGTTTCACTGCCATCGCTATTAATCATTTTAGCGAGAATACGGGCGCAACTGGTTTTACCGACACCACGAGGTCCTGTAAAGAGTAAGGCCTGAGCTAGGTGGTTGTTTTCAATAGCATTCAATAAGGTATTTGTAATAGCCGTTTGCCCAACAACGTCTTTAAACGTTTGCGGGCGGTACTTTCTTGCCGATACTACAAAGTGTTCCAATGTTATTGAATTTATTTCAGCATCTTTTACCTGCTAATTTAATAAGTAACAAAGTTAAAAATTCAGCTTGAATATTTAAAGTATAACCTGTCAATTTATATAGAGTTATCAACATATTTTAAGTTTTTAAAATTTGGATTTATAAGGGTCTTAATTGTACCTTTGTTCTCAAGTAAATCGCCTTATCGCGTCTTATTTATAAGATGAGGAAAGTCCGGACACCGCAGTGCAATTATAGTGGTTAACAGCCACCAGTCGTGAGGCTAGGAAAAGTGCAACAGAAAGTATGTACAGGTCATGCTGTAGTGAAACCAGGTAAACTCTATATGGTGCAATGTCATGTATACTAACGTTTGAGCGTGCACGCGCGATTGTTAGAGGGTAGGCAGCTAAAGTGTGCTGGTAACAGTTCACGTAGATAAATGATAAGGGCTCGCAAGAGTACAGAATCCGGCTTATAGATTTACTTTATTATAGACAAACCCTTTTTGAATGTTCAAAAAGGGTTTTCTATTTCAAATAAGACCACCGTTTTATTCCGTTAATGCTGGTACCTCTTTGTAACCTAATTGTTGGTATAAGGCGAGTCTATCAAAATAAGCATCTTCTTGTACAGCCTTTCCTTCCTCATTAAAGGTCCAGATGCTAAGACCATATAGTTTTATGTTCTTCCCCGTGGCTGGATGCCCCCGATATTCACCTGTATTTATTCCCGTTACGGTCCAATTGGTGTAAACGATATTCCCTACGACTTCAGTATCTGTAATGGCGACATTAAAATTCGGAAAAGCATTTAAAAACGGTTGTCTGTTTGTGCTATCATATTCTTTTTGATTATTAGCAGCTCTTGTTCCATTGGTGTTCCTAATAATATCGGCCGTGGTATTACTATTGAATAACGTTGGGTCATTTGTGTTCCATGAGGCAGCAATGCTCTGTACCGTATTGCGCAGCTCCGTTTCATTTGATGGTTCTTGAATTTCTACCGAATGTTCTGTTTTAGACAAGGCATCTTCATCTCTTTGACAGGATACTATGACTGTGAAGGCGAGCAATAATAAAATTAAATGTTTCATAATATGTGGTTTTTTTAATTGATTTAATGCTAATCAAAACATATATGAAGTACGAAAAGTAAACAGATCACGGAAATTCCTATGTCTCTCTAAGTTAATGAAAATTAATGAATTAAAGTGTAATATTTTATGATTGTATTTCTTTTTAGTAGCGTGTCATGACACATGATTTGACTGTCTGCTCTAATGAAGAAACTATAAATAGAACCTAAAAAAAAGCCATCTAAAAATAGATGGCTTTTGAATCGTTATTAGTTTTAGGTTTAACTAAAATTTATTTGTGTACAGGTTTCAGAATAAACGCGTGACAACACGGCCTGAATCGCTTTGTCTGATGTTTCAGCATTACCAATAATGACACCGTTATCTAAAACGTCACCGTTATCTGCCCAATCAAAGGTTTTATCATCGTTTCCTCTATTAACAATAGTGCGTTTACCATCCTTAATACTTACTCTAAACGACTTATACTCTCTGTTGTACTCAACCCCAGCTGGATAATATGTTTCTGCATTAAAGAAAGAGTCTCCTTTTGAAAACAAGTAACAAACACAGTTACCTATGTCACTAGCTTCAGATACTCTTACCGTGTTATTAAGAATTATTTTCCATTCACCTTGAACCAAGGCAGTAACTAAATTCAATAAAATAGTGCCTTTTTCAGCAATCTTTCCGTCTATTTTTGACTCAAAGTTAATTAGCGCAGATATTGTTCCTGCTCTTTCCTTTTGTGACTCATAAATAATTTCCCCAACAGACATTGTGAAATTGTAATTTTGATTTTTTAAGTTTTCTTCTAATTGATTAGAAAATTGCTCAAAATTTATAGTTGATTTATTTACAACACCAGTCAATCCAACATAAGCAATATTATTTTTATAACTACTGTCAAATAATGATAATACATTGTTTACATCTTTTGTTGCTTCTAGTTCGTTAGAAGCATCAATGTAAGATTTTAATAAGTTTGTTACTTGGTTTTCTTGTGCGGATCCTGTAGAAAATGACAATAAAATTACTGCCATTACTAGCTTTAAAAGAGTAGGGTTTTTCATTTTAGGGAATATTAAGTTGTTTTTTTTTAACTATTAAAAAAGCTAATATATAAAAAGAAAGCTTAATGTGCTGATTAATTATCAGTTTCAAAAAAGCTAAACATATTACCGCCATAACTTTTTGAGTGTTTATAATTTGATAAATGAGATAAATTGGTGTGTTTAGAGTGTTCTATAATTAAAAGGCCTTCTTTTTCTAAAAGATTATTTTCGAAAACTAATTCTGGAATTTTAGAAAATTCCTCAACTGGAAACTCATAGGGAGGATCTGCAAAAATAATGGTGGCTTGCTGTTTTGCGTTTTCAAGAAATTTAAAAACATCACTTTTTATAGTTTGTATTGGCATCTCAAAACTTTCAGCAGTTTCATTAATAAATTTGATACAACCAAAATCTTCGTCAACACACGTGATTTGTTTTGTCCCACGAGAGGCAAATTCATAACTGATATTCCCGGAACCGGCGAACAACTCTAAAACAGAGATAGAATCAAAGTAGTATTGATTGTTTAAGATATTAAATAAGGCTTCCTTAGCCATGTCTGTTGTAGGGCGTATTGGCAGCTTTTTTGGAGCTGTAATTCTCCTACCTTTAAATTCTCCTGAGATGATGCGCATTATAAGCTTTTTAGTAAAGTAAAGTGTGAGTGATTTGCATTGGGTTTTTCCGCGAAAGCGAAAGGATCGTTTCTGTTGCCAAAAGAAATGTTTCTAATATACTTATAAGCTATTTTATATAAAGCATCTGTATCATTTATTTCTCCCAATAGTTGAACGTTAATAGTTTCTGGATTGAGCGACAACTGTTCGGTAGTAAATAGAAGATAGTAAATAAAATCTTCTGGAGTGTCGTATTCGAAAGTGTTGTATAACTTTAGTTCACTGTCTTTAACAGCTACAATCTCAAAATGAGACGGATTAACATGAATGTATAATTTAGATCCACTAGCGTTTTTTTCAGCCAGCATAACAGATTCAATTAAAATAGTAGAGTAGTGCTTATATGTAAAATCGCCAAAATGATCATAAATAAAATTATTAGCATTAACATAAGGCACATAGATATTTACACTATCGTTAAGGGCAATAGTATCATGTGTTATAAAATCTGTTTTTAAAATCTTTGCGTTTAATTTCAAATAATCGGCAATAATATCTTCGTTAAACAAGGGCTTCGGAACTAGAGTAGAAAGCTCGTTAACGTGAATGATGGTTACCGCATTAAAATCCTCATGAAGTATGTTTTCGGTATTAAAAACATGCTTTAAATGGTCTAATAATTCTTGAGGTGTTTGTTTTTTAGAGCTTGGAAAACTCTTGAGGTGTGTTATAGTATTTGATTCTGTATTTAGTATACAAAAAGAAAGTCCATTCAAACTCACTTGAATGGACAACTCTTTAGGATGTGTTTTTGTTTCTATTTTACTTTGGATCATATAATTTTGGCCAGTTGCCATTTATTTTCACTTCTTGCATAGAACCAACGCGAATAGCATCTCCACTAATTTCTTCAACAGAATAAGCTCTGTTTTCAATATTTACATAATCAGGATCCTGATCATGTAAGATGACTGCTTTCTTAACATAAGCTTCGAAAACAGGTAGTTTTTTGTTTCCTCCTTCTTCTTCTTGTATTTTCCCAGCGTTAAGAACAAATTCTGTACCTTCTTTAGCAAAAGGGACATATTGCATTGACTTATAGCGATTTGAGTCTTTAAATAAAGAATCTTTTACTGGAACAAAATTTAATGTGTCTGTAATAGTAATTTCCATTCTGTATTCTATGCCACGATATGCCTTAGTTTTCTCAACATCTATCACACTAGTATCTCTTCTTTCTAAAATTGCAAATTGCCCCTTTTCGATAAAATCAATTAAGCTATCATAGCTTTTGGTATACTTTCCATGGATTTCTTTGTATGCCAATTGAGAGTCTCTAATATCAACTAAATTCTCAATAACCTTCGCATAGCGCTTTTCTTTTTCTTGCTTAAAAAGAATTGGGTTATAAACAGACATAAATGTAAAATATCCTAAAGCTCCAATAAATATCCAAAGTACGATGGTTAAAAAAGGCTTTGCTTTTGAAGGAATAAACTTATCTATTACCCAAACGATACCAACTGTTAGTAGGATAACAACAACTGCAACAATAATTAGTGTAAACATATTTTAATTTTAGTTATATTATAATAAAAAATCTCTCGCAAATCTACACTTTTTTTTTATTCGTAAAAACCAATAAGAGTAAAAATCATCATATCTTTGAATAATTCTTAAATTTTTAAACGCTTTAATGACCTCATCTGAATTTTATTCTCTTATAAAACAGCATTTTCCGTTTGATCCAACCGCAAAACAAGATATATTATTATTACAACTTTCTGAATTTATTTTAGATAAGCGTGCGAATACTATTTTTCTTCTAAAAGGCTATGCAGGTACTGGAAAGACTACTATTATAGGCACTTTAGTTAATAATTTGTGGCAGGCTAAAATGAGTGCCGTATTAATGGCACCAACTGGTCGAGCAGCAAAAGTAATGGCTAATTATTCTAAAAAGGAAGCCTTTACCATTCATAAAAAAATATATTTTCCAAAAAAAGAGCAGGGTGGCGGTGTAAAATTTGTTTTGCAACCCAACAAACATAAAAACACCATTTTTATTGTTGATGAAGCGTCTATGATTCCTGATGCTCCAGGAGACTCTAAAATGTTTGCTAATGGATCGCTATTAGATGATTTAATGCAATACGTGTATCAAGGGCATCAATGTAAATTAATATTAATAGGTGATACCGCACAATTACCGCCAGTAAAATTAGAAATAAGCCCTGCTTTAGATGAAAATGTATTGAGTTTAACCTATAATAAAGAAGTCGCAAAAATGGAACTTGATGAAGTAATGCGACAACAGCAGGATTCAGGAATTTTGGAAAATGCGACACTACTGCGTGAAGCCATTTCTGGTGGTTTTTATGAAAGCTTTAAATTTAATCTTGCCAACTTTAAAGATATTGTACGTTTAATTGATGGAAATGATGTTTTGGATGCCATTAATGATGCGTATAGTACTTTGGGCAATGAAGAAATGGCGCTTATTGTTCGCAGTAACAAACGCGCAAACCTATATAATGAACAAATAAGAAGCCGCATTCTATTTAATGAAAATGAATTGTCTTCTGGCGACTATTTAATGGTCGTTAAAAACAATTATTTTTGGTTGAAACCAACAACAGAAGCTGGGTTTATTGCCAATGGTGATATTGTTGAAGTGCTTGAAATCTTTAGTATAAAGGAATTATATGGTTTTCGCTTTGCGGAAGTGAAGTTGCGCATGGTAGATTATCCTAAAATGACGCCTTTTGAAACCGTACTAATGTTAGATACCATATCTGCCGAAACCCCTTCGCTTCCCTACGAAGATTCCAATCGTTTGTATCAGGAAGTGCAAAAAGACTACGAAGACGAAAAAAGTAATTACAAGAAATTTCTTGCTACTAAAAACAATAAATATTTTAATGCACTACAAGTTAAATTCTCATACGCTATTACCTGTCACAAATCGCAAGGAGGACAGTGGAATACGGTGTTTGTGGAGCAGCCTTATTTACCAGATGGTATTACTAAAGAGTATTTACGTTGGTTGTATACAGCGGTTACAAGAGCAAAAGAGAAGCTTTATTTAATTGGTTTTAAAGATGATTATTTTGAAACGGATGTTTAGTCGTTAAATTACAGCCGTTCTTTTACTATGGTTTTCATATCTTTAGGTTTATTGATTTAAACCCATTAAATACTCTGGTAAACCAAATGACCACAGAAACCATTATTAGTATCTGCTTAGGAATAGGGCTCTCTGCGTCAGTTGGCTTTAGAGTATTTGTGCCTTTATTTGCTTTAAGTATTACCGCTTATTTAGGCGCTTGGGAATTAAACGAATCTTGGCAGTGGATAGGAAGCCTGTCGGCCTTAATTGTTCTTGGTGTAGCGACACTGTTGGAAATCTTCGCGTATTATATTCCATATGTAGATAATCTTTTAGATACTATAGCTATTCCGTTAGCAACGATTGCGGGAATAGCTGTTATGGTATCTACAGTTGCCGATTTAAGTCCCGTAGTCACCTGGGCTTTAGCTATTATCGCTGGAGGTGGAACAGCTGCTGCAGTTGCTGGAACTACTGGAGCCACACGTTTGGCATCAACGGCTTCAACCGGAGGCATAGCAAACCCTGTGGTTTCCACAGTAGAAACGGGGGCAGCAGTTGTAATGTCTGTAATTTCAATTATTCTTCCTTTTGTAGCCATAGTTTTAGTCTTCTTGATTTTATTTCTCTTTTTTAAGATTTATAAAAAGTTTAAAACCACTAAAGCTTAAATTCCTATTTATTATTTCTATTTTTGATACTTAATGTTTTAATTATTACATGAAAATAATCGCAATGATTCCTGCACGTTATAGTGCGTCACGTTTTCCTGGTAAACTTATGCAAGATTTAGGAGGAAAGCCTGTTATTACTCGTACTTACGAGGCAACTGTAGCAACCAATCTCTTTGATGAAGTGATTGTTGTGACCGATAGTGATATTATTTTTAAAGAGATAGCCTCTATAAACGGTAAAGTGATGATGAGCAAAAAAGCCCATGAATGTGGTAGCGATCGCATCGCTGAAGCTGTAGAATTCATGGATGTGGATGTTGTGGTGAATGTTCAAGGTGATGAGCCCTTTACAGAGGTTGATTCGTTAAGGAAACTCATTCGCGTATTTAAAGAAGACACTAAAAAAGAAGTGGATTTAGCCTCTTTAATGGTGCACATTAAAGATTGGGAAGAAATTGAAAACCCAAATACAGTAAAGGTGATTGTAGATCAAAAGAATTTCGCACTTTATTTTTCTCGTAGCCCAATCCCGTTTCCGCGCGATAAAGAAGTTGCTACTAAATATTACAAACATAAAGGTGTTTATGCCTTTAGAAAAGAGGCCTTGCTAGACTTTTACCATTTACCAATGCTTACTTTAGAAGCTTCAGAAAAAATTGAATGTATTCGCTATTTAGAATATGGTAAACGTATTAAAATGGTAGAAACTAATATACAGGGTGTAGAAATTGATACACCTGAAGACTTAGAACGTGCAAAGAAATTGTGGAAGTAAGCTATAAAAACATAAAGGTTATAGGCTTTGATGCAGACGATACCCTTTGGGTAAACGAGACCTATTTTCGTGATGCCGAAGAAGCGTTTGCCAAACTATTAAGCCAATTTGAAACGCCTAATAAAATAGATCAGGAATTGTTTAAAATGGAAATGGAAAACCTTCCAGTCTACGGTTATGGCGTAAAAGGTTTTATCTTGTCTATGGTAGAAATGGCTTTAGAATTGTCCAATAATACGGTTTCTAATTTAACCATAGCTAAGATTTTAGCGATAGGTAAAGACATGATAAACAAACCTGTGGAGTTATTGGATGGTGTAGAAGAGGTGCTGAAAACGTTTTCTAAAGATTACCGATTAATTTTGGTCACAAAAGGCGATTTACTTGACCAGGAACGTAAATTGGAAAAGTCAGGTTTAATTAATTATTTTCATCATATAGAAGTGTTGAGTGATAAAAAAGAAGCCAACTATTCTAAGCTTTTAAAGCATTTAGATATTAAGCCTTCAGAGTTCTTAATGATTGGCAACTCGCTCAAGTCTGATGTTTTGCCTTTAATAAATATTGGCGCAGAAGCAATTCATATTCCTTTTCACACCACTTGGGCACATGAAGAAGTTACAGTGAATAAACAGGACAATAAAACCTTTGCAACGGTTTCCAGTTTAAGAGACACCATACAATTAATCGCTTAAGATATTGAAAACAATTGACTTAAATATCTGGAGTAGAGCATTACATTTTCAGCATTTTAATGCCTTAGCTAGTCCTTACTTGAGGTTCAGCATTCCTTTTAACGTCACTGAGGTCTATGCTTTTGCAAAAAGAGAGGCGAAACGTTTTTTTGCAGCGTGTTTACATGCGGGGCAAAAAGCGATTATTAGCCTGGATAATTTAAGGTATAAAACGGAGAATAAAGAGGTTGTTGATTGTGCGCTGATTCATGCTTCAGCACCTTTATTGAGGGTTTATAAACCCTTTGGTTTTTCATTTACTGAATATGATAATGATCCAGACCAATTAAATTCAGAAAAAAATACAATTGAACGTTCAAACGATTTGTATCCACCACAAAATGGCTTAAATTGCGTGCATTGTTCGGCGATGCCTTGGTTTAAGTTTTCGGGACAAAAAGAATCGGTTTTAAAATCAGTATTTTCAAAATATGAAAAAGCTGAAGAACAATGGGTTATGACTGTTTCAATTAGTTTAAACCATGCATTAGTTGAGAGGTATTACGAGAGTTTATTTCCGGATGCTTTTCAAGAATTTTTAAATGCCAAAGCGCATAAATTTGATTAAATAAATGAGTTTTAGAAATTTTCCAATGGTGTCCAGAGTGATTTTTGGACGAGGTAGTTTTAATCAGCTAGGAGATATTATTTCACCCAAACGATTAAATACCAAAGCCCCATTTATATTTTTTGTTGATGATGTGTTTAAAGGAGATCCTTGGCTAACCTCAAGAATCCCGTTGTCTTATGAAGATAAACTTGTTTATGTCTCTGCAGCAGAAGAACCGAAAACAGATCAAATAGACCAGTTGGTAGAAGAGATTATTTTAAATTTTAAAGAACTCCCCTCTGGAATTATTGGTATTGGTGGCGGAAGCGTACTTGATGTTGCTAAAGCGGTTTCTATTATGCTTACCAATGATGGCGAGGCTAAAGATTATCAAGGTTGGGATCTGGTTAAAAATCCAGCCATTTATCATGTTGGCGTGCCTACTATTTCTGGAACAGGAGCAGAGGTCTCGCGCACAACCATACTTACTGGGCCAGAGCGCAAGCTAGGTATTAATAGTGATTACACCCCTTTTGATCAGGTCGTTTTAGATCCTGAATTAGCTAAAGATGTGCCAAAAGAACAATGGTTTTATACGGGCATGGATTGCTATATACATTGTATAGAGTCACTTAACGGGACCTATTTAAATGCGTTTAGTAAAAGCTATGGAGAAAAAGCATTTGAGTTGTGTAAAGACATTTTTATAGGTAATGGCCTATCAAATGAAGAGGCACAGGATAAACTGATGATGGCGAGTTGGCATGGCGGTATGAGTATCGCCTATTCGCAAGTGGGTGTTGCTCATGCATTAAGTTATGGTTTGGGTTACTTATTAGGAATAAAACACGGTATCGGGAATTGTATCGTTTTTGACCATTTAGAAGCGTATTACCCGGAGGGCGTTAGGCTTTTTAAAGAAATGAAAGCCAAACATGACATTCAATTACCGCTTGGTATTTGTGCCGATTTATCTGATAAAGAGTTTGACACCATGATTGATGTGGCTTTAAGTCTGGAGCCTCTTTGGGAAAATGCCATTGGTAAAAATTGGAAAAAGACCATAACACGTGAAGCTTTAAGAGAATTATACGAGAAAATGTAGTATGCAAAAAATAGCCAAATTTATATATTCTAAACTATTAGGTTGGAAAATTGTTGGCAATACCAATATGTCTATAGACGTCATTAAAAAAGCCGTCATTATTGCTGTGCCGCATACGAGCTGGCATGATTTTTATATTGGTGTTCTACTTCGGAAAGTGATAGGTATAAAAACAAATTTTGTAGGAAAAAAAGAATTGTTCACGTGGCCATTTGGCTATTATTTTAGAGCTATTGGCGGCGTCCCTTTAAATAGAACTAAAAATGAAAATAAAGTAGAAGCCATTGCTAAAGCGTTTGAAAAGCACGACGAATTTAGAATCACTTTTGCTCCTGAAGGTACAAGAAAGAAAGTAGAGCAATGGCGAACAGGCTTTTACTACATTGCGAAAGTTGCAAAAGTCCCGATCATCATGATGACTTTAGACTTTCAGAATAAACAGAATAGGATTTCTGAACCCTTTTACCCAACAGATGACATTGAAGCAGATTTTAGATTCATGTATAATTTCTATAAAGGGGTGGTGGGAAAGATCCCAAAATACAGTTAATCGATGATTTTTGCATTTTGTCGATGATTCACTGTTTTTTTTGAGGACTAAAAATCTACTATGTGTTTTGTCGAAAAATTTACGAAAACGTTGTATTACTTTAAAATTAATATTAAGTTAGTACTGTAATTGAGACAATTACGATGTAGTATCCGGATGAAACATAAAGTAAACTTTACGCCCTAAGTCCCTAAAAAGAAACATTCACCTACTGCGACATTAAAAAGCTATTTCACCTACGAAGTAGCTTTTTACTGTTTAATAACGCTAGTTAGACACAAAATAATAGCTATTCCTCAGTACTTTCCTCCATCGTGTGGTACACATTCTGAACATCGTCATTATCATCTAATTTTTCTAAAAGCTTTTCAACATCGGCTTGTTGTTCTACAGACAAGGCCTTTGTGACTTGCGGAATACGTTCAAATCCAGAAGATAATATTTCTATTTCACGTCTTTCTAATTCTGCCTGAATGGCTCCAAAACTCTCAAATGGGGCATAGATTAATATCCCATCATCGTCTGCAAAGACTTCTTCAGCGCCAAAATCTATAAATTCTAATTCGAGTTCTTCAGGATCCAAACCTTCTGCTTCAATTCTAAAATTACAGGTGTGGTCGAACATGAATACCACAGAACCAGAAACC
Source organism: Lacinutrix sp. Hel_I_90 (assembly GCF_000934685.1). Lineage (NCBI taxonomy): Bacteria > Pseudomonadati > Bacteroidota > Flavobacteriia > Flavobacteriales > Flavobacteriaceae > Lacinutrix > Lacinutrix sp. Hel_I_90. Next base: position 769,217 of record NZ_JYNQ01000001.1, on the reverse strand, counting down.
CCTAGGCTACCGTCGCACTTATTAAAATAGCTACGTACATCTGCTACGGTTCGTGTATTATTATCTGTAGCTGTTTCTACTAAAACAGCAATACCATGCGGTGCATAACCTTCAAAAATGACCTCCTTAAAATCCCCTTGACCCTTTTCACTGGCTTTTTTAATGGCGCGTTCTACATTGTCTTTTGGCATGTTTACAGCCTTAGCATTTTGTATCACTGCACGCAAACGTGAGTTACTCGCTGGATCTGGACCGCCTTCTTTTACCGCCATTACAATGTCCTTTCCTATACGTGTAAAGGCCTTACTCATGGCAGACCAACGTTTCATTTTTCGTGCTTTACGGAATTCAAAAGCTCTTCCCATATATTAACTTATTTTTTTATTTCCGCGACAACGGAAAACGTATTAATTATTACGTCACAAATTTAAAAAAAATCTATGCGGTTTGAAAATGTAAATAACGACTAAAGCCCCTTAGTTTTTAAGTTAACGCATGCCAACATAAACCTTGGGGTAATCAATAGGCTACTCTTCTTCATCTTCTTCCTCAACAATACCTTCAATAGCAAGCGCCAACTTAATATCTTTTAAAGTCACACCACCAGCGTCGTGCGTACTTAAAGTAATGTTTAATACATTATAGGTATTAGACCAATCTGGGTGATGGTTTAAAGCTTCACATTCAAAAGCAATACGACTCATAGCGCTAAAACAATCTTTAAAATTGTTAAACTCATACTCAGTATGTATGGCGTTATCATTGTAATCCCATTCTGGTAATTTCTCTAAGTGTTTTATGATTTCTTTTTCTGATAGTTTAGACATAATAGTTGTTTTATTAATTAATACTTCATTACAAAAAGCGCGTACTCCCGAACGCTTTGGGACTCGCAAGCTGTTTAATTAGCTATAAAAATAAGAATAGTCCTGCTTATTCAAGAGCTTATCACGAATTTTTTTTTAAAATCTAGTGATGATGTAAGCTAAGCATTAAACCTCCAATTCTTTCAAAAGGTCACTACTTTCTAACTGTAAATGTTTAGGTAATTTGTTTTCTTTACTCATTACGGCCAAATAACGATCGTCGTTGGTCGTGTAGACATTTTTGAAAGAGGGTTTTAAAGCTCCTAACTGCGCTGTAATTTCTTTAATAAAATCATCATGATGTACTAAATCGTTACTTCCTAAATGATAAATTCCAGTTTTATTACGATTAATAATATAATGAATTTGCTGTGTTACTTTAGAATCTGTTGTGACGTTCATAATTAAATTAGGAAACACCTCAATAGGTAAGCCTTCTTTTAAAAACGCTTTGATTTCTTTTATTCTTGGCGATTGCGCTCCAAAAACCATAGGTAATCGTATGATGGTCACTAAGCGTTTTGGTAAGCGCAAAAGCATATTTTCTATTTTAATTTTAAAATGACCGTACATGCTGTGGCTTAGTGTTTTATCTAATTCGTAGCTCGGAAATTTACTGTAAGCATCAAAAACGTTTGCTGAGGATAAAAAAATAAGACGTGCATTATTGGCTACTAAATATTCTGTAATATGCGCATGAGCGATAACCTGAGCAGAGAAGTTACCACGAAGGGCAGAGACAATTACCGTAGGTTTTACAGCCTCAAGAATTTCGAAAATATCATCTTCTTCAACATTATATTGAAAATAATGCTGGTTCTTATCAAAGGTATAGTTATCAGTTCTATAGGTACCAAACGTTCGGAAATAGGAGCAGAGTTCTTTATAGATTGCTTCACCTAAAAAACCACTTGCTCCTAAAACGAGAATTCTATTTTTTTTGTCTACTCCTTTTTTCATTAAGTATTAAAACTAAAATAGTTTTAAACTATTGTCACCCTGAGAAACATTTAATGACAATCTAATATAAACCACTAATTCAGGTTTTGACTGTGCTTAAGCAGACCTCAAGATTTAATAGAAATGATTAGCCCTTATAAAAAGGTAATTTTACTACAGTTGCAGGGATAGCATTTTTTCTAATTTGGATGTTAATTTTACTGTTAACATCTGCAAAAACAGTTGGTACATAGCCCAAGCCTATGCCTTTACCTAGCATTGGAGACATGGTTCCAGAGGTTACCACACCAATTTTTTTGCCTTGACCATCTACAATATCATAACCATGACGTGGAATACCACGCGCGTCTATTTCAAAAGCGACTAATTTACGAGCAACACCCTGTGCTTTTTGTTTTGCTAAAGCTTCAGAATTTGTAAAATCTTTGGTGAATTTGGTTACCCAACCTAAACCAGCTTCTAATGGAGACGTTGTATCGTCAATATCGTTTCCGTAAAGACAGTAACCCATTTCCAGACGCAAGGTGTCACGAGCAGCTAAACCAATTGGCTTGGCGCCAGCTTCAGTCACTTTATCCCATATTTGTTTGACATCGCTGTTTTTACAATAGATTTCAAATCCGCCACTTCCGGTATAACCCGTAGCAGAAATAATAACATCTTCTATACCTGCAAAATCACCAACAATAAAGTTATAGAACTTAATTTCTGAGAGATCATGACTTGATAAGGGTTGCATTTTTGTAACGGCATTTGGTCCTTGAATTGCTAGCAAAGAATAGTCTTCAGAGATATCTTTAAGTACCGCACCAACATCATTTTTTGAGCTGATCCAGTTCCAATCCTTTTCAATATTACTGGCATTTACGACTAATAAATACTGTTCTTCATTTAATTTATAAATAAGTAAATCGTCTACAATACCCCCATCATCATTTGGTAAACAAGCATACTGTGCTTTTCCAATAGTTAATTTGGTAGCATCGTTACTAGATACTTTTTGGATTAACGCTAAAGCATGAGGGCCTTCAATTAAAAACTCGCCCATGTGCGATACATCAAAAACACCAACATCCTTTCTAACGGCTTCGTGTTCAATATTTACCCCATCGTATTGTACGGGCATATTATAGCCTGCAAAGGGCACCATTTTTGCACCAAGTGCCTCGTGAGTTGCTGTAAGCGCTGTGTTTTTCATTGAATCGTATTTTTTTTATTTCCGCGAAAGCGAAAAATTTTATAATTAATGTTTTTATACTTTTTTACTGCTGTGTTATTAGAAATCTTTAGAGTACTTCCTAAAATTCTAAAGCAAAAGTATCAAAAATTATCGGGTTGGTTTCAACAATAAAACGATTAAAAATTTGTTAATTTATTTAACGCTTGTGCCTAAACTTCAATTTAATGCTTAATTTTCAGCATCAAAAAATTTGAATCAAAATGAACACGAAATTTTTAGCGCTTATTTTTTTATTTACGGCAGTGGTCTTTGCTCAGGATGGCACACCTACAGATTATCTAAAACCAGAATTTCACAAGAATAGAAGGGCAGCGTTGCGTGCTAAAATACCAGCCAATAGTGTGGCTGTATTTTTTGCAAATCCGGTGAGAAATCGAGCCAATGATGTAGATTATATATACCACCAAGATCCAGATTTTTATTATCTAACCGGTTATAAAGAGCCCAATACGGCTTTAGTTGTTTTTTCTGAAACGCAAACGACTTCTGAGGGTGTAGCGTTTAATGAAATGCTCTTCGTTCAGGAAAAAGATAAACGTGCCGAACAGTGGACCGGTTACCGCTTAGGTATTGCAGGTGCCAAAGAACAACTTGGTTTTGAAATGGTTTTAAATGGAGAAGCTTTTTTAGATTCAGGAATCGATTACGCGAAGTTTGATACCGTTTTCTTTAATAATTTCAATGACGATTATAGAGATTCTGAACGAAATAAAGCCGATTTGTATGATTTGGTTAATACTTTTAAATCGCAAATAGGCTTTGATCCAGATGCACAAGAGTCTGAAATGGTACGACGGGTTAAAATGACCATAAAAGCTACCGATATTGAAAACAGTGCTAATGTCGCTCAAAAAATAGGAGAGATCTATACAGAATATCCAGAGCTGAAGGCCGATGAACATATTTCTAAATATGTGTCTGCCGAAACCAATGCCTTAAGAAAAGAGGTCAAAGAGACTATTATTAAAATAGCGGCAGAACCTAAAAAAAATAATTTAAACACTAGGGGCTTAGCGACTTTTATGGCAGAATTACGACAAGCAAAAACGCCAGAAGAACTGGTGTTGTTAACTAAAGCGGTTCGTATTTCGGCACAAGGTCAAATTGAAGTCATGAAAGCCATGCATCCTGGCATGTCTGAAACAGAAATTCAAGGCGTTCATGAGTTTGTTTACAAAAAGTATGGTAGTGAATATGAAGGCTACCCCAGTATTGTTGGTGCCGGAAATAATGGCTGTGTGTTACACTACATTGAAAACTCAAAAATGAAAGTAGCGAACGATTTGGTGTTAATGGATTTAGGGGCAGAATATCATGGGTATACGGCAGACGTTACGAGAACGATTCCTGCTAATGGGAAATTTAACAAAGAACAGCGCGCGATTTATGATATTGTTTTAGAAGCGCAAGATGCGGGTATTGAAGCTTGCAAAGTAGGTAATGCCTTTTGGGCCAGTAATCAGGCTGCGCAGCAAGTTGTTAATAAAGGCCTAGCAAAATTGGGTATTATTGAAAACGAAAACATGAAGCACAGTTATTTACCGCATGGGGTCTCACATCACATTGGCTTAGATGTCCATGACCCGGGAACTTACGGCCCTTTAGAAGCCAATCAAGTAATAACGGTTGAGCCGGGTATTTATATTCCAGAAGGCAGCCCTTGTGACAAAAAATGGTGGGGCATTGCGGTGCGTATAGAAGACGATATTTTAATTACAGAAAACGGCCCCGTAAATTTATCTGCGGAAGCCCCTCGTCATGCGGATGCTATAGAGGCATTAATGAAGCAAAAGAGTGCGCTAGATGATTTTGTATTGCCTGTTTTGGATTAAGGGATAAAAAATAGGTGGCCCAATCAAGTTTTAAAAGGAGTTGTTCTAATAACACGTAATGATTATTGCGTTGGGCTTTTTGCCACGGTACTATGTTAGCCACTGTTTTATTCTGATCTATTAATAGTATATAAATGAATATTAGAAGGAGCTAACAATTGAATATATAACTAAAGAAACTAAAGAAACAGCAAAACCACCAAAACAAAGAAACTCAATTATATTATATATTTTTGGTCTATAAATCCACTCTAATTCTATTATAGAATGTTCATCGTCCATTAATTTTTGTAAATATTCTTGTTTTTTTTGACGATATTTATCTAATATATGCATCTCGCTATAAAGCAGTATTGCGCCTGAGAAGATACCTAGTGCAAGAGTAGATATTGTTATTACAAAGTAAATCGCGTCGATTTCCGCATTAAATTTATCAGGTTTTAGAGAAACCAATATTCCAATTAATCCAACACTAATTGTTATTATATTTTTTAACCAACTAAAGTATTTAGATTGTCGGTCATCATTTATATCTTTAATCTCTAATAGTCGTTTTTTGATTTTTTCATGTTCCATAAGTGAAAATTTAAGTCAAAATTATAGTAAACAGTTTAGTTCGATTTAGAACGTGTTTTATTTGTGGCTAACGTTTTTGTGTATGATTAGTGGCGTGTTTAAGCACCTAATTTAGCAAACACGCAACTACCTTTTTTTTAGCACTAAACCACAATTATTTTTATACGGTTTTATAAACTGTTATTAATTACTATTCAGAGCATTTTCCAATTCAGACATTCTAAATTTCACTCCCTCGTTAGCTTTATTTGTGATTTCAAGGTCATTACGTAAATATTGTATTTCCGAAATGAGTAATTCTATCGTGTCTTTTAAAGAATTAATTTCATTCGCAAGTTGCCTGTTTTCCATATTTAGTTGTCTTTTTTATTTAAATAATCGTTAACATCATCTTTACCATAAAGAAAGCTAACATTCCTTATTAAATTATCATAGAATACTTGATTTTCGTCATAGTACATTGTCGGTACGTCTAAACTAAAAGTATAGGTGAGATTATTAATAAAAGTTTGATAAACAATAGAAGTATTGCTGTACTCAAAATCTAATTCACGTACTAAATAACTAAACTGTCTTTTTACTGTTTTTCTGTTCTTTATATATGTTTTACTCGCTTCAAAATCTTTTACAGTTGTGTTAAATTGTTTTGGGATTAAAACCTTATAAGGATAATCCATTTGTTCTTTTTGGCTTTGATAGAATTCCCAAACGTCAGGTGTTTTTTCCTTTTCAGAAACTTTAAGTTCAATTACATTTATAGCAAAAGTGATAGCTGAATCTGCTTGGAAAGTTCGAAAGATTGTATGTTCAGAAATACCAGAGTCTGAAGACCAATGGTTAGGTGCGTCAAATGCTACTTTGTATTTGTAGTTAGAATATAAATTATTTATAGAATCAAAATGTTCCGTATGCTCTGGCAATAAATCAGAATCCTTTTGTTCTTTGTATGATTTTTCAAAATCGTCAGTTACGTCAGTTTTCTTTTTATTCTCTTGACAAGAAGCTAATGTGATAGTAAAAAGCAATAGTAAAGTAATGTTTTTCATAGGTAGGTTTTAATGTTCGTTAAGGGACATCCTTTACACAAGTTAAAGATTAGACTTTACACTAAATTAGTTTCTAACCTTGTTGATGTTAACGTCTATGCTATGGATAGTGCGGGAATTAAAAGTAGTAAACTTTCGATTAAGCACTTAGCCAAAACTTTTTATTTTATCTTTTTTGTTCATAAAGCCAAATCAAAAGATTTGGCGGACTTAGTTTAAAGCTCTAAACTTTGGGTTAAGCACTGAAACTCGTATTAATTATAGCCATTGTTGTGCACTGGGTTATTCTTTTTTATCATCATTATCAAATAACTTAAATTGATTTTTTTCAGCCTCTTTTGTTTGTCTGTATTGTTTTCCTTGGGGTGTTTCAACAACTACATTCTCGTAATGCTTTTTAAGAACTGTTACAACAGAAAAAGATGAATTGAAAATTTCTCCAACTTCATTTATTTTTCTTGAAATCTCTAATACACAATCTATGAAAGTCCCATTTTTAAATTCTATACCTTCTGCAATTACAGACTGTTTAAAAACTTGATCTTTCATATAAAAGTCAATAACACCTTGTGCATTTTCATATATTCCTTTCCACTTGTATTTACCCTTTTTTAGAACAGGTGAAATAATTTCTATTGTGGCATTTTCATCAATAATTGATTCTAAATCGTCACTTTCAATTATGAATTTATAAAAGTCAGTTCTTTGAACAAAAATTGGTTCTTCCGCTTTCTGCTTATTTTTCTTAAGTTTTGTTGTTGATATTTTTTTAACCTTCGGGTAGCTATAAAGTTGTTTATAATAATTTGAGAGGTGTTTTAATATTTTAGGATTTGTGTCAATAATCAGATTCAGATTTTCAATAGTTATTTCACTTTGTCTTTCCTTTTCTTTCAGCTCTTTTTTTGCAGCCTTAATATTTAATTTTCTCTCCTCAATACTTAGTTTTAAATCCCGCTTTTCGAGTTTTGTTTTTCGTAATGGAATTCTAGAAAGTGCTTGTGACAATCCCGTTAATAGTAGTGTAATTGGCACTGCATTATCAGAAAGGAAAGTCCATAGTTCGGTCAACCCACCTTCTTCAAAGGCTTCCGTTTCTATCTTAACATCTGTTTCTAATTCTCTTTGAAGTTCATTATAAATTTGAAGCAATTCAAATTCACATCTATTTCTCACAAAAGCATTCATTGTATGAGAATCATCACTTTCATCAAAATAATAATGTAATTCAAGTTTGTTTATTAATGATTCTTCTTCCATTTAGTTTTTTCTGGCTGTGTACAACGTTAAATATATGGCAAGTAGGGCAGAAAACAAGCAATTATTTTCGGTTTAGCTACAAGCCAAATCTTTTTATTTTGTTTTAATTTTTCTTTTTTAATACCAAATTTATTTCATATTTCCCTATGGGGTAATCTAAAAAGATTTGGCGACTTTGTAAATTAAAACTGACCTTTCGATTAAACACTAATCGCCCAATCTGCTATATATAGCTTAAGTTTACAATTCAATAAATTAGTTACAAAATCAGAAAGAACAAAAGAGAGAATTAAGGTTAATATATACGGTGAAGCTTTTGACTTCGACAACACTGATAATCCTCTCTCTTTTCTACTTTTATCACGTTCAGTTCTGTGAGACACTAGATCTCGTTTTCAAGTTGTTGTGAGTATAGTAGGCTGTTCTTTCATAAATCAGTTCTTATGAATAAATATAAAGAAACTTTTGGAATTGACATTAGTAAAGATGTCTTTGATTGTTATGGTAGTAAAGTTGGTCACTTACAGTTTAAAAACAATGCGGCAGGATTTAAGAAATTTCTTAAGGTATTACCTAAGGATAGTTTAGTGGTGATGGAAGCCACAGGTTACTACCATTACCTGCTTGCTCAGTTTCTTTACAAAAAAGGAGTTACGGTGTCTGTAGTAAATCCGTTATCGGTAAAACGATTTATACAGATGAGACTCGCCAAAGTGAAAACCGATAGAAGTGATGCTAAAGCGATTTGTGAGTATGGTCAAATCAATGAAGTGCCCCTTTACAATGCCTTAACAGATGTTCAAAGTGAATGTTTGCAACTCTTTAGACTACTGGATAGTTATATAAAGAAGCGTACAGCGACAAAGAACAAGCTCCATGGCGAAGAAGTTCTTGGTATGCCATCAAAGCATGTCTATAGTTCATTAAAAAGAAATCTTAAGCATTTGGAAAAAGAGATTGCAGGAATCGATCAGAAACTGCTAAGCCTTGTAAAGGCAGACCAGCAAAGTCAATTAACTTTATTAACTAGTATTCCAGGAATTGGTCTAAAGACAGCCCTTTTTCTAATAGTAATTACGGATGGTTTTCAGAAGTTTGAGAATGCTTCTCAATTATGCAGTTATGCTGGGATTACACCAACCATAAGAGAGTCCGGCAGTAGCGTGAGAGGTCGCAGTAGGATTAGTAAAGTTGGAAATAGGAAGCTTCGGAATTTATTATTTTTATGTGCATTTAATGCCTGTAAGTGTAACAAAGCTTGCAGAGCGCTTTACGAGCGTATAGTGAACAAAGGGAAAAGCAAAAAACTGGCATTGATTGCTGTAGCCAACAAGTTGCTAAAACAAGCGTTTGCAATAGCTAAATCTGGCAGACCATACGATGAAACTTATGTTTCAGTAATATAGTTTTTGAATTAAAAACCGAGTGAAAAATAAGCGTAGTGGATCAATTAAATGAATCTCTAAGCCTAAACTAATAATGTCTAAAATTAATGAAGAAAAGTGTTGTTTTTTACCTCAGTTCTTTGTTAGGTGCTGGCCTTTTCCGTATGTTTCTTTCAAGCAAAAACATCCGTTATCAGTTTCTTTATTGTTAAATTTTCTAGTTTAGAAGCGATAGGTGAAACATTGTCTTGATTTAATCTCCAATGCATTCCTTCATTGTATATTATTCCCAAAAGATAATGTGATTCTGGCGATACAATTCCCATTTCTTCTGCTTTTTCTAGTTTACTCCTAGTTTTATGGACTCCAATAAATGCAGTTCTAGCCTCTGGGCTTTGAAGTTTATCATATGCGATTCTTTCAATTTTTAGACGTAATGCTCCGCATACCGCAAAAGGGTCGTAAGGAATATCGGTTAAATAATTTTGGACTTCGTTATTTACGTGGTTTTCAAAATTATCATTTTCTCCCCACAATTCTGGTATGGAAAGCGCTCTAAATTCAGCCCTTTTGTTTATCACTCCTGGGTCGTAATGAAGAAGATATTTAGATACGTCTGCTTTAATCGTTAAATCATCCCTATTTCTCAATAGATTGATTATTCCTTGGGCAACTTGAATATTTGATTTGTTGAGATAATAGACTTTTTGATTACTAAATGTGAAATTCTTAAAGTAATTAGGGTTTAAATGTGTTAAGATTAAAGGATAAATTCTCTTGTTCGCAAGTTTATAATCTTTTATAAATTGAGTAATGTAATATTGTGCAGCTGTAAGATTAGCATCATCTAAATAATCAAATACTTCGTCTATTATTAAAATATTAGCTCCTTTTTTTAAGTGTCTTTTTGCTCTAAATAACATTGATATAAAGGTCAAAATATCTCTTTGACCATTTGAAATATGGATTGCTTGGGGAAATTTTACTACGAGTTTACCAGCAGTTTGACTTGTACTAATATTTCTCCAAGTACAGTTGAAAGTCGTAAGAGTTTCATCAAAACGTTGCTTATCTAAACGATAATTACTAAAAGTACAAGCCGCTTTAAAAGTGTTTGAATTAGTATTATAAAGTGCGGCTATCTGAATGGCAGCTAAATAGCTTTTTGCCTCACAATTATAGCCTATATCAAATTCATTAATTAAATCTCCAATTGTATTAAGATAATTAATTTGTTTTAAGTCATTTAAACAGTTAAGAGAGACCCAGTTATTTAAAACGTTGGCTGTTGCTGTTTCATCTTGAACATTTATACGAGCTATTATTTCATTTAACCTTCTCTGAATTAATAATCCATTAGCACGCTCCAATGCTTGGTAATTTTCACTTAATTTTTCTACTAAAACTAGATTGTTCAAAACTGAGTTTGCGTTTGGAAGAACCTTACCGCAATTGCCAAAAGCATCTTTGCTATTTCTAAAAGAATATCCAAATGGTGTATTGGTTGGAATTCTATCTACTAAGACAACATCTTTTATTTCTAATCTAGCCGTTGCGTTTCCAAATCGAGAGCCGATCCCTTTTGGTTTAGTTAAATTATTTATTACAAAATAATCAAAATGTGAGCTGATTGTATTTGAATTAGTTGTTGCTTCTAAATTCAGAACTGTTTTGTCTTCTTGGACATATTCAATCGCTATTCTTGGCAAATTATTCATATTTTCAGAGTGGAAGTCGTCTTCTGCAAGAATAATCCGATTATTATTCATTGAATTAAATGCAGTAGCCAATGAACTTTTTCCAAATCCATTTGGCGCAACTAATAAGCTTGGTTTATTAGGATAAATTCCGAGGTCAAAGGTTTTTTGTGCAATGCCTTTTATGTTTTCAATTTCAATTATCCTAATCATAAATTTTAGCTGGTTGGTTTTTTCGTCTTGCACCTAACGATCACGGATATGAAAAGTAGCGCTGAAAAAAAGCGATAAATTTCGGATGATACACAAGCCGAATTTTTAAATTTTACTAATTATTTTATTTTTGGCAATTTGTCAAATTTAAAAATTTGGCGACTTCCCAAAAAATGCCCGAACCTTCGTATTAGCGACTACTCGCACTATGTTTTATATACGTTGTTGGCAAATCGTTTTTATTATTCATCCCAAGTTAAAAACCCAATAGAAAGTTTCTTGAATTTGGTATTGAATATAGCTCTTTCAGTTTTCGGGAATTCTGCTAATAGATAATCCAAAGACTCAATATATCTTTCATTGATAATATTATGTTTTACTTCAGCTATCATTTCTAATGCTTGCTCCATTCCAATGTTTCTGCTTATTTTTTGTTGAATGTCAAATTCACACAGTTGAGCTATAAACATTGGAATAAAATCATCTTTAAGCATATTAAATAATTGGATATAATACTCTTTTCCAGATGGTGAAACCCCTCTATTGTATGTCAATCCACGACCTATTCTGCATAGCATAACAGAATGAATAAGATTACGTGCAATTTGATTCGGAATATCAGTTGAATCCTCGAAGTATGTCATAATCTTTTTTATAACAGGTACTTCATTATAGAAATTGTCATATCCAAAATGAGCTTCTCTTAACTCATTTGATAGGTTTTCTAAATTTATTATTCTTTCCGATTTAGTTCTGTATTTATTGCCATTTGCGATTTCAAAAAATTCGCAACCTCTTTTATATTTTTCAGTATGAAGATTATTGTTGTAACCTTCTACCATAATGCCAATTTTGTACTTGATTTCATCTGATGATGCACCCCAAATTATTGGTGTTATTTTAGAAATATTTTTTCTTAAAGTTTGATTACTGTCAGTTGAAACATAAAGGCCAAAAATCGTTCTTAAAATTCTACTACAATGTTGCGATGAAAGGCTAGAAATTTGAGCTTGTATTTTTTGAACCTTTTCATCTTCTATTATTGTGTCTAATTTTTTTAAGTTTTCAATAAATGCTTTAACCTGAATTGCTGAATCAGATGGCATATCTTGCAAAACATCCTGAATACAGGTTTGAAACCAACCCATTAACTCAAAAGCGTTTATTGTATAGTTTGTTGGATGAGAAATCCCAATATCATTTCTCATATCCAAAATATGCGCGAGTTTTTTATAAGTGGTTTCTGTGATTAATTCTAGCTTTTTACACGTGTTCAGAAGAGTGTTATCTTTTAATCCACCTAAATCTTCTTCGGAATTATATAATTCTCTCATTTTTCCTCCAACAGAAGCGTCAAAGAAAATATCGAGACCGTATGTAATAGCCTTATTTCTTAACGCTAAAGTAACTTCGTTCCAAATCGAATTTAGAGCATAATCAAATAATCCAAAACCTGCACCAACTACAAATTTTGATAGATACCTTGCGTCTTTTTTCAAGTCCGCAGGAAGTTTTGATATGTAGTCAGGAAGTGTTTTATTTATTATTCCTCTTTCTTGGTTAGAGGCGATTATATTATCAGAAGGTAAACCTAAATCTGCTAAAAATCCAGTTATCATTTGAACTTGAGTTTCAATGATATTAGATTGGTTATCTGTTACAATTATTTCTTTTTTATCCATTTCGTTTAAATGTTTGCCAACAAAGCTATATAGTTACTATTAACTATACTGAAATATATAGTTAACTAAAAAAAGACAGTAGTGGTTTACAATACTTTTAGTTCTTGCACACACGCTAAGTATTACCAGGCAAAAGGGGGGTGTTTTTATACTCATGGGCTTTGGTATTCTTAATTAACGAAGCTACAGGATTATGCTTACATAACCTATACGTAGAATTACGTATTTTTTTGGGAAGTTATAAACGTGGGTTGATAATTTATTACGGGTAACCGTAATGGGTTGGAATAGGTGGGTAACTAAAAGACGCCTTTCAAGAAAAGCGGGTTTTCTATTAACTATTTGGAAAGCGGAAGCGGGTGTGTAATACGTTGTTAAAACTGGTTTTTGCCGTTGCTAGATTAGGCTTAATAAAAGTACGCTAGTGAAAAATTAATGCATTTTTACTTGTTTTTACTACAGGACTTTGTTGTATGCAGTTACTTTATCAGACGAAATGATTTCATAAACGGATCCACATTTTTATCATCCTTTCCCATATAAGTAACCGTATAAACTCTATTTTCTTTTCTAAATAGTGTTGCTTGAATATGACCTTTTATTCCTTTTTCAATTGCGTTTTGTTTAAGATTTAGGACAAAGTAATGACCACTCAATCCGTGCTGTTCAATTGATTTTTGAAATTCCAATTTAAAAGCTTTATCCATTTTGTTTGAGTAATTAGTTACTCCTTGCGAATAAATTTGCGCGTCAGTCATTGAATTAATCATATATTCAGGGTAATCTAAGTACTCAATAGTAAAAATTTTATTTGGACCTAATGTCGAGCGAAATAAATGGATCTGAAATTTATCAAGTCCGATCTGATTATCAATCGCAGAATAATTCGGTTCTGTAGGGAAGTCAGCTATAAAATTTCCTGGCTTAGAAGCAAATTCTCCGCCTTTTGTTTTATAAATCATTTTATCCTCTTCATTTCCACATGATAGGAAAGTCAGAATTGTTAAAATCAGAAGTAGGTTTTTTGTCATTATCTCATTTTTTAATGTTCGTTAAGATACATAGTTTACACAAGTTTAGTATAAAGTTAGTTGCCGTTGATTAGATCGCTAATTTAGCAAATAAAAACCCAATAGACCCGCGCGAAGCGAACTGGCGAAGCAAAATCTGCGAGACACGAGCAAAAAGGAATGGCACTACTAAAATATTTTTTTTACTCATTGCAATAGTTTTAAACAGTAAAACGTAATCTTCGAATGGTTTTTAAAAATCATTCTAATAGTTCATCTAAAATAACCTGTACATTTTCATTTGAATGACTTGGTGGTGCACAAAACCGGGTATTCAAAAGCATCATGGCAGTATTCCGGGCTTCTGTTTTTATGTTTTCTGGATCATATAGGCCATATTTAAATACCCACATCAGGTAAAGCGCAGCACTGGCATGACCACTACCATTTTCAAAATATGGATCCATATTACCCATGCCGTTGCAATTTACATGTCGAGCATCGGTGGACTCACTATGCCTTACCTCATGCATTAGAAGATATAATGGTTTTATATATTGTGATAAGGAACGAGTGTCAAAAGGAGTTTTACATGCTTCTGGATCTTCTAAAGTTCCACTTTTCCTGATATCCCATACACTAAAATTTCTATGCAACCTTACATCGCCCCCACCTCCAGTGTTGCTGGCACAATCAAGATATAAATAAATATCACTAATGTGCTGTTTTAAATGCTCGTAGAAAGAAATTCCAGATGTGAATGGACTATCCTCTGAAAATCTTTGATGCCTGAGTAAATCAATTTTAGCGATAGCAATAATCTTTGAAGGGTCAGTTGAACTTTGATCAAATGCGAATGTATTGTAAGCTGACCAGCTCTCATCTTCTCCAGGGCGATCTACAAAATGAAACTCAAAATCATTCATTACCCTGTCAATCTCTGCTTGGGAAGGCTCTGCTTGGTAAAGTTCCCATAAATCATTAAATATTCTAATCGAAACAGATTCTGATCTATTATATCCATTAACAGTTATTGTGTGATTTCCAACTGAAAGATGATTTAAAGATAAAGCCGCACTATTCCCCAGAACTCCATCGATACTGGAACTCCATTCCAATTGTGAATCAACTGTTGGATAATCACTGGTTAGAAACGCCTTTAATTCAATTGGTTCATCCTTAACAAATCGTTCATTTTCAATCGCCCCGGTTAACCAAAGTTTTGTTCCTTTATTGTGAAAAACGATATATTCGGTTCTATTTTCGTTTTCAACAGCGCAAATATCATAACCTTTAACACGATCCCCATATTCACCTGTCCCATTGAGAAACTGCATAACATCGTCAGGATCAAATGATTTTTTCCAAAGGAAATTGCTTATTGAATCCTCCGCTGAAGCAAATTGATAGAATATGTAGTATTCGGTATGGCTTCCTTTATGAATTGAGGCAATACGAGCCAATTTAACAGGTCTGGTATAGCTACTTTCCGCATTAAGAAAATTTTTAGCGTCATCCAGGTTAGTTGCCAGTTTCCAACCCCAATTGGTTTTTATTTGCCCTGTTTTATAAAAAATATAGTACTCAGGGTGATTGTTTTTCCAGACCCCACAAATCTTGAAATCCTTAATTTTAGTTGTGTAACGACCCCTAGTATTTACAAAATTATAAGCATCTTCAATAGTGGTTGCAAGTTTCCACCCCCAGCCAGGGTTTGACTCAGAATTTTCACCATTACTATAATGAATAATAAAATCGTAATAATTGTCTTTCCAAACTACACTAATTCGCGCATCCTTTACAGGTTTAGAATAAGCACCTTCGCCATTTAAAAAGTCCATAACATCGTTTGGATTTGGAGATCTTTTCCATCCCCAATGTTCTTCAACATCGCAATTAATTGTCAGAACCAATAGAAGTATAATCATAAGTTGATTGACAATAGATTTGGTTTTCATAATATCTAATTTTATGGATTTAAAATAAATTTACTTAATTTGTTAAACAGATACAACAGTAAAGGCATAGTTAATAAGCTTATTATTAAGTTGTTAACCAATACTTAGTCTCTGTTCCAAAAAGAATCAACGGTGAAATAAAACTACTGCAGGATGTAAATCATCCGTCTGTGGTAAAATGTATTCGCTTTTATCTCATGTCCTTGAGCAATTATATAAACGAATGCTTTTTTATTAGCAGCATCACCTTGTGAAAAGGATTGATGCGAAATATTCATTTCAAGCCGATTACTAATATTTTTATCTTCATTTTATGAGTTCCATTCATTGCAAGATGTTATTTTGCATGCGGCACAACAAAGCTATATAGTTACTATTAACGATATTGAAATATATAGTTAACTAAAAAAAGACAGTAGTGGTTTACAATACTTTTAGTTCTTGCACACACGCTAAGTATTACCAGGCAAAAAGAGGGCATTTTTATACTCATGGGCTTTACTATTCTTAATTAACGAAGCTACAGGATTATGCTTAGCTATCCTATACGTAGAATTACGTATTTTTTTGGGAAGTTATAAACGTGGGTTGATAATTTATTATGGGTAACCGTAATGGGTTGGAATAGGTGGGTAACTAAAAGACGCCTTTCAAGAAAAGCGGGTTTTCTATTAACTATTTGGAAAGCGGAAGCGGGTTTGTAATACGTTGTTAAAACGGGTTTTTGCCATGGCTAAATCAGGCTTACTATAGGATGCTAGTTATAACAGTACGCTAGTAGAAAATCAATGAATTGTTACTTGTTTTTAGCAGGGTAGTTTGTTGTAAGGCGTTTTTATCTGGTTAAAGTTTCCTTTAAAATACCTTCTCCTAAAATTTCAGATTCCCATGTCATAGAGTTGCTTGTTAATTCAGTAATATTATAAATATTTGTTCCCATGTCGGCATCATCAAAAACTATTGTTAATGTATTACCGTCCCTTGACCAATTACCCTGGAAAACTGTTAGTTCTAAATCACCTTCTCCAACAAGAATTAAATATCTAAATTCTGCTCTATTTTCGGCAGACAATAATCGAGTAATACTTTGATTAGTAATTATTTCTCCATTTAATGTAGTTGCACCTACAGTCCAACCTCCAACTACTGATAATTCAGTTTCATTATCGTCATCGTCATTCGAACAAGATGAGAAAATCAGAAGTCCAATAAATAAAGCTAAGAGTAAGTTAAGTTTTTTCATTTGGATAGTTTGGGTTAAATTGTTTACGTCTCGTATATGAAAAGTACCGCCGTACTGCGCTTATGAATTTCCGGATTAACACAAGGCGAATTTTTAAATTTCACTATTTATTTTATTTTTGGGAAATCGTCAAATTTAAAAATTTGGCGACTTCCTAAAAACGCCCTAGCCATAGTGTTAGAAACGACTTGCGCTATTTTTTATATACATTGTTACCACACGTTTTTTATCCGCCATATATTATTGCCAGAAAAATCGGTATGACAATTAGCACAGAAATTATTGCTGGCTTGACCCAACTTCTTTTTCGATATTTAAATTCCTTTCCAATGAATTTATTCCAAAAATATTCGGTTAAAATTCCTGCTCCTGCAAAATTAAATATCAAAGCAAGATTCGTTTTTATATTTAATAAATCTATTATTACAATAGTCGCAACTGTGTATAAAATTCCAAAAATCAAAACTTGAATTCTACCTTTTGAATTATCGGTTTGTTTCATATTATACATCAGCAATACAGCTCCGAAAATTGTAGAAAATATTGCAGAAAAAAGCATAATTACTTTCTTTGAATGCAATTCAGGTGTATTTGGGTCTTCTGTTAAGAAACTTTTCTTTTTTGTTTCTTCAACCACTTTTTTCTGCTGAACTATCTTTTTTTCTTTCGCAGCTTGTATTTCATTTTCAACCGTTTCTATTTTCGTTGTTTTTCCATTTCGTTCTGTCAAAACTTGGATGGATGCAGAAACCGCTTTTTCGTTATATTTTTCTTTATTTTTCAGAATATACTCTAATTCAGAGTTAGTTTTGGTCTGGAATTTTTCAATGTATCTATTCTCGTTCATTGGTTTTCTCAAATGTGTGGCAACAAAGATATATACTTAACTAACAAAAGACAGTAGTTGTTTCCATTAATTTTAGTTCTTGTACACGCGCTATATTACCAGGCAAAAGGAGGGTGTTTTTATACTCATGGGCTTTGCTATTCTATTTAAGGGAAGCTTATACGTTCTCTATGTCCACGAATGGCGATTTTACGACCTTCGTAAACCTATAGCCTGTCCTCCTTATTTGAAGTGACTAATGAATTCTTCCCTGCCACATGCTCTAATTTTCGTGCGCTATTGTCAATTGTGATATTTAAAAGGAAACTAAAAACAATTTATTGAAAATAGGGATAAACGCCATCATTCATTAAATTTTGTACTTTTTTCCGAAGTTTTCTCCGCTTTATCTGACTTATTTGCTCATCATAATCTTCCTGAATATTAATTTTATATGGAGGACTTGAAACGCTGGAAGCAGAAGGTACCCAAATAGAGTGAATGGTAAAAGCAAACTGCATGTTTTCATGGTGTAACTTTACTACAGGTCCTTTTTTTAAGTTGTTGGCATCAAAAAGCCAAATTTCTGAATAGTAAGAATCACCAGTGGACGCATTTGTGCTTTGTCCTACAACAGTGCAAAGAACATATCCATTTAAAGCTTCAGGAACACCCTCCTTAGGCTTGGAAGAAGGAATAAACTGCAAAGACCACATAAAAGTGTTTTCTGCGAAGGAGTAATAATCTGTTACTTCCATACCCGCTGTTTCCACTGTTTGTAATATAAAAGGAGCGCCTTTTTTTGTGAACTCCAGCATCTCTTCAGCTGAATAAATACGATTCCGTTCAGGGCATTCATATAATCGGTAGACAAATTCTGTGAGCATCTTGTCAGACAAACCATAAGCTTGCCAAAAGATATGGGAAATCTTATCTACATTGCAATCCGGAGAAAGCATATCGTGATAGGTATAAAGACCAATACCCCATGTATGAGGTCCCGGATCTTTTTCATCTAAGTTTCCTTCAAGGTGTAAAAACTTTGATTCTTTTTCCAGCACTGCTCTGTTTTTAACATCGATTTTCACCTTGCCTATCCTACTTATATCCATCGCTCCCACTGCTATCAAGCCTACTTTTTGCTCATCCACAGGCAGGCCGGTAGATTTACAGGTGTCATAGTGTCTTATCCATTCAGCAGGGCAGGCACTGCAGTTATGTGCTATATGAAGGGTAACAATATCATTGTCATTGTTATAATCTACTGAAAAATGAACGGTCTCAACAGGCAATATTACCTTATGGGCTTTTACTTCTTTTTTTTCATCAATAAGATCTTTTCTTGGGACTATGTATAAACTTGAATAGTCATTTTGCACCCCACTCAAAAGTTCTCTTAAGAAAGCGTTAAGCTTCTTATTATTAGCAAAGGCATTATTCATTATGACATTTAATGTGAATTTAAAATTGGTATCCGCTAATAATAAATAATCTTTACTGAATCCAATTTGATGCATGTTATGCTCAATTTCAATAGCCGAACCGTCTTCATTTATTATCTTAAATGCTTGAGGTGTGTCTTGACCTTTCCATTTAACAAGGTAAACAGCATCTTCATTGGACAACTTATGACCAACAGACTTTTTATAAATGGTTTTCAGCATTTTCTTGAGGCCTTTTTTCTGTTTAGCTTCGTGGGCATTATAGAAAAAATCATTTACTTCCTCTAGCGCTTTTTCTTTATTCTCATAATTTTTCCACTGGTCAATTCTTTCTTCCAGTTTTTTCTCAAATCCTTCCTTATCTTTCGCCAAAAGATCAAATATTTCAGTGGCGCTCAACAGTCTTTTTGTCGTTTTAGTGAAATTTACGCTAAAAACCTCCCTAGTTTCGGGATCATATACCGGGTGTGCAGTGGTAAGAAACATCGGAAAAGGGTCATATAAAAATGGAGGAGTACCTGATCTCCAAAATTTATTTTTACCTACTGGAGTAATAAGCTTGATGGTTTGCGCATCAAATTCAAAAGGACGCCCTGCATCAAAAGTAGCAAGTAGTCGCAATTGATCATCCTCCGGTGCTCGAAAGGCTGTAATTGCTGTGTTTAACTGATTTCTAGTTCCTAACTTTCTGGACATTCTAGCCAGCCCTTTATTCTTAAAAGCAATTTTAGCATAGGGGTTATCTTTTCCGTTAATTATAGGGCTGGAGGCCAGGTCTGCATAGTAGCAGGGTGGCTTCAATATATTAGTTTTCAGATTTACCTTGCCCTTTTGGGTCATATCAAAACGAAAAACATAACCATCCCCATTGATAACCGGGGAGCCAAATTCCTTATTTAAATCGCCATTAGGTAATTTCTTTTTGTAAGGCAGACCGCCAGAGTTAACTGTGCCAGCACCAGAATTGATAAATACAAAACCCGATAGATCATCAGGTATTTTCCCTTCTCTAACTTTCAAGTTAACATCTAATGATTCTCTAGTTGCTGTTAATAGGTTCTGGTAATTCATGACCTTTAATTTTTTGCTGTTTTAGTGTCTTTAATATTTTTGGCATACTTACGAAATTTTAGCGACTTTTTAGGTCATTCATTCCCCAAACTTAAAACATCCGTTTGCATTAAATCGTAATAGACTGATAGTGTTTGTTTAAATTCACTAACTATTAAATCGAGACAGTGATCAAGAGTGAAGCCAACTTTAATCACGGATGCTTTTTTAATTTTTCCTCGCTTCTGTTTGTCTTTAGCCCACTGCAAAGCGCTATCCTAATTGTTTTTCCAGATATAAAATACGTGACCTAGCCAACCGAAAGGCTTTTCACTAATTATGTTTAAAGACTTTTGACGTTAGCCTATTTTTGAGAACAGAACAGACTATTTCCATAAAGCAAAGTTAAAACTCTCCCAAATCCAAGTTAAATGAGGAAACAAAGCCTGTAATTGGTCTTTTTCTCCTTAACTTATTGTCATGGAAAATATATTAGTAGCAGGTGCAAATGGTACCACAGGAAAACAAATAATAACGCTTTTAATACAATCACAATATTTTAATCCGATTGCAATGGTGCGTGATGAAGCACAATTTAAATCTTTTGAAAACCAAAAGGTAGATGTTGTCATGGCAGATTTAGAAAAAGACGTGTCTCATGTCTTTGAAACAAATAGGATTGACAAAGTCATTTTTGCAGCAGGTTCAGGCGGTAAAAACGTAATAGAAGTAGATCAAAATGGAGCCAAACGCGTGATTCATTCTGCTAAGGAAGCTGGTGTTAAAAAGTTTGTCATGTTAAGTTCTATGGGAGCAGATAATCCTGAAGCTGCAGAGCAATTAGTCGACTATTTAAAAGCAAAACAGAACGCAGATGCCTATTTAAAAGACAGCGGTTTAAATTATACTATCGTGAGACCTGGGGCCCTAAATAATGAGAAGGCAACAGATAAGATTGCGTTAGAAATAAAATTAAACACGGAAGGTGAAATAAGTAGGGCAGACGTCGCACAAACTTTAGTAAGAAGTTTAAATGATGACACAGCCAATAGAAAAACCTTCGAAATTATAAGTGGAGAAACACTTATAGGTAAGGCACTGGATAAAGTTTCTGAGGTAGAAGCCTAAATTAATATCATTTTAAAGCCATTAAAAAAGGCTTAATACGCATAGCCACTTATTTTAGTGGCTATTTTTATGGCTAACACTTATTCTTTTTATTTATAACCCTTTTCGGACTATTTTACTCAACTTTTTAATTTCTCTAAATAGGTATTAATATTTTCAAAATAAAGATCAGGTTGATCTAACCATCCATAATGGCCGCACTTGTCAAGAATGACTAAGTTTGAATTTTGAAGTGCACTTTTTGCTACTTCTGCAGTTTCTCTATCAATGATATCTTGTTTGCCCTGAATGATGAGCACAGGAACTTTAATGTTTTTTAATCCTGCTGTGCAATCAAATGCAATTTCTCTCATGTTTTGCCATACCAGACCATTTATTGTTGCATTACCTTGTGTAAGTCTTTCGGCAACTACAGGAATATTAGATTTATCAAATAAATAGGCTGGAGCCAAAAATGTACCGCGTTTTAATCTTGCCACGTAGGTGGTGTCGCCATTTGCGATTCTACGATTCCAATAACTTAAAGAGTCCCTTTCAGTTTGTGTTAGTCTAGACCTAATATCGATTCTCGAAAAAAGAGCCATTTTGAGCCCCCCTGAAGACGATAAAATAAGCCCTTTTATGCGTTCTGGAAACTTAGAAGCATAATAGGATCCTAGCATGCCTCCAAATGAGTGGCCCAGAACAATCCATTGTTCTAGTTTCAAATGCTTTCTAATGACCTCAATGTCTTCTGCCATGGCATCCATGGTAATGGTTTGAGCATCTATTCTAGTCATTTTAGAACTGCCCGTGCCGCGCTGATCATAGATTATCGCTTTATTTGACTTACCAATAATTTTTGCTAAAGCTTTAAAACCTTCACTATTCATTCCGGGACCCCCATTAATAATTAATATAGGTTGCCCTTTACCGTAAGTCGTTAAATGAATGGTATTATCTCCCGATTTGATGAATTCTTCATGTTGAGAATATATAAAAAGTGACGAAAAAAGCGTCATCACTAGTACTACTGTCGTTTTAGTATTCATAGCATTGTTCTATTAGAACCCTGTGTAAGGCCTTAGTTTAAGCTCTAATTTAGCCTATTATTTTTACTGGCGCAAGTGCTTTTGTATTCTTAACTAACTCAGAACGCAGAAACCAGTTATTTAAGTAAAAACACTTTTAATTCCTCATAGCTACTAATTTTAGTCGCGACTTTGTCTTTACCCATAACGGCCTGAATTTGTGGCGGTAATGCCTGCTTTTCTTCAATCACGGCTTCAACCACTTCTAAAAATTTAGTGGGATGCGCCGTTTCTAGAAACACACAATGTGCCTTAGGATGTTCCTTTAAATAGGCTTTACAACCTAAGTAACCTACAGCGCCGTGTGGATCTGCAACATAATTAAAGGTGTCGTGAAGCTCTTTTAAAGCGGTCCGGGTGGCTTCATCACTAAAACTAAAAGAAGATAAGTTTTCTTTTAAGGCCTTAAAATCATTTTTATAAATTTCTCGAATGCGAATAAAATTACTTGGGTTCCCAACATCCATAGCATTACTAATGGTTTGCACGGATGGTTTTGGGTTGTACACTTCAGTTTTTAAATACTCTGTAACCACGTTATTGTCGTTATTAGAGGCAATAAAGTGCTTAATGGGTAATCCCAGTTGTTGTGCCATCATACCGGCGCACACGTTTCCGAAATTTCCACTTGGTACAGAAAACACGAGGTCTTTATGGGTGTTATGTAACTGCTTGTAAGCAAACATAAAATAAAAGAGTTGCGGTATCCAACGCGCCACATTAATAGAATTTGCAGAGGTGAGTTGCATTTTGCTGGTTAGCGCTTCATCTAAAAATGCACGTTTTACCATATCCTGACAATCGTCAAAGACACCGTCGACTTCTAATGCCGTGATATTTTGTCCTAAAGTGGTTAATTGCTTTTCCTGTATAGCACTCACCTTTCCGCTAGGGTAAAGAATAACGACATTAACCCCTTTTACACCAAGAAATCCGTTAGCAACAGCGCCACCAGTATCTCCAGAAGTCGCCACTAAAACAGTAATTTCGTTAGTGTTGTTTTTATTGAAATAGCCTAAACAACGCGCCATAAATCGGGCGCCAACATCTTTAAAGGCCATGGTTGGCCCGTGAAATAGTTCTAAAGTTGAAATACTGTCATTTAAGGTCACCACAGGAAAATCAAATGACAAGGTGTCTTCAACAATTGTTTTAAGTATGGCTTCAGGAATATCCGGACTCACAAATTGTTTGATTGCTTCAAATGCTATTTCCGAAGCGCTTAGCGTATTGATGTTTTCAAAAAACGATTCTGGTAAGGGTGTAATGCTTTCTGGAAAGTACAGCCCTTTATCTGGCGCTAATCCTTTTATAACAGCGTTTTTAAACGTTGTGTTTGGTGCTTGTTTGTTTAGACTGTAATAGTTCATGTTTGCTTGTGTCTAGCGACTGTGCTCAAGATACACTTGAGCGAAAATCTTTTAATATTATTTTATTTTTCTCGGTGTCATGCTGAGTGTGTCGAAGCCTCTTTTAAATAGTTGCCTCACGTTGTTTAAAATGTATAACGCACGCTTTTTAATCAGTTACATTTAATTACTCTAATCCCTTCCATATTAATCTTAGACACATACACATTAAACTGAATATCTGTTTGAGAATAGACTTTTTTCATTGCATGGGCAACAGCTTCTGCAGCAGCTTTCCCTTTTGATAAGGCAAAAATAGAAGGTCCTGAGCCCGAAATGCCCGCGCCTAAAGCACCAGACTTTATACTTTCGGTTTTTACTTCATTAAAATACGGAATTAATTGGCTTCTGTAAGGCTCAACAATAACATCATGTAAGGACTCACGAATTAAATCATAGTCATTGGTATGCATGGCATGTACTAAGCTCCCCACGTTTGCCCATTGTGTAATGGCGTTCTGTAAATCAACTTGTTTTGGCAGAATAGCTCTGGCTTCCGCTGTTTTTATTTCTATTTCTGGGTGAATGATTGTGGCATACAATGCGGAAGGCGTCGGAATTTCTAAAACCTTTAAAGGCGCGCAAGATTTCACTAAGGTAATTCCTCCAAATATTGCGGGCGCAATATTATCTGCATGTTCGCAGCCACTAGCGAGGGCTTCTCCTTTCATCGCAAAATTTGTGATTTGTGCTTTACTAAACGGTTTGCCTAATAACTCGTTAATGGCCCATACGCTACCCGCAGCACTGGCAGAACTACTGCCAATACCACTGCCGGGTTTTATTTTTTTATAAATTTCGATTTCGAATCCACAATCGGGTTTCGCTACTTCAATTAAGGCTAAAGCTGAGACACCAGCGACATTCTTTTCAGCTTCAAAGGGCAAATCATAACCTTCAATTTTGGTAATGCGAATCCCTTTTTCTTTAGTTTTTCGTATTAGCATTTCATCCCCAATAGTGTCTAAACAAAAACCGAGCACATCGAATCCGCAGGAGACGTTGGCTACCGTTGCTGGTGAAAATATTTTTATTACATTCATATTTATTTTCCGCGATAGCGGTAATCTTATTTTATTATTTTAGGTTTAAGAGATCGCCACCTCGTAAACGCCTCACAATAACCGTTTGTTTTTTGTAGTGAGCGAGGCCTGCCCACTGCGATTTTACACTTAATTATTTCCTACACGAATAATATCTGCAAATAATCCAGAAGCCGTAACATCTGCACCCGCACCAGCACCTTTAATAATCATGGGTTGTTCTGGATAACGCTGGGTATAAAACATGACAATATTATCTTTTCCTTCCAAATTATAAAACGGATGCCCTTGTGGGATTTCCTTTAATCCAACTTTGGCTTGTCCATTATTAAATTCTGCAACATATTTTAATTGGCAGTCTTTAGCTTTGGCAGAAGCATACAATTTTTGAAAATGTGCTTCATCTGAAATTAATGTGCTATAAAAATGAGCTACCGAGTCGCATTCTAAATTAGCTTTCGTTAAAAAGGAGTCGTTGGTAATGTCGTCCAGATTCATTGCTGTTCCACTTTCTCTGGCTAAAATGAGTATTTTTCTAGCCACATCAACACCGCTTAAATCTATTCTTGGATCTGGCTCGGTATACCCTTCAGCTTGTGCTTGCTTCACCACGTCGTGAAACTTTGTAGTATCATTAAAGTTATTAAAGACAAAGTTTAAACTACCAGATAAGACCGCTTGAATCGATGTTATTTTATCCCCAGAAGCCATTAAATTACTCAAGGTGTCGATAACAGGTAGTCCTGCGCCAACATTGGTTTCAAACAAGAAGGACGCATTGTATTCTAAAGCATGCGCTTTAAGGGCGACATAGTTTTCGTAAGTACTTGAACAGGCTATTTTATTACAGGCGACCACAGCAATACTTTCTTTTAAATATCTGGTATATAACTTAGATACTGCTTCATTGGCCGTCACGTCTACAAAAATACTGTTGCGAAGGTTTAAGGCTTTTGCACCATCAAAAAAGCCATCTAAAGTAGCCACTTCACCTTCTTTTAATGTAACTTTCCAGTCTTTTAAATCCAGACCTTCTTCATTAAAAACCATCGTTCGAGAATTAGACAATCCTGCAACACGTAAATTGATTTTTAAATGCTTTTTTAAATACTGTTGCTGTTGTTTTATTTGTTCTACTAAGCGTTCGCCTACATTTCCTACGCCGGTAATAAATACATTAAGTTGTTTGGTATCACTTTCAAAAAAACTTTCATGCAAGCTGTTTAGTGCTTTTTTTACATCTTTTTCTGTAATGACCGCAGAGATATTTCTTTCTGAGGCACCTTGCGCAATCGCACGGATATTAATATTGTTTTTCCCTAACGTACTAAACATTTTACCACTAATACCTTGGTGACTTTTCATTTTGTCACCAATTAAAGCGATAATAGAGAGCTCTTTTTCAACAATGATAGGGTCTATTTTATTTGTCGCTATTTCATATTCAAAGACTTGGTTAATAGCCAATTCGGCAAGGTTGGCATCTTGTACGTCTATACCAAAACAAATAGAATGCTCAGACGAGGCTTGTGTAATTAAAATAATATTAACTTTCTCTTGAGCCAATGTTTCAAACAAACGTTTTGAAAAACCAGGCACGCCCACCATACCATTACCTTGAAGGGTTAATAAAGCAATATTGTTAATATTTGTGATCCCCGTTGCTGTTGAGGATTTCCCATTGCCACCATCTGAAATCAGGGTTCCAACGGCTTTAGGGTCCATCGTGTTTTTAATTTGAATAGGGATTTTTAAATTGAGTACAGGTTGCACCGTTGGCGGATACAATACTTTAGCCCCAAAATGGGATAATTCCATAGCTTCTTGATAGCTAATGCGCTGAATAGGATAGGCCTGCTTTACAAGTTTCGGATTAGTAGTATACATGCCACTAACGTCGGTCCATATTTCCAGTTTCTCCACCTGTAATGCAGCCGCAACAATAGCCGCAGTATAGTCTGAGCCACCACGTCCTAAAGTGGTAATCTCGTTGTTTGTAGATTTTGAAATAAAACCAGGTAGAATGGTAATACTTTGATGGGCATCTTTAAAATACGTACGAATATTTGAGTTTGTAGGTTCAAATTTAACTTCAGCTTTTGTAAAATTTGAATTGGTAATAATAAGCTCTTGCGCATTTTTTCGCGCTGCGCTCATGCTTCTGCTTTTTAGCGTTTCAGCAATAATAAATGATGACAATAGTTCGCCAAAACTTAACAGACGATCAGAGGTTTGAGGTGATAATTCATTGATTAAAAAAATACCATCTAAAAGATTTTTTAATTGCTTGAGCTTTTCTTCTAGAGCATCTGCAACTTTAGTCTCGTTGGTAGGAATTAATTCAGAAAGCATAGTTAAATGTTTATTCTTAATGGCTTTATACTCCTTTTTATAGTCTTTGTTATTGTCCTTTGCTAATTGCCCAGCTTTTAATAACCTATCGGTAATGCCACCAACGGCAGACACCACACAGATCACCTTACTTTGTTTAGCATAGTCTTCTAAAATAGCGATAACTCTATTGATGTTTTTTGAAGAACCAACAGAGGTTCCTCCAAATTTTAATACTTGCATTTGTATTTTATTTTAATCGAAATTAATTTTGAAAAAGTAGCGTAAAAGCTAAAATAAGTGCGGAAGTGAATATAATTAAGAACCCAAAAGGGTCGTCGTAATTATCGTAATAAACGTAAAAACAGCAACGCGTACTTCAATAACTAAAGTTCTATTTAAGGGTGCTATTATCACGTTGTTATTCATTTTTTGTATGTATTACATAGTAAATGTATTACTTTTACGCTAATAACAAAACAAAACCAACATTTTTATAAGATTCTGAATTAAAATGGAATGTATTTCATAATCGAAATAAATAACGCATTAGAAATAAAGATTATTAAATTTTAAAATGAAAATATTCTCCAAAGAACAAATATACGCTGGCGATAAACTTACCGCCGAAAAACAAAAGATTTCTTCAACCGATTTAATGGAGCGTGCGGGAATACAAATTTTTAATTGGCTACACATGCGTATGCAAGGGGCTCAAGTGCCCATTCACGTATTTTGTGGTATTGGTAATAATGGTGGTGATGGACTGGTAGTTGCCAGGCATTTGATTTCGCATGGCTACAATGTAAAGACCTATGTTGTTAACTGCAGTACCAAGCGCTCAAAAGATTTTTTAATTAATTATGATCGGATTAAAAATGTCTCTAACGATTGGCCCAAATTATTAAGTTGTCAAGAAGATTTTGAAGAGATCGTAGTAGATGAAAAGGATATTATTATCGATGCTATTTTTGGAATTGGTATTAACAGACCTGTAGATGATTGGGTAAAGGCACTATTTAATCATTTTAAAACCACTAAGGCTTATACAGTATCTATAGATATTCCTTCTGGCTTGCACACAGATCAAGTACCAGAAGATAAGGAAGCTGTTGTGAATGCAGGGTATACCTTGAGTTTTCAAACACCGAAGTTAGTTTTCTTTTTACCAGAGACAGCGAGATATACCACCCAGTGGGAAGTGTTAGATATAGGTATTGATCCAGAATTTCTATTTACAACACCAACAGAAGCCCAATTGATTGGAAAAAATGAAGTACTTCCTATTTACAAACCACGAGAAAAGTATAGTCATAAAGGTATTTACGGACATAGTTTAGTCATTGGTGGCAGTTACGGAAAAATTGGGGCAGTCACTTTGGCAAGTAGGGCAGCCTTATCTATTGGTGCTGGGAAAGTGACAGCCTATGTTCCAAAATGTGGCTATACGGTGTTACAAACGGCTTTACCTGAAGTGATGGTTATTACTGATCCAGAGGAAGAAAAAATAACAAATATTAGTTTTGATATTGCACCAACCGTTATTGGTTTTGGGGTAGGAGTAGGAACGGATGCTAAAACGATCGCTGCTTTTGAAGCCTTTTTAAAAACCAACAAAACACCTTTAGTCATTGATGCCGATGGGTTAAATATTTTAGCCAAAAAGAAAGCGCTTTTAAAAGCCTTACCAGAACAGACTATTTTAACCCCACATCCTAAAGAGTTGGAGGGCTTAGTAGGTAAGTGGAAGGACGATTTTGATAAACTAAAAAAAACCAAAGCCTTTGCAAAAAAGTATAAACTAATTGTGGTTATAAAAGGCGCAAACACGATAACTATTTTTGAAGATAAACTGTATGTCAATACTACAGGTAATCCTGGTTTGGCAACAGCTGGAAGCGGAGACGTCTTAACGGGAATGATTACAGGAATGCTATCGCAAGGTTACGCCCCTCTAGCGGGTACTATTTTTGCTATTTATTTACATGGGCGGTCTGCCGATTTGTTAATTGAAAATCTAGGGTATCAAAGTTTAATAGCCAGCCACGTTATTGAAGGTATTGGTGAAGCCTACATTGATTTATTTAAACAACCTGAGCAGCCACAAGTAGAAGAAGTGGATGAGGACAGCGATAAAAAAACAAAAACGAGGACAAAGCATTGATCATAAAAAAGAGGCTGTCTAAAAAGACTTTTAAATTTACTTTGTCAGGTTGAGCTTGTCGAAACTAATATTGATTACCAGTAGGTTAAAATATTTCGACAGGCTCAATATGACAATGAACTCGTCTTTTTAGAAAGCCTCTTTTAAATGATAAGAGATGGAAGATTAAATATTTTCTAAACCATTTAATACGTCTCTTAATTTAGGACTAGAAGGTCTTGGTGCATCAGCATCTACAACATTTCCTGCTGGATCAATTAATATGAAACGCGGAATGCCTTGTATCTTAAATTCTTGAACAAAGTCTGATTGCCAACCTTTGTCTGATATAACCTGGATACCACCTAAGTCTTTTTCCTTAATCATGGTTTTCCAACCTTCTTTTGCAGCAGCAGCGTCACGGTCTTTATAACCTCTTCCATCATCGACAGACAGACTTACAAACGCAATGTTTTTATCATGAAATTCTTTTTCAACTTCTTTTAAAGCAGGTATTTCTCTAATACAAGGACCACACCAGGTTGCCCAAACATCTACATAGACGTATTTCCCTTTTAAATCTGACAAAGAGGTTGTGCCTCCTTTTGCATTTTCATAGTTCTCAAAAGTTGGTGCAGGTTGACCAATAAAATCGGCAAATTGCGCAGCTCTCGCTTCAGCAGCCGCTTTATTTCGCTTATAGGCATTAAAAATGCCCTCTTTAAAAGCGTCTAAATTTTTCTTCTCTAGAGAAAACAATGTAGAGTCGATAGTTTTGTTGTTGTCTAAAAACACGGTTAATTTGCTGTGTATTTCTGAAGTAGCCGATTTAAAGGCGTCTTCTTCAAAATCCCAAAGTCCTGGAGGATACAGTGTTTCTTCCATTAAAGCCTTTTTTACTAGATAGTTATTCGTTTCAGCGCCTAAACCTTCATAGGTAATACTTTCATCAAATGCTTTGGTGTCTAGAGTCATCGTCAAGTCATAGCCATTCTTTAAATATAAATTTGTGCTTTCTCCACCATCATAAAAATTATACATCCCAGCGTCTACCTTTAATGTATCTTTAAAAGTACCATCTTCATTTACCGGTATTGTTTTAGAATAGGTTTGTGTTCTTAAAACTATAGAATCACTGTTTTTATCTGTTATTTTTCCAGATAAAGTGACATAATCTTTAGGGGCTTCTTCACATGCTACTATAGCTAAAGCAGCTAGGCATATTAATAGTTTTTTCATCAATTAAAAATTTTTGGTTTGTTCAAAAATAATCGTTTATAATTATATTTATTATGATTTTCATAAATTATTAATATTTCTTGCATATCAATTTACGAATGTTGACTTTTGAGGCTGTATAAATTGATTTATGAATACTACACATTATATATCTTCTGAAGTTTTAGAATTGGCTACTGTTCATGCTATAATAACTGAGCAAAAGCAGTTACAATTATCTGAAGACGCGAAAGAACGTATTATCACTTGTTGCGCTTATTTAGATGAAAAATTAAAAGTCGAAACCAAGCCAATTTATGGCATTAATACAGGTTTTGGGTCTTTATATAATGTCAAAATTTCCAAGGAAAATTTAACAAAACTTCAGGAAAACTTAGTCATGTCTCACGCTTGTGGCACAGGAGATCAAGTGCCGCAAGAGATTGTGAAGCTCATGTTACTTTTAAAGATACAATCGCTTAATTATGGACACTCTGGAAGTCAGTTAGCAACGGTAGAACGTTTAATCGATTTTTACAATCATGATATTCTACCTGTGATTTATACACAAGGTTCACTTGGAGCCTCTGGAGATTTAGCACCTTTAGCGCATTTATCATTGCCTTTAATTGGTAAAGGAAAAGTAAATTATAAGGGCGCGGTTTTGCCTGCGGAAGACGTGCTAAAACAATTCAACTGGTCTCCTATTCAATTACAATCTAAAGAAGGATTAGCCTTATTGAATGGCACACAATTTATGAGTGCTTATGGTATTCACTTGTTATTAAAATCATTTAAACTGTCTTATTTGGCAGATTTGATAGGGAGTGTTTCTATTGATGCTTTTGATGGCAGAATAGAACCCTTTAATGAATTAGTACATTTGGTGCGACCACACAACGGACAACTAAAAACAGCCTCTAGAGTGCGTGAGTTTTTAGAAGGCAGCGAATTAATTACTCAAGAAAAACAACACGTTCAAGATCCGTATTCTTTTCGTTGTATTCCGCAAGTACATGGTGCCACAAAGGACACCTTGAATTTTGTGTTAAAGACCTTTAAAACTGAAATTAATTCGGTAACCGATAATCCTAATATTTTTTCAAAAGACGATGAAATTATCTCTGGTGGAAACTTCCATGGTCAACCCTTAGCATTAGCCTTAGATTATTTAAAAATTGCTATGGCCGAATTGGGTAATATTTCTGAGCGTCGTGTATTCCAACTAGTCTCTGGATTAAGAGGCTTGCCTGCTTTTCTGGTTAATAATCCAGGATTGAATTCTGGGCTTATGATTCCGCAATATACTGCAGCCAGTATTGTGAGTGCTAATAAGCAATTGGCGACACCAGCGAGTGTTGATAGTATTGTATCTAGTAATGGTCAAGAAGATCACGTAAGTATGGGAGCAAACGCCGCAACACAAGCCCATACTTTAATACATAATGTGGAACGTATTTTAGCTATAGAATTACTTAACGCATCACAAGCTTTGGCTTTTAGAGCGCCCTTAAAATCGTCAGTATTTATAGAACAGTTCATAAAAGCCTATAGAGTAGACGTTCCTTTTATTGAAGAAGATGAAGTGCTTCATGATGACATACAAGCGTCTATTGAATTCATTCAGCAACTTAATATAGACATTAAAGAGCTCTTAGATTAAACGGTTTTTAATAAATTTTTAGCCCAATGTTCTGCGGCAATAGTTTCATTAAAAATTTCAAATGGTTTTTCTAAGAAGTTTTTTTCATAATCAGCACTGCTAGCAGCAAAATAATTAAAAGCAACAACCGCAAAGCCTTTAAGCGTTTCAACTTTAGAAGAGTGACTATAAATTGAGGGGTCTACTGAATAAGAATGAATGCGTTCGGTAATGTATACAAACGGTTTGTTTTGAAAATGATTTAATAAAAAGACTGTAATCTCCTTATTTTTTTTGGTACATAAAGTAACACCTTCATTAACGTTACAGATTACATAATCATCAAAAAATCCAATTTTACAAAACTTTAAGTCTGCTATCATTTAACTCCAATTTGGACTACAAAATTAGAATTAAAAACGAGAGCGACATAACAGATGTATTAGTTTTAGACAATAGGTAAAAATCACCTGCCAAAAGATGCTTTTTTAGCTATTTTATAGGTTTAAGGAATAGGTAATGCGTAAAGCTATACACTCTAAATTTAATACCCCACCTTATAATGCTGTGAGATCATGAGCTGTGCTAGTTTTTACTTTGTCTTTCATTGGTTTCAGTGGAAGAATTTCTACAAAATAATAAACGATTGATCCAATGCCAGAGGTGAAGATTAGAACCAGAGTCCACATTAATTTTTTGTTACTGTCATTTTCTGCATTATTATTGGCATGAACAATATAATAGATAAGCAACCCAATAGAGAGCAAACTACTTAACATTATAAGTATAAAAAGTATTGCAAAACTGCTCATAAAAGCCTCAGGAAATACGGCGTCATGATTTTCTGCATTTTGAAATGTACTAAATAAAAAAGCAAAGAAAAAAATAAAATAAGCGATAAGAAAGAGCATAGGGAGGAAGGTGAGAATACCTAACCAGATTTTACGGGTTTTAGACATGGACATTTAATTTATTATTTGACTATAGATTTTTTTCATTGCTGTTGTTTTGGAGCATAAAAAAAGCTTCACTATGTAAATATAATGAAGCTTTTTAAAACGATGTGTTTTATTAATTACGATTCTGCTGGCTTTTCAGCCTTTTCAATAGTAATTTTTATTTCATCACTGTTCTTGTCTAAATCCATTTTAATAACATCACCATCACTAACTTGAGCATTTATAATTTCTTCTGCTAAAGCATCTTCAACATATTTTTGAATTGCTCTTTTTAAAGGGCGTGCACCATACTGCTTATCGAAACCTTTTTCTGCAATATAATCTTTTGCAGCTTTCGTTAATTTAAGAGTGTAGCCTAAACCTGAAATACGCTCTAATAATTTGTCTAACTCAATATCTATGATCTTGTTAATGTCTTCTTTTTCTAAGCTATTAAAAACAACAACGTCATCAATTCTGTTTAAAAATTCTGGTGCAAAAGATTTTTTCAATGCATTTTGAATCACTGCACGGGCATTCGCGTCTTCTTGCGATTTTTGCGAGGCAGTACCAAAGCCCATTCCGGTTCCAAAATCTTTTAGTCTCCTGGCACCAATATTAGAAGTCATTATAATAATGGTATTTCTAAAATCAATTTTTCTACCTAAAGAGTCCGTTAAATAACCATCATCTAAAACTTGTAGTAGCATATTGAATACATCGGGATGCGCTTTTTCAATTTCATCTAGAAGGACTACGGCATAGGGCTTGCGTCTTATTTTCTCTGTCAATTGTCCGCCTTCTTCATAGCCAACGTATCCTGGAGGGGCACCAACTAAACGGGAAATAGCAAATTTCTCCATGTATTCACTCATGTCTATACGAATAAGCGAATCTTCACTATCAAATAATTCACGAGACAGTACTTTGGCTAACTGCGTTTTACCAACACCTGTTTGCCCTAAAAAGATAAACGACCCGATTGGCTTGTTAGGATCTTTAAGTCCCGCACGATTACGCTGAATGGCTTTTACCACTTTAGCAACGGCTTCATCTTGACCAATTACTTTTCCTTTAATAAGTTCTGGTAGTTTAGCTAGTTTGTTGCTTTCGGTCTGTGCAATACGATTAACAGGAACACCGGTCATCATAGAAACAACATCGGCAACATTGTCTTCTGTAACGGTTACTTTATGCAACTTTGTGTCTTCTTCCCATTTTTCTTGGGCGATGGCTAGTTCTTTTTCTAAACGTTTTTCATCATCTCTTAAACGCGCAGCTTCCTCATATTTCTGTTTTTTAACCACAGAATTTTTGGTTGTTTTTACGTCTTCAAGCTTCTTTTCTAATTCTATGATTTGTTTTGGCACATCAATATTAGTAATGTGAACACGTGACCCTGCTTCATCTAAAGCATCAATAGCTTTGTCTGGAAGAAAACGCTCTGTCATGTAACGATTGGTTAGCTTTACGCACGCTTCGATCGCTTCGTCAGTATAAGACACATTGTGATGTTCTTCGTATTTGCTTTTTATATTATTTAATATTTCTATCGTTTCATCAACCGATGTTGGCTCTACAATTACTTTTTGAAAACGACGCTCTAAAGCACCATCTTTTTCTATGTACTGTCTGTACTCATCAAGTGTTGTTGCGCCTACACATTGTATTTCACCTCTGGCTAATGCCGGTTTAAACATGTTTGAGGCATCTAAACTTCCTGTGGCACCACCAGCACCAACAATAGTATGAATTTCATCTATAAAGAGAATCACATCGTCATTCTTTTCTAGTTCGTTCATAACTGCCTTCATACGCTCTTCAAACTGTCCGCGGTACTTGGTTCCTGCCACGAGGCTAGCTAAATCTAGGGTTACGACACGTTTATTGAATAAGATACGTGAAACCTTACGTTTCACGATTCGGTTCGCTAAGCCTTCGGCTATTGCCGATTTACCTACTCCTGGTTCACCAATTAATAAGGGGTTATTTTTCTTTCTACGGGATAGAATTTGAGACACGCGCTCAATTTCCTTGTCACGCCCAACCACAGGATCTAGTTTCCCTTCCTCTGCCATGGCCGTTAAATCGCGCCCAAAGTTATCTAAAACTGGTGTTTTAGACTTCTTATTGCCTTTTCCAGTGGGCGTATTAAAAATGTCTTTGGACTCGTTGCCTTCATTAGCTTGAGAATCATCATCTTGAAATGATTCCGCTTTAGGCTCTATGTAATTATCGTCGTTTGTAATCATAGACTTAAATTGTTCTTTTACGTTATCATAATCGACTTTTAGCTTATTTAAAAGCTTGGTAGTAGGGTCGTTTTCATTTCTTAAAATACATAATAACAAGTGTGCGGTGTTTATTGAAGTACTTTGAAATAATTTCGCTTCTAAAAAAGTAGTTTTTAACGCACGTTCTGCTTGTCTTGTTAAGTGTAAGTTTTTCTTTTCATTAGCGGTTATAGTGACATTAGGGTTTGCCGGACTTAATATTTCAACTTTACGCCTTAAATGATTTAAATCAATATCTAGGGCATTTAATATATTAATTGCTTTCCCATTACCATCTCTTAATAAACCAAGCATTAGGTGTTCAGTGCCAATAAAATCGTGACCTAACCTTAGCGCTTCCTCTTTGCTGTAAGCTATAACATCTTTAACTCTTGGTGAAAAATTATCATCCATAAATTGTTTTCCTTTCTACATTAAATTTACTAAATCATAACATCAATCGCAAAAACTATTCCTTAAATATTATGATTACAGCTAATAGACAAAAAAAACTTTATAAAATCAAAACAATTAACAAGATACTTATTAAGAGAGAACCGCTGTAATTGTTAATAAATACCTTTAAAAAATGAAGCTTAAAGTCCTGCCATCACTAAGAAATAATTATATTAGCACGTTTTGAAATACTTATAAAAACTAAATAATATTTTATATGGCAGAAGGAGAAAAACTGATTCCAATCAATATTGAAGATGAAATGAAATCGGCTTACATTGATTATTCAATGTCAGTCATTGTGTCACGTGCTTTACCAGACGTAAGAGATGGATTAAAGCCAGTTCACAGACGTGTACTTTACGGTATGCATGAACTGGGTGTTAGAGCAAATAGCGCACATAAAAAGTCTGCAAGAATTGTGGGTGAGGTTTTAGGTAAGTATCACCCACACGGTGATACTTCGGTTTATGATGCAATGGTACGTATGGCTCAGGAATGGAGTTTACGTTATATGTTAGTTGATGGTCAAGGTAACTTTGGTTCTGTAGATGGCGATAGTCCAGCAGCCATGCGTTATACAGAAGCAAGAATGCGTAAAATATCTGAGGATATGCTTGCAGATATTGACAAAGAAACTGTAGATCATAAATTAAATTTTGATGATACTTTAGAAGAACCAACCGTTTTACCAACTCGTATTCCTGGGTTGTTAGTGAATGGCGCCTCTGGAATTGCGGTAGGTATGGCTACTAATATGCCACCACATAACTTAACAGAAGTTGTAGATGGCACTATTGCCTATATAGAGAATACAGATATTGAGATAGATGAGCTAATGCAGCACATTAAAGCACCAGATTTTCCTACTGGAGGAACTATTTATGGCTATGATGGTGTAAAGGAAGCTTTTCATACAGGTCGTGGGCGTATTGTTATGAGAGCTAAAACAGTTCTTGAAGACGTTAATGGGCGCGAATGTATTATCGTAAATGAAATTCCATACCAGGTCAATAAAGCAGACATGATTAAAAAGACTGCAGATTTGGTTAATGATAAAAAAATAGAAGGTATTGCTACGATTCGTGATGAATCGGATAGAAACGGGATGCGAATTGTTTATGTGTTAAAGCGTGATGCCATTCCAAATATTGTTCTTAATAAATTATATAAATACACGGCATTACAATCGTCATTTAGTGTTAATAATATTGCCCTGGTTAATGGCCGTCCGCAGTTATTAAACTTAAAAGAACTCATTCATTATTTTGTTG
The DNA here is from genome assembly GCF_000934685.1 of Lacinutrix sp. Hel_I_90. Classification (NCBI taxonomy): domain Bacteria; kingdom Pseudomonadati; phylum Bacteroidota; class Flavobacteriia; order Flavobacteriales; family Flavobacteriaceae; genus Lacinutrix; species Lacinutrix sp. Hel_I_90. Next base: position 732,006 of record NZ_JYNQ01000001.1, on the reverse strand, counting down.
AGCATAGACATGAAGTAGTGGTAAGAAGAACAACTTACGAATTACGTAAGGCGGAAGAACGCGCACACATCTTAGAAGGTTTAATTATTGCTTCAGATAACATAGATGAAGTTATTAAAATTATTAGAGCCTCTTCAAATGCAGATGAAGCACGTGCCAATTTAATAGAACGTTTCAAACTTTCTGAAATACAAGCCAAAGCCATTGTTGAAATGCGTCTACGTCAATTAACAGGACTGGAGCAAGACAAGCTAAGAGGCGAGTATGATGAAATTATGAAAACGATAATTGAATTAAAAGATATCCTCGACAAAAAAGAACGTCGTATGGCTATTATTAAGGAAGAGTTAGTGGTTGTAAGAGATAAATATGGAGACGATAGACGTTCAGTTATTGAATACGCAGGTGGTGATCTAAGTATTGAAGACATGATTCCAGATGAACAAGTCGTAATTACTATTTCTCATGCGGGTTATATTAAGCGTACCTCTTTAACAGAATACAAAACGCAGAATAGAGGAGGTGTAGGACAAAAAGCATCAACAACGCGTAATGAGGATTTCCTAGAACATTTATTTGTTGGAACAAATCACCAATACATGCTATTCTTTACACAAAAAGGAAAATGTTTCTGGATGCGGGTCTATGAAATTCCAGAAGGAAGTAAAACTTCTAAGGGAAGAGCAATTCAAAACCTGATTAATATCGAGCAAGACGATAAAGTGATGGCTTTTATATGTACTCAGGATCTTAAAGATGAAGACTACATTAATAGTCACTACGTTATTATGGCGACTAAGAAAGGTCAGGTTAAAAAGACCTCTTTAGAGCAATATTCTCGTCCAAGAACCAATGGTATTAATGCAATAACCATTAAAGAAGATGATGTTTTATTAGAAGCAAAGTTAACTACTGGTGAAAGTCAAGTGATGTTAGCCTTAAAATCTGGTAAAGCGATTCGTTTTGAAGAAGCAAAAACACGCCCAATGGGACGTAGTGCTTCCGGTGTTAGAGGCATTCGTTTGCAAAATGATAAAACCGATGAGGTTATTGGAATGATTGCTGTAGATGATATGCAGAGTGATATCCTTGTTGTTTCAGAGAATGGTTATGGTAAACGTTCTAGTTTAGAGGACTATAGAATTACTAATCGTGGAGGAAAAGGTGTAAAAACCATTTCAATTACAGAAAAAACAGGTAACTTAGTGTCTATTAAGAATGTAACAGATGAGGATGACTTAATGATCATCAATAAATCAGGTATAGCTATTAGAATGGCTGTTTCCAATTTACGCGTTATGGGTAGAGCGACACAAGGCGTTAAACTTATTAACTTAAAAGGAAAGGATTCTATTGCTGCTGTTGCAAAAGTAATGCATGATGAAGATGAGGTCATCGATGAAAGTCTTGAAGGAGTTGAAGGTGCCGAAAAGACTGATGATTTAGACACTGGCACGACTCTTGATTCTGAATCTGAAGAATAAAAATAAATCATACAAAACAAAAAATTATAATTTAACATGAAAAAACAATTAATTCTCTCACTAGCATTAATGGTAAGCCTTTTTTCTTTTGCTCAAAACAAAGAATTAAGAGTGCTTGAGAAAGCAGTAAAAAATAATAATTATGCTGAAGCTAAAACTGTAGTTTCAGAATTAGAGCCAATGCTTTCATCGATGGACGATAAAAGCAAAGCTAAATTTTATTTAAATAAAGGAAAAGCGTTTTTTGCTAATGGTGCTGGTTCAGCACAAGAGGTAATGGTAGCTGTAGAAAGTCTTGATAGTATATCAGGCAATTCTTATGCAGGTGAAGTAGCCGATTTGAAAAAATTAATGGAAAATGATTTGCTTCAAAAAGCAAATACGTTATTCACAAATAAAAATTTCAAAGAAGCAGAAATGGCCTTTGCTAATTTGTTTGAGGTGGTTCCAACGGATGCTGAATATTTATATTATGCTGCGGTAAGTGCTGTTAGCGGACAAGATTACGATGCGGCATTAAAGCACTATTTAAAACTTAAAGAAATAGGGTATACAGGTGTTAAAATGGAATACTTTGCGGTAAATAAAGAGACTGGTGAAGAAGAAGTAATGGATAAAGAAACAAGAGACTTATATGTTAAAACTGTAAAATCTCATATTACTCCAGGTGTGAGAGAAACAGAATCAAAAGTTCCTGAAATTACAAAAAACATCGCTTTTATATATCTTCAACAAAACAAAACGGAAGAGGCTTTAGCTGCCATTAAAGAAGCAAGAGTTATTGATCCTGATAACTCTGATTTAATTATAACAGAAGCGAATATTCAATACAAGTTAGGGAATACCGAAGAGTATGAGCGCTTAATTAAAGAAGCGACAACTAAAGATCCAAATAATATCGACTTATTATTTAATCTGGGCGTTTTATCTGCAACCTCTGGAAAAATAGAGGATGCAAAAAAATACTATTTAAAAGTGATTTCTTTAGATTCAAAAAATGTTAATGCCTTAACAAATTTAGCGGTTTTAATATTAGATGAAGATAAAGCCATTGTTAAAGAGATGAATGCATTGGGAAATTCTAATGCAGATAACAAACGTTATGATGAACTGATTGCGAAACGTCAAACGGTATACAAAGAAGCGATTCCTTTTTTAGAGGTAGTCGTTAGTAGTGGGAAGGCAGATGCCGATGTCGCAAGAACACTCATGAATATATATTCTGCTGTTGGAGAAGCTTCAAAAGCCAAAGAAATTAAAATAAATTTCGATCTTTAAGACTATTTCAAAAGATAAAAAAAAGCCACTTCAAATTGAAGTGGCTTTTTTTGTGGGGAAAAGCTAAGCAATAATAATAAATGATATATGTTTCGCTTTTAATAGTTTAAAGTTATTACAAAATTAGAACAATCAATTATTTAATTTTATTCTAATCATTTAAATCGTTAATTTTAAGGAAACAAATAACGAAACAGATAGATTATGGATAATAAAAATACTGAAACGTTTGAAATCAACGATTCATCGGCAAGTAAGTGTCCTTTTTTAGGGACTCAAAAGAGAACGGCTGGAGCTGGTGTGAAAAATCGCGATTGGTGGCCTAATGAATTAAAACTAAATATTTTACGTCAAAATGCTCCCAATTCTAATCCAATGGGAGAAGATTTTGATTATGCTAAAGCGTTTAATAGTTTAGATTTTAAAGCATTAAAACAAGATGTACTGAATTTAATGACAGATTCTCAGGATTGGTGGCCAGCAGATTATGGGCATTATGGCGGCTTTATGATTCGTATGGCTTGGCATAGTGCAGGAACCTATAGAATTGGAGATGGTAGAGGTGGAGCAGGGTCTGGAAACCAACGTTTTGCGCCTGTTAACAGTTGGCCTGACAATGGAAATTTGGATAAAGCACGACTACTACTGTGGCCAATAAAGCAAAAATATGGGCGTAATATTTCGTGGGCAGATTTAATGATTTTAGCAGGGAACTGCGCCATAGAATCTATGGGACTTAAAACCTTTGGTTATGCTGGAGGGCGTGAAGATGCTTGGGAACCTGAACAAGATATCTATTGGGGAAGTGAGACGCAATGGGGAGCGAATGAAGAAAGATATGATAATGGTGCATTAGAAAATCCGTTGGCAGCAGTAATGATGGGATGGATTTATGTAAACCCTGAAGGACCAAATGGCAATCCAGATCCAATGGGTTCAGCACATAATGTGAGGGAGACCTTTGGGCGTATGGCTATGAATGATGAAGAAACCGTTGCGCTTGTAGCGGGAGGGCATACCTTTGGTAAAGCGCATGGGGCTGCAGATCCAAATAAACATGTAGGACCAGAACCACACGGTGCACCAATCGAAGAAATGAGCATGGGATGGAAAAATTCATTTGGCTCAGGTGTCTTAGATGATGCTATTACTAGTGGTATTGAAGGTGCATGGACACCAAATCCAAAGCAATGGGATCATGATTATTTTGAGGTGTTATTAAATTACGACTGGGAGTTAACCAAAAGCCCAGCTGGTGCCCACCAATGGACGCCAACTGCCGCATCAAATGCTAGAATGGCACCTAAAGCGGGTGACGCCAATGGAAAACAAGCGTTAATGATGACCACTGCAGATATTGCTTTAAAGACGGATCCAGATTATTTAGAAATATCGAAGCGTTTTCATAAAGATCATAAAGCATTTGAAGATGCTTTTACTCGTGCTTGGTATAAATTAACGCATCGAGATATGGGACCAATTGATCGTTATTTAGGTCCTGAAGTACCAAAAGAAGAATTACTTTGGCAAGACCCAATTCCGAAAGTGAATTATCATCTTAGTGATTCTGATATAGATTCATTAAAGAAAATGATTTTAGCTTCTGGTCTTACTGTGTCTCAATTAGTAACCACAGCGTGGGCGTCTGCTTCTACCTTTAGAGGGTCAGATAAACGTGGAGGAGCTAATGGCGGACGTTTACGTTTAGAACCGCAAAGGAGTTGGGCCGTAAATAATCCAGATGAATTAAAGAGGGTTTTAACTATTTTAGAAGGTATTCAAAGTGAATTTACCGGAACCATTTCTATGGCCGACTTGATGGTCTTGGGTGGAGTTGCAGGAGTAGAAGAAGCTGCTAGCAAGGCAGGCCATTCTGTTAAAGTTCCTTTTACACAAGGTAGAGGTGATGCTTCACAAGAACAAACAGATATTGAAGCTTTTGGCTATTTAGAGCCTTTTGCAGATGGATTTAGAAATTATATCCAACCAGAGATAGACATTGCAGCTGAAGATTTCTTAATAGATCGGGCTAATTTATTAACCTTATCGGTGCCAGAAATGACCGTTTTATTGGGAGGACTACGTGTTCTAGGTGCAAATTATGATGGTTCCAGACATGGTGTGTTTACAGATACTGTTGGAAGTTTAACGAATGATTTCTTTACTAATGTTTTAGATATATCAATAACATGGAAAGCAGCAAACTCAGAAGAAAAGGAGTTTATTGGGCGGAATCGTAAAACGGGAGCTATGAAGTTTTCAGGCACACGAGCAGACTTAATCTTTGGTTCAAATACAGAATTAAGAGCAGTCGCAGAAGTTTATGGCGCAAATGACGGTCAAGACAAGTTTGTTAAGGATTTTGTTGCAGCTTGGACTAAGGTGATGAACTTGGATCGTTTTGATTTGAAATAAATCAAAAGAAGTAACTCAAAATAAATTAAGAAGACCTCACCTTTTTTTAAAGGTGAGGTCTCATAACAACAAAAAAACCACTTCAGTTGAAGTGGTTTTTTATTAAACTATATTTTAATTTATCTAATTTCTATTTATCAATAGCCCCTAATACACGTTTCATAAAATTATTAACGGCATCTTTTTTTGTAGCACCTTCCTTAATCATTTTATTGACTTCTATGGCACCGTACATGTTAGAGATTAGTTCTCCAATAACGTCGAGTTCTTCATCCTTTAAAGAAGGCACTTCTGTTAAAGCTTCCAAGGTTTCAATAGTCTCAACAAGGAAATCTTCGTCATTGTCTTCAATAAATTGTGTTAGGTGTTTTATTACTGGTAATTTCATTGATAAATAAATTTATAATTTCCGTTAAAACAAAAAGCATTTTTTTTATGCTACTTCGTCAACTAATGCTTTTAAAACGTCAAATTTGTTAGTCTGTGTTTGATTTACAAATTTCCCGCCTTTAAATGTTGCAAACGTTGGTAAATTATCAACGGTCGCTAATTGTCTTGATTCAGGAAATTTTTCCGCGTCAGCGATAACAAAGGTTATGTTTTCTAATTCGCCAGCTAATTTCTTAACTTTTGGTTTCATAATACGACAGTTACCACACCAAGTTGCAGAGTATTGCACGACAACAGTGTCGTTCGCAGCAATAATTTCTGATAAGTTGTCTTGACTTAATTCTTGAACCATGATAAATTAGTTTACGTGATTAGCCAAATATTCAGCAGTTCCTAATCTGTTAGCACTCATAGCATCTTTTCCTTCTTCCCAATTTGCAGGACAAACTTCACCTTTTTCTTGAACGTGTGTTAAGGCATCGATAATACGCAAAAACTCATTAACATTTCTACCAATTGGCATGTTGTTTACACCTTCGTGTTGTACAATACCATCTTCATCTATAACATAAGTTGCTCTGTAGGTTACATTGTCACCTTCAACAGTCACAACGCCTGTTTCATCATTGTATGTTTCGTTAGTAATATCTAAGATGCCTAAAGTAGAAGCCAAATTACGGTTAGAATCTGCTAAAATTGGGTAAGTAACACCTTCAATACCACCATTATCTTTTGGAGTGTTTAACCATGCAAAGTGCACTTCTGGTGTATCACAAGAGGCACCAATGACGATCGTATTTCTTTTTTCAAACTCTGCTTTGGCAGCTTCAAAAGCATGCAATTCTGTTGGACAAACAAAAGTGAAATCTTTGGGATACCAGAATAATAATACTTTTTTCTTGTTCTTTTTTGCTTCTTCAAGAACGTTTAATTTAAAGGTATCACCCATCTCGTTCATTGCATCCACATTTAAGTTTGGAAATTGTTTTCCTACTATTGCCATTTTTTAAAATTTTATAATTAATATTTTGTTTTGTAAGGGTACAAAAGTACAGCAGTCCTTAAATAAAATAAGCCTAATAAAATTTTAAAATTTTATTAGGCTATAAGTTTTGATTATAGTAAAATTATAAAGCTATAATTTACAATTATTTAGCTTTCAATTGTCTTATTTTAATATTAAGTGCAGCAAAAAATAATGTGGTAAACGGACTCAGCCAGTTAAAAATAGCATATATGAAATATTCGCCAACGCCAACGCCTAAAACACCACTTTGGTAAGCACCACAAGTATTCCAAGGAATTAAAACAGAGGTTACTGTTCCAGAATCTTCTAATGTACGACTTAGGTTTTCTGGGGCTAAACCGCGATCTTCGTATGCTTTTTTAAACATTTTCCCAGGAATTACTAAGGCTAAATATTGATCTGAAGCGATAACATTTAATCCCAAACAACTCACTACGGTACTGGCAAATAAGCCAAATACTGAGGTTGCTAATTTTAATAACTCTTTAGTAATTCTGGCTAAGGCACCAATAGCATCCATCACGCCGCCAAAAACCATAGCACAACAAATTAGAAAAATGGTCCAAAGCATGCCATTCATTCCGCCAGAACTAAATAAATCATTAAGTTTTTCGTTGTCTGTAATAATGCTCGTGTCTGTTAAAACAGCATTAGTAATTGCGCCTAATTTTGAATCAGCAATACTATTTAGAATATTTGGCTGAAAAACAAAGGCAAAAATAGCAGCTAAAATTACGCCCGTGGCTAAAGCGATTAGGGGCTTAGTTTTAAATAAAATAAGAACGATAACTACTGCAGGTACCGTAAATAGCCAAGGTGTTATATAAAAAGTAGAATCTATCGTCGCTAAAAAGTCACTAATATCAGCACTTCCTTTTGTGTCCACCGTCATACTCATAAACGTGAAAGCAATTAAAGTGATTATTATTGTTGGTACGGTTGTGATGGTCATATAACGAATATGCGTAAATAAATCTGTTCCAGCCATGGCAGGAGCTAAATTTGTAGTGTCACTTAATGGAGACATTTTATCTCCAAAATAAGCCCCAGAAATAACAGCACCAGCTATCATACCAGCTGGAATGCCCAACGCACTACCAATGCCAATTAAAGCTATACCAACGGTTGCAGAAGTTGTCCATGAGCTTCCAGTAGCAATAGAAATAATAGCAGCAATAATGACCGAAGCCGGTAAAAATATAGATGGATTTAATACTTGAAGCCCATAATACACCATTGCGGGTATGATACCACTAACCAACCAGGTTCCCGCTAATGCTCCCACTAAAAAAAGAATCATTATTGGAACAAAAACACTTCTTAAATTTTCCCAGATTTCTTTTAGCATCACACGAAAAGACACTTTGTTTAAAAATCCCCCAATCATGGCCACGCCACCTCCCAATAATAAAATAATTTGATTGGTGTAAGTACCAAACCATTCTTGACCGTCAACAAAAAAGATATTATACGCTAATAACCCCATTAAAATAATAACAGGAACCATAGCCTCCCAGATATTAAGTTCTTTATTATCTCTAATATTTTGGTCTTCAATATCAATTTTCGAAAGGTTTTCGTCTTGCATTTCGGTTTGTTTTTTTAGAATTGTAATGTTACGATTTTACAATAAGCTATGCAAATTCAATAGCTTACTGTAACTTAGCCTTTTATATGGATTCATTAACTCAAATTGTACTCGGGGCGGCTTGCGGTGAAGCGGTTTTAGGAAAAAAATAGGAAATAAGGCATTGCTCTTTGGAGCCATTGGAGGCACTATTCCAGATTTAGATGTTTTTATAGGGAACATTTTATACGGTAATAAAATTGATGCGATGCTTTTTCATCGTGGCTTTATGCATTCCATTTTGTTTTCGGTTTTAGGTGCGTTTCTCTTTGGGTGGCTGGTTTATAAGCTATATAATTCAGGTAAACGCCAAGAAACTACAACACTAAAAGAGTGGATTTTGTTATTCTTTTTAGCCTTATTTACACACCCAATTTTAGATTGTTTCACACCTTATGGTACGCAACTATTTGCTCCCTTTTCAAATTATCGGGTGGCGTTTAATAACATTGCTGTTCTAGACCCCTTGTATACTTTTCCCTTTTTGATTTGTATGTTAGTTTTAATGTGCTACAGAAGAACAGCGACAAAACGAAAACGTTTGCTGCGATTGGGGATAGGTATTAGTTCTGCATATCTGTTACTCACCATTGGAAATAAGTATTATGTAGATTCTGTTTTCGAAAAATCTTTAACTGAAAACTCTATAGAATATACACGCTATAGTGCACAACCTACGCTTTTAAATAATATTTTATGGTATGGTATTGCTGAAACGAAAACAGAGTATCACATCGCATTCTATTCCTTATTAGACGCAGAGCCTCGTTTTTCTGAATGGCAAAAAATTCCAAAAACACGATCGATTTCTAAAGTAGAATTTCAAGACATGAGAGACTTAGCATGGTTTAGTAAAGATTATTTTAATGTTCAGAGAACTTCAGAAAACGAGTACTTATATAATGACTTACGATATCCGTTATTGAAAACAGAAAAAGGTTATGAATCTGTATTTAGTTTTCAGCTTTTCAAAGAGAATGACAGACTTAATATGAAAGATTTTGAGCCCAGGATAGGCAGTTTTGGTGCTGCAATGTCTGAACTATGGCAGCGAATGAAAGGTGTTTAAAAAACAACATATCAAATAGTTATATTATTTTTATTTTACTATAAAGTAAAAATGAATTGACCACATAATTAAAAATTATTATATTGCAACCCTATTAACCCGAACGACCTACAATTATGCCATTCATCGATGAAAACGATCTAGTTGCTATGCATGAGCAAATAGATATTAGTAAAAAAGAACAAAAACAATTTGAAACTAACTTTTACAGAGAGCGCGAAAAAACGCAGACTCTAAAGGATCAACGCAATATTTTTATTGGAATTTCGTCAGTGTTTCTGCTTTTTTTAATTATTGGTATTGCCACATACTTTGCTAGTCCTGCTACTTTAATAAATGAAAGTGCGCTTAAAAAGGATGGATTTAAACTGTATGAAACGGTTAAAATTGACTCATTAGAAACACAACTTGGTAACTATGGCGAAAGTGAAGGCGACACAGCTCTTTTAGCATCTAATAACATTGAGCAGGAAGAGTCGCGAGCTTCGGTAGAAGGTGAGTTTGTTTATGCCGTACAAGTTGGCGCTTTTGAAGAGCGCATGGTATCTACCTATTCTGATTCTTTTTTAAATTTTAAGGAATTTGAAGAAGATGAATTCTACAAGTATTCTATTGGTAGTTTTGACAATCTAGATGAAGCACAACGTTTTAGAAAGGAACTCTTGAGAATAGGTTTTAGAGATGCCTTTATCGCGTCATACGAAAACGGTAAGCGCATCAAGATTGAAGAAGCTTGGTAAAACATTATGTTTATATATATAAAAGGCCAGAACTCTGAGTTCTGGCCTTTTTTATTTAGTTTATAGGAGCTTCTGTTTTTAATGCTCCTATCATTCTTACTTCGTTTTTAATGGTATTAAAGTTAGGGGAATGTTTCGTTACACGTTCAATAAGCTTATTATAAGCGTCTTGGGTGCCATTTCCGTTTACATGAAAAATGAATTTTAATTCCGGAAAACCTGGGTTTATTTTGTCATTTATTCCTAGAAACCCATTCAAATCTAACTCACCATCGATTTCAATTTTTAATTCGTTTATTTCAATATTCATAGCTGTAGCTCCAGCCATGAAAGTTACTGCCATGCAACCCGCTAAACCCCCAAGCATATATTCTGCTGGATTTGGAGCATGGTTAACCCCTAATAATTGAGAAGGCTCGTCTATCATAAACTCAAAATCTCTTATTATTTTATGATGACCTAAAACCATATTCTTGGTACTAACTTTTGTTTTTGTACCGCTTACCCAGTCAAGAGTAATACCATAAGAAGCTCTTCCTTCTGTAGGAATTTCTTTTACTTCATTAGTAAATTCGCTTAGTCCAGCGATGTTAATGTTGTTTAACATACAAGTTCCTTTTTAAATACGTTATTAATTGCTTGTTCAAAATCTAAAATGAGATCTTCAATATCTTCTATACCAACAGATAAACGAATAAGACCTTCGTTTATTCCTATGGTTTTTTGCTGTACTTTAGTTAATGAAGCTTGTGAAGTGTTATAAGGTAGCGAGATTAAACTTTCTACGCCTCCTAAACTAGTGGCTTCTTTTGGTAGTTTTAAGTAACTCAATAATTTATGAGCATTTTCGTTGCCTCCTTGAACCTCAAAGCTAATCATTCCGGAATATTTTCCTTTCATTTGAGATTGCGCCAACTCATATTGATTATGGGAAAGTAATCCAGGATAGTAGACTCTTTTTATGTTTTCATTTGCTTCCAAAAAATAGGCAAGTTGTAGTGCATTGTCATTATGAGTACGCATTCTAAGTGCAAAGGTCTTTAAACTACGCTCTAATAAAAAGCAGGCATGAGGATCCATAGAACCCCCGTTTTTAAGCATTTGAGGCCAAATACTGTCTATTAGTTTACGAGAACCAGAAACGGTTCCTCCAATTAAGTCAGAATGACCATTTAAATATTTTGTTGCAGAGTTAACGACTAAATCAACCCCTAATTCTAAAGGTTTTACATTGTAAGGCGTTAAAAAGGTGTTGTCTATAATTACTCTTAGGTTGTGTTTTTTACCTAAAGCAACTAAGTCCTTTAATGGGGTTATTTTTAGTAAAGGATTTGTTAGCGCTTCAAAATACAACACTTTGGTGTTTTCTTGTATTGCAGCTTCAATAGCCTCTATATTAGTAGGAGAGGTAAAAGTTACCGACATCCCATAACGGTATAGATCTTCATACAAAAAGTTATAGGTTCCTCCGTAAATATCTCTTGAAGAGACCACGTGACTGCCTTTATCTAATAGTGCTAATAGCGTAGACGAAATAGCTGCCATTCCTGAGGAAAATACAATTGAACTTTCGGCATTTTCTAATGAAGATAGTTTTTCTTGAACACTCCATTGTGAAGGGTTCCCGTATCTTGAATAAATCATTTCATCTCTCCCACGCCCTTCATCTATGGCTTTGTAAGACGCTTCATTTAAATAAAATGTAGAACATTGAAAAATGGGTGTCCCTAAGGCTCTGGTAGTTGGGTCGTTGTATTGTCCCGCATGAACAGATTTTGTAGAATCATTAAATTCAGAATAGGAAGCTTTGTGAAGTGTAGGGCCTTTTTCTCTTTTACGCTGTAAATCGTTTAGCCATAGGTTGTTTTTGTTATTCATTTTTTTGACTAGTTAGGTTGAGATTAATTCTTTTATCGTTTCTTTTTGTGCGGTATTTATAGACGGCATCGTTTTTAAAATGTACTGACTTAAATATTTGGCATCATTTTTTACACCGCCAAGTGTGGCGGAGCCTCTGGTATGTAACCATGGTAAGCCTAAATAATATAAGCCTTCTATAGTACTAACCCCTCTGTAGTTTTTTGGGTAGTTATCAGCATCCAATTGTTCATTTTCTATCCATTCAAAATTGGGTTTAAACCCAGTGGCCCAAATAATGTTTTTTATAGAAGAAATAGTTTTTTCTTCAAAAACAATATCATATTTATCGGTATCTAAGGTTCTGCCAACACAATGAATGTTTGGTTTTTTAAACAATTTTTTAACATTGGTTCCTATTACCGGTTGCCGTCCTGATACTAATTTTTTTCCAATCCAAGAATACTTAGTGACCGTTAAAAATCCTATTTTTTTAAACCACCACCATAATGTTTTTCCCAAGATTTCCTGTGGTAATGTTGCTATGTTAGTGGTTCCAGAAAAATAAACAGTTCTATTTGTTTCAGAAATATCTTTAAGAATTTGCACACCAGAATCCCCAGCACCAACCACTAAAGTATCACCATCTTGTAATTGATTCGCATTTTTGTAATACTCGCTGTGAATTTGAAAAATAGGATCGGCAATTTTTGAATGACACGCAGGTATAAATGGTGTATGGAAAGGACCAGTAGATACAATCACATTTTTTGCTTTGTATACGTTACCTTCACTTTTAAGAATAAAGTGACTGCCTTCTTTTTTTAAAGTTATTATTTTTTCATTAAATCTAATAGGAATATCGAAAGTGGAAACGTATTGTTTTAAATAATCTGCAACGTCATATTTGCTTGCATAATGTCCTTTTTTATGAGGAAAAGGGAATCCAGGTAAATTATTAAATTCTGATGGTGTAAATAATTTTAAAGAATCCCAACGCTTTAACCACGGTGCTCCGACTTCAGCATTGGCATCTACAACCAGAAAATCTTGACCTTGTTTTTTTAAATAATAAGCAATCGATAAGCCAGCTTGGCCGCCTCCTATGACAATAAAATCTTTCATTAAATTGATTAATTTTTATCAAAACTATGTTTTAATAGATTATTAGTCAACCATAATGATTAATTTAGGAAAATAAAACTACTATATTTGCTTAATTTAGTTTATTTTAAACTATAATTTGTATTTATTCACGCTTAACAGAAAATTTTTCAAGTATGCAGTTTGATCTTATTGATAAAAAACTAATTACATTATTACAAAAGGACAGTAAAAAAACGAATAAAGAATTGTCTCATGCTTTAGATTTATCAGTAACTGCTGTCTATGAACGTATCAAAAAACTAGAAAAACTAGGGGTTATAGACAAGTATGTGGCATTAGTTAAAAAAGAAAAGGTAAATAAATCATTTGTAGCCTTTTGCCATATTAAACTTACGCAGCATACTCATGATTATGTGGTTAAGTTTGAAAAGGAAGTTACTAATCTTGAAGAAGTTTCAGAATGTTATCATATAAGTGGTGATTATGATTACTTATTAAAGGTTTTAGTGAAAGATATGGAAGCGTTTAGAGACTTTATGGTTAGTAAATTAACAAGTATTAACCACATTGGTAGTACGCATAGCATGTTTATGATTAATGAAGTGAAACACACGACGGCTATTAGTGTATAAAAATAGTATCTTTAGAATATGCAATCAACCGCTTACAAACTCACAGAATTTTTTATACTATTTATTTTAATTCCTGTAAGTTTTGCTATTCCGTTCCCTGTTTGGATTAAAATAGCACTGAGTCTTTTTGGTTTTTTATATGTGGGTTATGTACTATTGCAAGTAGAAAAAATGAAATTTAGAATAGCTCAAGGTTTACACTGGAAATCATTTTTTAAAACAACCCTTATAAAATTGATAGCTATTGCTAGCATTACTACCGTTTTCGTTTATTTTTCAGATCAAGCCAGTCTCTTTCAGGTAGTTTTAAATAAACCAGTACTGTGGCTGGTTTTGCTTTTTATATATGCATTGTTTTCAGTATATCCGCAGGAATTAATTTATCGCACTTTTTATTTTCAGCGGTATGAATCATTATTTACAAACAAAAAATTGCTTATCTTCATTAATGCTACCATCTTTTGTTTAGCACATTTATTTTTTGCAAATATTTTGGTGATTATTCTCACTTTTTTCGGCGGATTATTATTTGCTTTTACGTTCTATAAAACGAAATCAACGCTTTTAGTCACCATCGAGCATGCTATTTATGGCTGCTGGTTATTTACTGTTGGAATGGGGGAGCTGCTTGGTTTTCCTTCTTAAGAAAGAATTTGGTTTTAACAATTTATTTTTTATAAATTTATAGTCCTATCGTTATCAATTTATGAAATATAACCAAATCAAAGATTTTTATAAGTCAATTTTCGAATCTTACGACAACCCTTCGCTTGAAACCCATATCAAAAAAGTAATTGAATTAGATGCCTACTTGCCTTACAGTTCTACTTTTTTTTGTGTGACTAATACACAGGACTTAAAATTTGAATACATCAGTAAAAATTTTAATTCTTGTTTAGGTCTAGACGTCAATGAGCTTAAAGCTAAAGGTATGCGTTATTTCTGGAGTCGAATTCATCCTGAAGATGTCGAATTATGGCTAAGTGCATTAAATGAATTAATGGAGTTTACACTCCATGAAATTCCGGAAAGTAAAAGACAAAATGCCAATTATACCTGGAACTTTAGATTAAAAGATGCAAATGACAATTATGTAAACATTATTCAGAATACCACACCTTTAGCTTTCGATTCAGATATGAAACCCATCATTGGTTTAGCACATTATACCGTTTTGGATGCAATGATTAAAATGCCAATAACAGCAACGGCAAAACTATTAAATGAACAAAAAGAATATGACACCGTCTATTTTAATAACTTTTCTCAAAAGTTATTAAATCATGGGATTAGCAATAGAGAGCGTGATATTGTGCGCTTATTGGTGTTAGATTACTCAAGTAAGGAGATTTCGGAAAAATTGAATATTAGTCCGCATACTGTGGATACACATAGAAGAAATATTTTAAAAAAACTAAAAATTTCCTCAACTGGAGAATTAATAGGTATGTTGAAAATGAACACCCGTTTTTTGTAAGAGTAAAATTACTCAATTTGAGTATTGTCTAGCATTAAGAATTTGGTGAAATTTATAATCGCTATTAATTAACTTTTTTTTATTAAAACAGCCTTTTCGAATAAACACGAGTAGTGTTTATGAATGGGCTGTTTTTTTATATACTTCAATTCTATCATCCTTTTAATAGGTAATAGATTTTCTATGTTTTGATAGGGCTAAAGCCCGTAGTTTTCTGTTTTTACTTCTTAATCAAAAATAAATAGAGTTAAATTTAAATTCTGGAAAGGGTTTAAATCTAAAGCTGGATTTTTAATTGGAATAAGTTATAATTTAGGACGAACTGATAGTAACGATTTAAAATTCATAGCCGATAAGAAGCATAATTCTATGAATCATAATTGTATATTGATGTTGTTTATTGCTGAGCTATTCAAAAAATAGTTAAGTGTCAGGCATTAATAAAAAATCAAAATCGTACTTTTGTAATCGTTTTTAAATTATCAATTTCCACAAAAGCGAAAAAAATATAACATTTATGAGTAAATATGATGTAGCCATTATTGGCTCTGGACCTGGAGGATACGTTGCAGCCATTCGTTGCGCTCAACTAGGCATGAAAACTGCCATTATAGAAAAATATGCGACACTAGGAGGAACCTGCCTTAACGTTGGTTGCATTCCAAGTAAAGCACTTTTAGCCTCTTCACACCATTATGAAGACGCTACTAAACATTTTGAAGAACATGGAATAGAAATTCCTGGTGATATTAAAGTGAATTTAGAAAAGATGATTGGTCGTAAGCAGGCTGTTGTTGATCAAACAACGGGCGGTATCGACTTCTTAATGAAGAAAAACAATATTGACGTATACCAAGGTTTAGGTAGCTTTAAAGATGCGACACATATTATTGTAAAAGGTGAGAAAACGACAGAAATTGAAGCTAAAAATATCATTATAGCAACAGGTTCTAAACCATCAAACTTACCGTTTATTACTTTAGACAAAGAACGTATTATAACGTCTACAGAAGCTTTAAAACTTAAAGAAATACCAAAACACATGATTGTGATTGGTGGCGGTGTTATTGGCCTAGAGTTAGGACAAGTATACAGACGTTTAGGGGCAGAAGTAACCGTAATAGAATATATGGATAGAATTATTCCTACTATGGATGCTGCGCTGTCTAAAGAATTAAATAAAGTCTTTAAGAAGGCAAAATGTAAGATGGAAGTGTCTCACAAGGTGAAATCTGTGGAACGTGTTGGAGATGAAGTTATCGTGAAAGCCGAGAATAAAAAAGGCGAAGTTGTTGAGTTTAAAGGCGATTATTGTTTAGTTTCTGTTGGTCGTCGTCCCTACACTGACGGTTTAAATGCGGAAGCCGCTGGAGTGAAATTAACAGATAAGGGGCAAATAGAAGTTAATGAGCATTTACAAACGAGTATTTCTAATATTTATGCCATTGGCGATGTTGTAAAAGGAGCAATGTTGGCTCATAAAGCAGAAGAAGAGGGTGTTTTTGTAGCTGAAACTTTAGCAGGCCAAAAACCTCATATCGATTATAACTTAATTCCTGGGGTTGTTTACACCTGGCCAGAAGTTGCCGCCGTTGGTAAAACCGAAGAAGAGCTTAAAGAAGCAGGAGCAGACTATAAAGTTGGACAGTTTCCATTTCGAGCTTTAGGTCGTGCCAGAGCAGGAGGCGATTTAGACGGCTTTGTGAAAATCCTAGCCGATAAAAAGACCGATGAAGTATTAGGTGTACATATGATTGGCGCACGTTGTGCAGATTTAATAGCCGAAGCTGTAGTAGCTATGGAATTTAGAGCCTCTGCTGAAGATATTTCACGAATGTCGCATGCACACCCAACCTTTGCTGAAGCCGTAAAAGAAGCCGCTTTAGCAGCAACTGAGGATCGTGCTTTGCATGTTTAAAATTAAAAAGAATTAAAAAATAAGGTTACACTGCACTTGTCGAAGTGTCTAAATACTATTAAAAAGCGAGCCTAATTTAGGCTCGCTTTTTTTAATTATCATTCCTGCATTGGCCGGAATAGTAAATTAATACCTTTCCAAAACCTTTAAAACCTCTTTTTTATAACTTCTACTAATTGGTAAGGCCTTTACTGTAATCGTAATATGTTCATTGGTAAAAGCTGTAATGTGTTTTATAGAAATAATATAGGACCGGTGAATACGCATAAATTGTTGTTTGGGTAATTTGGCTTCAAGGGCACTTATGGTTTCTCGCGTAACGATGGTCTCATTTGGTAAATGAATCTTTATATAATCGCTTAAGCTTTCAACATAAACGATAGCGTTAAAGTCCACTTTTAGCATGCGCCTCTCTGAGCGTACAAACATAAATTGGCTAGCGTCGTCCGTTTTGTTTTCTGTATTTTCATTCGTGTTGTAAACATCAAAATAGGTGTTTACAGCTTTCAATAAGCGGTGAAAGGCTATGGGTTTGAGTAAATAATCTACGGCTTGTAATTCGAAACCTTCTACAGCATAATCACGATACGCTGTTGTGAAAATAACTTTAATATCCTTATTTATTGATTTAGCAAAGGCGATTCCCGAAATCTCAGGCATATTAATATCAAGAAAAATCAAATCTATGCTATGAGCATTAATACAATTAAAAGCTTCAATAGCATTGCTGCAGCTTTTAACTATTTCTATAGTCTCTATTTTAGCCAAATGCGTTGCAATAATTTCTCTTGCTATTGTTTCATCATCAACAATAATACATTTTATTACATTAGACATTTGTTGCTATACTTTTAGTGTTTAAACGCAGAGTTACTTCAAAGAAAGTATCATTTTCTGCGATATTCAGTTTATAATTATCCTCATACAATAATTCGAGACGTTTTTTTATATTATCTAAACCAATACCATGTTGGCTATTTGTAGCCTTATACGAGGTGTTTTTTATGTTGAATAATAGGATCTCGTCGATACAGGATATAGTAATGTCTACCTTAAGTGCTCCATTTTTAATAGCGCCATGTTTAAAACTGTTTTCAACAAACGGCATGAGTAGCATTGGCGATATTTTAGTGGTTTCAGAGCTATGTTCTGAAGAAAAACAAACTTCCAACGTGTCATTAAAGCGTAATTGTTCTAGTGCTATATAGTCTTTTATATGGCTTATTTCTTCAGTTAAACTTACAAAAGGTTTATCTGCTTGATAAAGTAAATAATCTAATAAATTAGAAAGTTTTAATATCATTTCTGGCGTTTCATCAGCTTTCTTTAAGGCGAAACCATACATGGTATTTAAAGTATTGAATAAGAAATGTGGATGAATTTGCATCTTTAAATAATTCAGTTCTTGTTCTTTTAACTTTAACTGCGTTTGCAGAATTTTCTTTTCTAAAAGATTCGTTTTTGTGCTGTTTCTTAAATTTGCCTTTAATAATTTAAAAGCACTAACTATAACAACTATAAGATAAACACTAGTCATTACAAACACCAGGTTTTTAGTTATGGGATTCATTTGGTCGTACTTAAAGTTTGATAAGTATATCAAACTAAAAAAAATAGAGAGCATGATTAAATAAGCAGAAATAATAAGGGTATACACACTATATAACACAAAAAGAAAATACCGTTTAGTAACTAAATAATCGGGTATTAATTTATATATTGAAACGTAAGTAGTAGCAATAGTAATAGGCATTAAGAAAAGAGAAAAAGCGAGTACATTATTAAAATGCGTACTATCGGTTCCGAAAAAATAGGTAAAAAATATAAGCACAGCACACCAGAACAAAATATGCAGGAGTAGCTGACCAAGTTTTTTTAATAAGAATCTCTTTTCTAACATGGTTTGTAAAAGTCTTACAATAATAACATATTTTTGATGGTAATTAACGTTTTATAGACGAATGACCAGTTTAGCAATTGTTTTAGCATTTTGTTTAATCGGTTACTAAAGTGGTAGTCTGTCGCATTTCATTTTTTTGAAAAGCTATTCGGATTAAGTTTGAAGTATCTTAATCAAAACCCGTAACAATTATGAATGTATTATTAGTTTCAAATCGCTTCACAGAGGGTGGACCGTTATTTATGTCACTTATTTTAATCACACTTTTACTCTCTATTTTCTTTATCATTAGAGGTTTCTTAAATTTAAAGAAAGACGAAGTAGTATCCAAAAGAATGTTAAGCTTAGCAACAGATGCTAGTCTTTTGGGTTTAGCGCTTGGTTTTCTAGGCTCTGTATTAGGGCTTATTCAAGCTTTTGATGTCGTACAATCTCTAGGTGATATCGATTCTGGTGTCATGGCTGGAGGACTTAAAGTATCACTGTTAACAGCTACTTTTGGACTTTTTACTTTTGTGATCTCTAGAATTGGTATTTTAATTTTAAGGTGGATTCAAAAAGAATAATATTTTAAAAAAAAAACTAAAAAAAAACTAAAAAAAAAGCGAATCCAAATTTTAGATTCGCTTTTTGTGTATTATATATTTTCTGAAATAAAACAGTTTAAATAGCTTCAATTAAATCTTTAATACGTAACCTTTTACTATAATCAGCATCCTGAGGTTCACGAATAAAGCATTGTGCGCTAATGTTATCCTTTTCTGCCTTATCAATTAAGTGCTTTGCGGTAAACGGCCCATATTCTATAGATTTTTCAATATAATAATATTCATGATTGTGTATGATCGTTCTTGCTTTATTAATGTACTTATTGTGCAGAAATTCAGTTATCGCATGACGCGTGTTTAGTGGTGTTGTACTTTTACTTTCATTAATAAAAACAGCTAATTCGTTAGAACTCCTATCAATATCTAAGGTTAAAATATCATCGTCTCTAAAATTGATTTTGATGACGTTTATTTCATTATTACTTGTAATTCTAATATACTCCGGATTAACATAATGCCAATGGGCTTTGGCAACAGTACCATTTTTTGAAATTGTGAGTGAGTTGTCTAAGAAGAAATTATAAATGGTCTTGGTTTGTTTGATCTCATTTACAAGCACCCAATTATTATTTACCAAGCGACTAGTGAAATCAAAATCGTCTTGATATAAATTATTGTTAGAAAGTATGTTATGGACCGTTTGCATATTTAAATCTAATTAATTAGATTGAACTTTATGTATAAAACGGAAACTTTTAGATAAAGGTATTAAATCTACCGATATTATGCGTAAAAAGTTTAAATACTGGTAGTTATAAGCTTACTTTTTCTTATTTCTTTTATTATAATTCTTGTCACCTTTGGTTTTTGGCTTTTTATATTTAGCCGCAATTTTAAATTTATAAGAGCCCCCTAAATTTTCTTTTGAGTTTTTTTCTGATCGCTCATGAAAAGCAGCACCAGGCTCGTCATCATTTTTTATTCTCTTGTGTGGGTTGTTTCGCTCTCTAATGACTTCACGTTCTTCTTCAATCAATTCTTTCGAAACTTCAACAGATGAGGGGAAATCGAGTAACGGAATTTTCATATCCATTAATGATTCTATGTCTTCTAAAGCCTGTTGTTCTTTTTCAGTAGATAGTACCAAGGCACGACCTTCTCGTTCTGCACGACCTGTTCTACCAATACGGTGCATGTAATTTTCTGGATAGTCTGGTGTGTCAAAATTAATAACGTGCGATACATTATCAATATCTAGTCCACGAGCCATAACATCTGTAGCCACAAGGATTCTATTAAAGCCTTCGCGAAATTGTTCGATACTACGCAATCTATAATTTTGAGTTTTATTAGAGTGAATAACGCAGAGTTCTTCTTTAAATTCTTCCTCTAAAGCTTCAAATAGACGATCGGCCATTTTTTTATAAGCGACGAAAATCAACACTTTATTGTATGTTTCTTCGTCTTGAAGAATGTATTTTAATAAGTTTAGTTTCGTGTAAAAGTTTGGTGCATCATAACGTTCTTGCTTAATGTTTTCTAAAGGTGTCCCAGAAGTTGCAATCGATACTTTTTCTGGTGCGATAAAGAAATCATCTATTAAATACGCCACATCTTTAGTCATCGTTGCAGAGAACATAATATTTTGGCGACGTTCTGGCAGGATATCAAAAATATTAATAAGTTGATGTCTAAAGCCTAAATCTAGCATAACATCTACTTCATCGATAACCAGCTTTTGAATCGCTTTTAGTTGTAACACGCGGCTCAAAGCCAAATCGTATAAACGACCCGGTGTGGCCACTAAAATATCGACACCATTGGCAATAGCCTGTTTTTGTGTATTAATATTTGTGCCACCATAAACCCCTAATACACGGTTATTAATATACTTTGAGAGCTTTTCGATCTCATCAACCACTTGTACCACTAATTCACGGGTGGGTACTAAAACCAAGACCCGTGGGTTTTCCTGTTTAGAAAACGGTAAGTGTTTTAAAATAGGAAGCATATAGGCAAAGGTTTTTCCCGTGCCGGTTTGTGCAATACCAACCATATCCTTACCGCTGGCAACAACGCTAAACGCTTCGGCTTGAATAGGAGTAGGTGTTGTAAACCCTAAGTCGTCAAGCGCATTATATAATGGTGTGTTTAAATTTAAGTCTCTAAAATGAGCCATAACAAATTTTAATTTAGGCTTTAGTTTTGAATGCGAATTAAATCTGATTTATTTCATAAAAGAATAGATATCAGGTTAAAAATCACTGTGCCAATTTTCATGCAAAGGTAAATTTAAAAAACTTAATTCACTGTGTTTTCGTCTTTAAGTGCTACTAATTCTTTTGCCTGTGCTTTCCAATCCGTATTAACAACATCCCAATCACAGACTACTTTATATAAATTTAATTCATGCGCTTGTGTGACTTTGTAATCCACTCTAACTAAGGCCAGATAAGAAGTGTTATCTGCTAAATTTTCATACTCATACTTCAACTCATAAGCATAATACAGTACAGAATCTATTGTGAGTTTTCCTAAAAGAACTCTTTTGTCTGGGTATTCTTCTATAGCTTCTAAATATTGTTTTAGGGATACTCTGGAAAACTCATTTTCATCATAAAATTTCTCTGAAACTTCATTCAATCTATTTGCTTGATGGTAAGCTTTCATCAAATCAAACCTTGTATCTACGCTATCTAACAGAGTGTTTTTTAATTTTCCAGAAAGTTTTAAATGATGTAATACTCTTGTTTCTGCTGTTTTCAATGTCATCCATTTATTCGCATTTAATTTTAGCAATACTTTCGTAAAGTCAGCAATAGTTTTAACGTTTGTTGCTTTAGGAATTTCTTTAAAATATTCGAGATAACTATAGATTAATGAATGCTCACTATAATTGTACTCATCACTGTTTTTTTGTAATTGTATGTAGGATTGAAGATCGGTTTTTGAATCCTTGGTTATTTCATTAAAATAAGTAATAATATCATTTTTATGAGCCGTTTTTAGTATATACTGCGATAGGTCTAGTATTTGCTTGCGATATCTTTTAGACGTATTCAGTTCTGTTAAGGCTTTATAGTTTTCAATAGCCATTGGAATAGAATCGAAAAATGGAGAAAATGTGCTATAATTATAGTAGCTATCTTCTGCCTTTGGAGGATCGCTAAATAATAGTTTTTTGTAAACTTCTAAACTGTTTTTGTCTTTTAAATTTGGTATATTTTGAATGATGTTGCGTTTGGTTTCCTCATCTACACTATAATTAGTATAAATGTTTTCAAGAAGGGGAAGTGTATCAGTAGTGTCAATTCTAATTAACTCATTAACGATATTCTTAATGACAGTGATTCTATTTTCTTCTGAAGCATAGGTTTCATCTATAGCTTTGTAAAGCTGGCTGACGTCGTTTGGGTCAAATTCATAATAATTAAAAGCACCTATGGCCTGTTTAAAAATAATAGAATCCTTTGTTTTAAGGTCCTTTAATAAGCGCGTTGTTTTAGAACTGTAATAATCGAATTTTTTTGTATTGTCTTTAGGGGTATATCCATAAAGAATCTCATTAGTTAATTCACTATTAATGTTTTCTTTAGCGGCAAATACTCCTGTATAAAAAAAAGTATCATGGTCTAACCAAAGGAGATATTTGCTTAAAATACTGTCTTGGGTAGACATAATTGTAAATTCTATGCCATCACTATGCTTTACATTAATTTTTTTATAATCAATTATTGTATCTGTCCATTGCGTAAGTTCCTTTTTATATAAATCGTAAAAGTTATGTAGTGTATCAATTTTAAAATAAGGTTTCAATTTTGAATAACCAAACAAGTACACATCGCCTGTTGATTCATTTTTTGTGTAATGATCTACGGAATTATAAGTGTATTCATCACTGTTATCATAGTTCTCATCTCTTAAAGTACGGGTGTTTTTGAAACTCTTAAACACGAAATCTTCCTTTTCTTGTAAAACAACTTCCTCTTTAAGAAAATCCTTGAATTCAAAACTTTTTAAAAATTTATTATCAGGGTTTGTTTTTTCTCCCGTATCTATTTTTTGAGACAATAATAGATACGTTCTATTTCCTCTAAAAAAAACCTTACAGATACTATGATATAGACCACTAATAAGTAGCTCATATTGTTTGCCAATATAGCCTTCGTGGTAAATAGTTTTTGGTTTACCTATTAATTCTGCTTTACTAGTAAAACTCTCAGACATAGATGCGAAAGCAGCATCCAAATCATTTAGATAATACCCATTTGGTATATCATTATAGCGCATGAGGTACTTTGATCTGTTTTCTGGGTCATACGCCGTATACATTTTAAGGTAATACGGTTCTTCGGCATCTTCATAAGGACTATCAACTTCTTTAGACTTATCTATAGGAGTGTCAGGAAAATCTACAGAAAAGGCACCTTGTCCACTTTCAAAACGCAACCATTTCTTTTTAGTTAAAGGTTCTGGATTGTGAAGTTTGATAGAATTAAAAAACCGTACAGCATTTTCTGAATTTAATTTTTCGATTTTATCTAATACTATAAACTGGTAAAATATCCCGTTCTTGAAGGTGAAAACAAATTTTAATCCCGTTAGGTTAGGATCAGATACCTCTTTCATTTTTAGAATAACTTCGTAACTTTCTACTCCATCAATTGTTATTAATCTTTCTGTTAATACTTCTGCATTGTATCGCTCTGCGGAATTGTCTATGATTCTTTTAAAAAGTATGTCTTTGGTTAATTCTTTCTGTAATCTAAAATCTAAAGCAAAAAAGGAATAATTAGTTTTGGTTGTTAAGTCCGTAAAAACATAAATTTTCAAATTTTTATTTGTCGATTCTAAGCCACTAATTCCAGGGGTCTCAACAGTAAAGCCTAAATCTGTATCTGTAAAAGAATGCCATTTCATTTTACTGTTGTCTATATTATATGTTTTTGAAACACCTGTAAAATTAGCTTCTACAGGTGTTACAGTATAGCCTTTATCACGTAACATTTTAATTAATCCAACCTTACCGGGTAAATGTGCGGCTCCAACAGCAGAAAACACAGAACTGTCTTTCATTTCTTTAATAATACTATTGGTCATGACTATATTTCGTTCTTCCATCTCTTTACCATAACCATTGTAAGGCATAACCATGGTATTAATAGCATTTATATCGCCAGTGATATACACTTTTTTTAGGGCTTCTATTTCAGATAGATAAGTGGATGTATCGTAATGTAATGCCTCCAATAACATCTCACGCTGCCTATCTTCAGTAGCATTTTCAAAATAATTTATTTGTGAATCGATGTCTTCAAGTCCTATTATGTCCTTCTGCATTGTTTTTGCATGTCCCAGCAAATGCATGTCAACAAAAGTTGCTTTATCAGATGCTTTATCATCATCAGGGCTAAGCATCGATATTAATATGTTCGGATCTTTAATCGCTGAAGTTTCAATATCGTAGCCATTAACTTCCTTAAATCGCTTGGCTATTTTAGTGTAATTTTCAGTATTTAACAGTTTCTTAAATTGTAGATAAGCCTTTGTTTTTGTAGGCTTACTAAATAATTTAATCATTAATGAGTCTGGCTGAATTTCTAAAGCAAATTTTTCAGTATTTTCAATGGCGGGCAAAACCGCATCGCTAAAATCAAAAACACGTGCATCGTCAACGTGCATGGTGCCAAATAAATAAGAAGGTTTAAGCTGTTCTTTTCCTTCAATTTTCCACAACAAACTATAATTGGAGCGGTCTTGTGCATTTAGTTTAAAAGTGATAAAAAGAACTAAAGTGAGTATAAAAGTCTGCTTCTTAAGCATAGGTAAGTTTAGAGCCATAAGATTGGGGGTTGTGAAATGTTTCACGTATTAAATAGCTAAAATAATGAGATTCTTCATAAATTTGGACACTTTCAATAATTACTTTTAATTGAGAACACAGCAAACGCATATTTTAAAAAACAGTAAGAGCTTCAAGCAAAGTCTTTTAGCTTGGGCACAACAATTTGATGATGTGGCCTGGTTAGACTCTAATAATTATGCTCAAAATTACTCGAGCTATGATGCCGTTTTAGCTGTCGATGCGCTTACAGCCATAGAAACGGATTATTTTGAAGCTTTTAATAAATTAAAAGAATACCAAACACGTACTAAAGACTGGATTTTTGGTTACTTAACCTATGATTTAAAAAATGATGTTGAGGCTTTAGAATCACATAATTTTGACGGTTTGCATTTTCCAGATTTGTATTTCTTTCAACCTAAAAAGATTTTTTTAATTAAAGGCAATCAGGTTGAAATCTTGTATTTAAATGGTGTTGCAGATGAATTAGAAGGTGATTTAAAAAGTATTAAAAAATTTGAGTCTAATAGTCTTAATAACGACCAAAATTTTGAGAGAAAGGCTGTAGACAATCCTATAAAAATAAAGCTAAGAATTCATAAAGATCAGTATTTTGAAAAAGTGAATGCCATGCTGGCTAACATTCATAGAGGTGATATTTATGAAGCTAATTTTTGTCAGGAATTTTATGCTGAAAATACAACCATAGACCCTCTTGAAACATACAACAAACTCAATACAATTTCTAATACGCCCTTCGCCACATTTTTAAAAATAAGGGATAAATACTTACTATCTGCTTCGCCAGAACGATATATTAGAAAAGAGGGTACAAAAATTATTTCTCAACCTATAAAAGGGACAGCAAAACGTGAGACCGATAGTATTTTGGATAATTTGTTAAAACATGAATTGGCTTTTGATGAAAAAGAGCGTAGTGAAAACGTTATGATTGTTGATTTGGTGAGAAACGACCTGTCTCACACAGCTAAAAAAGGTAGTGTGACTGTTGAAGAACTTTGTAGCGTTTATACTTTCAACCAGGTACATCAAATGATTTCTACTGTCGTTTCAGAAGTGGAAGAAACCATTAATCCTATAGATATCATTAAAACCACATTTCCAATGGGAAGTATGACTGGTGCACCAAAAATTTCAGCCATGCAGATTATTGAAGCACTTGAGGAAACCAAACGTGGTCTCTATTCTGGAGCCGTTGGCTACATTTCTCCTGATAATAATTTTGATTTTAATGTGGTGATTAGAAGTATCTTGTATAACGAAAATGAAAAATATGTATCTTATTCAGTAGGTGGCGCCATTACGTCTAAAAGTGATCCCTTAAAAGAATATGAAGAATGTTTGGTTAAAGCCAAAGCCATGCGAGAGGTTTTGGAGAGTTAATAAGGTTTTGATTACATGGTAAAAGAAAAAGGCAGAAGATAAAAAAGTAACTATGAAAAACACATTCACTTTTAGTATTAGAAATGTAGAGTTATTTGGTCAATACTGGACTCCAGAAACGGCAAAAGGCGTCGTTGTTTTGGTGCATGGTATGGGCGAACACTCTGGCCGCTATGAGGATTCTGTCGTGCCTCATTTATTAAAAAATAACTATGCTGTTGTGGCTTATGATCAATTTGGTCATGGACAATCTCATGGTAAGCGAGGGCATTGCCCCAGCTATGAAGCACTTTTAGAAAGCTTTGAATACGTTATAAATAGAGCTAAATTATTGTTTTCTGATGTGCCAGCATTTCTTTATGGGCATAGTTTAGGTGGTAACGTTGTAATTAATTATGCGATAAGAAAACAACCAGAAGTAAAAGGAATTGTAGCTACAAGTCCGTTTCTACGTTTAGCATTCCAACCACCAAAATGGAAAGTGGCTCTGGGTAAATTAATGCTAAAAATACTACCTTCGATTACTTTACCTAGTGAAATTGAAGAAGCTGCAATTTCAAGTATTCCAAACGAAGTAAAGCGGTATCAAGAAGATCCTTTAATTCACGATAAAATAAGCCCAATGTATCTGTTTCCAGTTATGGAAGCCGGTAAATATGCCATACACAATGCACATAAAATAATGATTCCTACCTTGCTATTTCATGGAAAAGCAGATAGAATTATTGATTACAAAGGTTCTGTAGAGTTTCAAAATAATGCAAAATTGGGGGAAGTACAATTATTTGAAAATGGCTATCACGAATTGCATCACGATATTTATAAAGAAGAAATGCTCCAATCGGTAGTAAAATGGCTAGACAATCTTTAAATTTGCGACATGCAGGACGCTTTTAAAAAACAGATAAATACTAATTTACCATTTTTAAACAAGAGCAGATTGCTTATTGCTATTTCTGGCGGATTGGATAGCGTGGTGTTAGCACAGCTTTGCCATAACGCTAATTTGGATTTTGCTCTGGCGCATTGCAATTTTAATTTAAGAGGAAGTGAAAGCGATGCCGATGAAGCCTTCGTTTTAGACTTAGCTGAAGATTTGGATAGAGAAATCTTTATTCAACATTTTGAGACGGAAAGGTATGCAGAAACGCATAAATTATCCATTCAAATGGCAGCGCGTGAATTGCGATACGAGTGGTTTTATGATTTGGCAGAACAACTCAAATTTGATTACATTCTCACAGCACATCACGCAGATGATAATTTAGAAACCTTACTCATTAACCTAACGCGCGGTACGGGTATCGATGGTTTAACAGGTATCCCAGAGATTAATGGTAAAATTGCACGTCCCTTATTAAAATTTTCTAGAGAAACTTTAGCGTCTTACGCTAAAACCAAACATCTAAAATGGCGTGAAGACAGTAGTAATGCCTCCACTAAATATTTACGTAATAAACTCCGGCATGATGTGATTCCGTTGTTAAAGGAAATCAATCCGAAATTACTCCAA
Source organism: Lacinutrix sp. Hel_I_90 (assembly GCF_000934685.1). Taxonomy (NCBI): domain Bacteria; kingdom Pseudomonadati; phylum Bacteroidota; class Flavobacteriia; order Flavobacteriales; family Flavobacteriaceae; genus Lacinutrix; species Lacinutrix sp. Hel_I_90. The sequence goes on along the minus strand of NZ_JYNQ01000001.1, from coordinate 703,775 downwards.
AACATAGACCATACTATTAGTCACCTCAATGATACTGCAGATATTGTTGAAGAGAGTGTGGGTGCAGTTTTAAAACGCGCCATAAAAAGTATGGATGAACACGCGGTAGTGTATGGCGTTCAGGAATTTATAAAACTGAATAACCCTAAAGCCTATTTGTTTGAAGTTTTTAAAAACTATGGATTCTCAGAATGGAATGATATCGAAAACTTATTAAAAGCCCAAAGCGGAAAACAGGTCTTTTCTGCCACTCACAAATTACTAAAAAACAGAGAAACCTTAATTTTAACAGCATTAGTTTCTGAAGCACCTCAGGACGCTATTGTCATTACTTCCGAAGACAAAACAGTAGAAACCACACAAGGGGTTTTAGTTATTGAAGCGGTTGAAACACTCTCGGAACAATCAAAAAATGTAGTCTACGTCGATGCCCAAAAGTTAAAATTTCCTTTAATAGTAAGACATTGGAAAAAAGGTGACTATTTTTGTCCGTTAGGCATGCAAGGCAAGAAGAAACTGAGTAAGTTCTTTAAGGACGAAAAACTATCTTTGTTAGATAAAGAAAAATGTCTGTTATTGTGTTCGCAAGAGGACATCGTTTGGGTTATTAATTATCGGGCAGACGACCGTTTTAAAGTAACCAAGCAAACCCATAAAATGTTAAAAATTAGTATTCAGTAATGAAGTATATCCTAACCTTAGTATTCGTTTTATTTTCTATCAGTTCAATTTCAGCACAAGTTTTAGAGCCTGTAAAATGGAATGTAGCTGTTGAAAAACTGTCTGATACAGAATACAATCTGATTTATACTGCCGATATAAAAGAACATTGGCATTTATATTCCCAAAACTTACCAGAAGGAGGTGCAATTCCAACTGAATTTATCTATGAGTCTTTATTAGAAAGCAACGATTTTAAATTAATAGGTAAAGCAAAAGAGAGTAAGAGTATTACCGAGTATGACATGGTGTTTCAAATGGATCTTACCTATTTTGACAGTGCAGCCACCTTTACCCAAAAAATTGAGCTTTTAAATAGAAGCATCACAGCTATTGAAGCAGAAATTTCTTATCAGGCCTGTGATGATAAAAAGTGTATTTTCGAGAGTGAATTGGTAACGTTTAATTTACCCGCGACGGCTCCTAAAAAACAATCTAACATTATAGATCCTGTAAAATGGACCTCTGAAGCTAAGAAAATTTCGGACACAGAATATGAAATTATTTACACGGGATTAATAGAGGATCATTGGCATTTTTACTCGCAAATAGAAGGAGAAGAGGTGGGGCCAATTCCTACAGCATTTACGTTTAAAGATTCTGAAGATTATGAACTTATAGGCAGTACTTCTGAGTCTAAAACAACCACCGTTTTTGAGCAGGCGTTTCAAATGGAAGTGAGGTATTTTGAAGACCAAGCTATTTTTAAACAACGGTTTAAAATTTTAAATCCGGAATTAAAGAATATTACTGCAGAAGTGTTCTATCAAGCCTGTGATGATGAAAAGTGTTTAGCACCAACAACCTTTGAATTTAATACGTCTTTAGACGGAAAAGCAGAACGCACAGAAATTATTGGTTTAGACGCAGAGAGTCAGGAAAAATCGGAAGCTTTAACCCTTGGCGTCACTGGATGGGATAATTATAAAAAGGAAGATGTTGCTAAGAAAAGTAATTTCACCATTTTCTTTTTAGGCTTTTTAGGAGGCTTAATCGCCTTGTTAACACCTTGTGTGTTTCCTATGATTCCATTAACAGTGTCGTTTTTTACTAAAAGTGCTAGCGATTCTAAAAAAGGCTTAGCCAATTCAATTCTCTATGGCTTCTTTATCTTTTTAATCTACGTTTTACTAAGCATACCCTTCCACGTTTTAGATTCTTTAGATCCAGAAATTCTAAACAATATCTCAACGAATGTCACTTTGAATATTATTTTCTTTGTTATTTTCATCGCCTTTGCCTTTTCGTTTTTTGGGTATTTCGAGCTTACCTTACCGCACTCCTGGAGTGCCGCTTTAGATAATAAAGCAAACAGTATTGGTGGTATTATAGGAATCTTTTTTATGGCAATGACGCTAGCTATTGTGTCGTTTTCTTGTACTGGGCCCATTTTAGGAACCCTATTAGGAAGCTCCCTAACTAGCGATGGTGGTGCGATGCAGTTAACGGCAGGAATGAGTGGCTTTGGTTTAGCACTGGCGTTACCCTTTACACTATTTGCGATGTTTCCAAAATGGTTAAATTCACTGCCAAAATCTGGGGGTTGGTTAAATACAGTAAAAGTAGTACTCGGTTTTATTGAGATTGCACTGGCTTTAAAATTCTTATCGAATGCCGACTTAGTAAAGCATTGGGGTATTTTGCCAAGAGAAGTCTTTATTGGACTGTGGATCATCATAGGAATCGGTTTATTGCTTTATTTATTAGGGAAAATCAAGTTTCCTCACGATGGGCCTTTCAAAAAAATAAGCTTTAGTAAAGGCGCATTTATCTTTTTGGTTTTTGCCTTTGTGGTGTATTTAATTCCAGGATTAACCAATACAAAGTATGCGAATTTGAAACTGTTGAGTGGTTTTCCACCACCCTTACCTTATAGTTTATATGAAAAGGATTCAGAATGTCCGCTAGGTCTAAACTGTTATAAGGATTTAGAGGAAGGTATTGCTGCTGCAAAAGAACAAAATAAACCTATTATGCTCGATTTTACGGGATATGCTTGTGTGAATTGCAGAAAGATGGAAGAGCAGGTTTGGAGTCAAGATAAAATCTATCAAGTTTTAAATGAAAACTATATTATTATCTCATTGTATGTAGATGATAGAAAAGAATTGCCCGAAACAGAGCAATTCAAATATTTAAAAGCGAATGGTTTAGTTAAGAAAATTAAAACTATTGGCGATAAATGGGCAACCTTACAAACGGTGAATTTCCAGAATAATTCGCAACCCTTTTATGTATTATTAAATCATGATATGGAATTGCTAAACCATACCGCAGCTTACACTCCAAATGAAGACGAGTATTTAGAGTGGTTGAAAAAAGGGTTGGAGCATTTTAAGAAGTAAAAATCAACGAATGATCCCCTTAAAATTGAAGACAAAAACGATGTCATTCAAAACGAAGTGGCACCCTTATAATAAAATATTTCGATGTTAACTTCATGATAAGGTGCACTAAAACTAATAATTAATGTCACACTGAGCTTGTCGAAGTGTAATGATATGAAAATCCAAGGCCAAATAGTAGACATACCAAACCAAAGAATATACAAAGGCGAATTAACCATTGCAAATGGTAAAATACAAGCTATTGTTGAAAAAGACCACGAGGTCACGCATTACATTTTGCCAGGTTTTGTAGATGCGCATATCCATATAGAAAGCTCCATGCTCGTACCAAGTGAATTTGCGAAATTAGCGGTGACTCATGGTACGGTTGCGACGGTTTCAGATCCGCACGAAATAGCCAATGTTCTCGGTGTAAAGGGGGTGGAGTTCATGATTGAAAATGGTAAACAAACACCCTTTAAATTCAATTTTGGTGCCCCTTCCTGTGTGCCAGCGACTAGCTTTGAATCAGCAGGAGCTGTCATTGATTCTGATGACATTAAAACCTTAATGGCAAATCCAGATATTAAATATCTGGCGGAGATGATGAATTATCCAGGGGTATTGTTTGATGACGAAGAAGTACTTAAAAAAATAGCATGGGCGAAACAGTATAATAAGCCCGTTGATGGTCATGCACCAGGTTTACGTGGTGCCGATATCACAAAGTACATAGCCGCTGGAATTTCTACAGATCACGAATGCTTTACTTATGAAGAAGCCTTAGAGAAACTTCAAAAAGGAATGAAAGTCATTATTCGCGAAGGTAGTGCAGCCAAAAATTTTGAAGCACTTATAGATTTACTACCAGAACATCACGAAAACATGATGTTTTGTAGTGACGATAAACACCCGGACGATTTGCTCATTGGTCACATTAATCAACTATGTGCGCGAGCAGTTTCAAAAGACATAGACATTTCTAAAATACTTCAAACAGCGTGCATCAATCCCGTGAAACATTATAATTTAGACGTTGGATTGTTGAACGTTGGTGATGCTGCGGACTTTATTATAGTCGAAGATTTAAAAGCCTTTAAAACCTTGCAAACGTATATTGATGGAACCTTGGTTTATGACTTCGGAATAGTAAACATGCCAGAGGTATCTTTCAAAAATCTTAATAATTTCAATTGCGATAAAAAAGACATTTCAGACTTTAGATTTGAATCTTCAGCTGAAAAAATAAGAGTTATTGAATGTCTTGATGGTGAATTGGTAACCAATGAAATTATTACCAACGCTTCCATTGAAAATGGAAACTTAGTTTCTAATACTGAAACCGATGTTCTTAAAATGGTAGTTGTTAACCGGTATAACAATGCACAGCCCGCGATTGCCTTCATCAAAAATTTCGGATTAAAAGAAGGTGCAATAGCTAGTTCTGTTGGTCATGATTCGCATAATATTATTGCCGTAGGAGTCAATGATGCTGCTATTTGTAAAGCGGTAAATGCTATTATCGCCGTTAAAGGAGGCATATGTGCAGTGAATACTTCCGAAGAAAAAACAGTACCATTACCTGTTGCTGGAATCATGAGCGATCAAGATGGTGAAACCATAGGTAGACAATATGCTGAATTGGATACCATGGCAAAACAATTGGGTTGTACGCTAAACGCCCCTTATATGTCGCTTTCTTTTATGGCCTTGTTGGTAATTCCGTCGCTTAAATTGAGTGACAAAGGTCTTTTTAATGGTCAAACATTTAAGTTTACTGCTTTAGAAATTGAATAAAGTAAGGACTAAACATTAAAAAAGTGTCGTAAACCAATTTGAAATAGCCGAGAGTACTTCAGAAACACTATTAATCACAGGAATATCATAGCGAATTCCTTTTCCTATAGAATATGCCACAAAAAGCACATACAAAAGGAGTAGCGCTCTCGCATGAATGCGTCTGATGCCTTTTTGAGCAAATACAAATATAAAAAACACGATTAAAGTCAAAATTAAAAGTAACACCCGCAGTTGACCAACATTTTCAACCGTTTCCGCATTCATTTCAATAGGGCCATAAATAAGCGTAAATAGAAAAAGCGGGAAGCCCAAAGCAAAACAAACATCAAAAATATTACTTCCTAAGGCATTGGCAACGGCATCATCATAATTACCTTTCATGGCATCCTTGTAAGACATAATAGTATCTGGAACACTGGTAGCCGCAGACGCTAATATTACAGACACAAAGTATATAGGCATATTAATGGCCTCACCAAAACTCTCACAAGCTTCTACAAGCCAAAAACAAGCCAAGCTAATAAAAAGTATGGATACAATTAATAAAAGGACTGCTTTTGGCCCATTAATTTTAGAATCCCCCAAGACCGTAGTCGATAAATCTCCTTTAAAAAAGGCCAACACCCGATCACCACCTTCCGCGGTTGCTTCATAATCATTTTCAACTTTACCAGGCCCTTTACTTAATAGCATGTATGCCACATAAACAAAATACAAACACATTAAAATTAAACCGTGCGTCCAATCTAAAGAGGTGCCAGTAATGACAAAAATTAAAGCCAGTTCAGCCAATATTAATGCGATACCATCTCGTAAAATAACTTTTAGCGACACTTCAATCTTAGAGCTGATGCCTTTACCAATGACTACTAAAATCACAACCGCAGGAATAATCATGGCATTAAAAACAGCACTTCCAGCCGTAGTGCCAATACCTCCAGCAAAGCCATCTTTATCTTTTAACACAAATAAAAAGAAGAGTGTGGTGAATAACTCTGGCAGACTACTTCCAACAGCATTAATAGTCGCCCCTTTAATGCCTTCTTTCATGTTGCGCCCCAAGTAATTGGAGGCCATTTCAAAACCATCACAGGCACGCCAAATGATAATACAGGTGATTAATATTAAACCTAAAGAAGAAATAATTGCCATAAATAACTATTTTGATTAACAAATCTAGAAATTTATAAATTAAATAGCGAGTTAAGGATTATTATATTTTTTTTATGAATTATTCAACGTCATGATCATATAAGAGGTGGAGCATAAGGTAAAAGCACTACTACTTTTTGAACATTAACTCCTGAGAGTCCTCAAGTTTTTGTGGCTTAAATGCTGTGAATTAAAAGGTTATCTTTTTAATTTCTCTAACATACCACATTAACTTTATCCTAGCCAGAAACAACCCGATGACCTTACCTAAAAGGGTCATCACAAGTATAAACACAAAGCCTTCCATAAGCGTTCTATAGGGGTGTTCTATAACGTGACCAAATCGCAAAACCAGGTAGAGTATTGACATTATAAAACTAGAAAACATAAATTGAAAACCTGTAGTGCAACCGCAAGCGTGATAGACTTTCTCAACTTTTTCTGACCAATACTGATTATAAGACGCCTTAAGGTTTGGGAAATTAAATGTGATGCGATCAAATGTCGAATTTGAAAGGAGTAACGAAAGCGCTTCTTTATTGGTAATGACGAGATTATTTTCCATTTTCTTGTTGATTAAAGAGTCATCTTATTTTAAATATACACACAGTGCTTACTCCAACGAATAACAGAAATTTGCCAGTTGGTTAGGGTCTGAGGGCTAGAACCTACTGTGGGAAACATTAAATTCGCGCGATTGTCTCTATGAAGTAGGATACAAGCATGGCCCATTTCGTGAGCAATCATGTTTGTAGAGGTACCGCTCTCTGTCATGATATAATTTGTAGAGGCAGCCATACTGCAGCCTCCTTTGCCATCGGGTGTTACATCGTCAACCACGAACACAATAATTTCAGCCCCATAACCTAAGACTCTGCGCCAACCATCTTCAAATTTGCAAAGTGATGTGGCAAGCTCATAAAAAGACCCTTGAATCCACCAGTCGCTAAAAAAGCCTTCAGCATTACAAGGATATTCTAAAGGATTATTCGGCGCGTTTATAGTAGAATTACAAGTACCGGTAAAAATTAAATTCACGTTACATAGCCTATCCATATGCTCAATAGCAGCGTCTAATTGAGGTTGTAGGTCTGCTTGGCTGGCAATAGGTTCCCCGTCGTGGGTAGGTATAATAAGACCAAAATACATTTTCTTTCGCGGTCGAATGCCTAATAGACTTCCAATAAAATCAAATAAGCCAACAATACGCCAAATTATTTCGGTGATCCAATTTAATAGGGTTCTAATGATACCTCCAATTATGGGGATGCTTAAAATAAGATTAACGACAAAAGCAATAACATCTAAAATTAAAGAAATAATTTCACAGATCACTCTAGTGACCCATTTGCCAACGATGACGACTACCCATTTTATGATTTTTACTAATAGAATTTCAATCCAGCAAAACCACTTATTGCAGCAGGCGCACCACCATTTACATCTTCTTCGACTACATCGTTCTTCTGCTCTTTCTTCCCACGTTTCAATAGGTTTTTGGATTTCTTCTTCGACCCATTCTTGTACTTCTCTACATACTCGTCCCATGATAAAAATGTTTTAGTTTAATAATTAATGGTACTAGATAAGTAAAGGTTAACATTGAAATTTGTTTTTAAAGACCTCATGACAAATCGTAATTTCCAAACAAAAAAGGGAAGCTTAAAGCCGTTTCCAGTATCGTTTAAGCTGTGTTGGGTATTCTTATTTATTAAACAGAAACTATTGATAACGCAAATAGGATGTAGTATAACACCTAACACGAATGCTCTTTATTTTAGTAGCTTCGAAGCAAACAGATGTAGAAGGCTATATTAGCGCCATCTTAAGGTTTGTGAATCTTATTTTTAATGGCATAAAGCACTAAGCCCGTTCTACTTCTTATTTTTAGTTTTTCAAATAAACAATCGCGATAACCATCAATTGTTTTTGGACTTCTACACATTTTTTTTGCGATCTGTTTATAGGTTAACTCCGAGCAAATATATTTTAAGAATTTTTTTTCTTGCTCTTTTAGTATTGTTCTTTTAGTACCAATAGCTTTTGTAAAAGAATTGACAAGGATATTAGAGACGCTACTGGTATGATAATAGCCATAAAGCATGACTTCTGTTAAGGCTGTTTCTAGGGTCTTGGTTTCAATTTCTTTAAACAAATAGCTTTTAATTCCCGATTGAAGCATGTCAATTATTGTGGATTCATTTTTTTCATCAGAGAGTGCTATTAAAGAAATAGAAGGATGTTGTTCCCGTATATATTTAACAATGTTAACGTTATAGGACACGGGTATAGGGAAATCAATCAATATTAAGTTGGGTAATGTTGATGAAAATTTCAGTTTATCTATAAGCTCTTTTTCGTTAGAGCAGGTATACATCACATTGAAATTTTTAAACGAATTTATTACGCCAGATAAGGCTTGAGAAAATAAGGTATGATTTTCAACGATAACAACAGAATACGAATCCATAAATAGATCTTAAATTAAAACAATTAATAAAACAAAGTGTTTAAGGAGACTTACTATGTCTTAAAATTAGTGTTTTCCCCCTAATAAAACAAGTTATTACACCATTAAAAACAGGTTATAACACTCTAATACAGGATGTTGATTATTCGTAGTTTTATTACAACGTATCAAGTTATTTTAAAATGGAAGGAGTTTTAATAAGGAAGCATTTGGTGTCAGACGCTACAGTAACGCGATTAACGCTGAGAACAGAATTTGTGGTGCTAGATATACTGCATATTGGCAGTATTCCATCCTGTCTAGAATCTTATATAACTAAAAATGACATCCAATACAAATCCTCTAGTATTCATAGAGACCAGACCGAAATGGATATTGTTTTGGTAAATAATGAAAGTTCTATTAATAATAAAATATTAAAGGCGCTTGATGAGCTTAACCTCATTGTAACCTATACAACTTCATTAAATATAAAAGCAGGGTCAGAGTTTATTCACTTTTCGCTCATTCCTATTTTATTAAAATATTTAGCCAAGATTAAAGGATCTATAAATGTGTTGAATAATAAGGTAAGCACAGATAGCGCGGATATATTTTTGAATAAAGTCACCAAAATTATAGATGAAAATATTGATAACGATACTTTAAACATGCAACAACTAAGCGAGTTGTTGTATATGAGCCGGAGCTCATTGAGTAAAAAGATAAAAAGGCATACCGGATTAAAACCAACAGCATTTATAAATAAATATAAATTAGAAAAGAGTAAACATTTACTCATCGTTACCAATTGGCAGATAAGTCGGATATCTGATGCGTTAGGGTTTAGTTCGCAACAGTATTACTGTCGCTTATTTAAAAAACATTTCCGTGATAATCCAACGCAATTTAGATTGTGCCATAAGGACCAATCGTATAAAGTTGACTCAATACCACAAAAACCATACACAATAATGCAAATCTAAAACCTAATAGATATCTAATTTTATAAAGATGAAATGAGTATAAAAGCATTATCACCAAAGAGAGTGATAAATAGCGAACAATAGGTGACCGTTGAAAATAAATTAATGTAACAGATGAAACCGCATCTTATAATAAAGCTAAATAATCAAGATGAAAACCCAAGGTATGACCATTGGGAGACCTTGATTAATGACAAAAGTAATTTAAGCAAAAGCTTTGTTCCAAATATAGATGCCATTATAAACAAGACCTATAAAATAGATTTTATAGCGTCTCAAAACTATAAATCAAAAAACAAAAAGTGGTCTCCAGAAGAAATAAGGTCGGGATTAGACAGAATTTACAGACTCATTCTTCTCACCAATAATACAACGATTCCTGAGCAGTTAATTGATGATATTTCCTTTTTACCTAATGTCGTTTATGTTAATGAAGGGCAAATTACAACCAGTGACATTCCAAGACAAGAATTAGCCGCCACTCAAAGTTTAAGCTCAAAATACAGCGATAACGCCATTTATTTAAAAGAGGGACATCTTTGGACAAAAGGACATCCAGAGATTAAAATCGCCATTTTAGATACCGGTATTGAAACCAGCCATTTTGAATTTGAAGTACAAGACAGTCAAAATCCAAAATTTAAAGACCACAAAGACTTTGTGAACATCATCGATGGCGCTCAACAGTTTGTTGGTGACTTTTTAGATATGGATGACATCCCAGACGACAAAGTTGGACATGGAACCCACGTCGCAGGAATTATTGGCTCTAAAGGCCATAAAATGCCCATTGGTGTGGCGCCCAATTGCACAATAATACCCATAAAAGTGCTGGGAGCACTAAATGCTAATGGTAAGGTAGTAGGAGCTGGACTCATAGACGATATCAACTCAGGGATTAAATATGCTGTAGATAAAGGAGCAGATGTGATTAATATGAGTTTAGGAATAAAGCATACAGGCGGAGGTTTACCACATAGGGATGTTATTAAATATGCCTTAGATAACGACGTTACCGTAGTCGCTGCTTCTGGAAACGATGGTAAAAAAGACAAATACTACCCGGGCGCTTTGGATTATGTGATTGCCGTAGGCGCATCAGACAATGTTGGTCACGTGGCTCCTTTTTCTACCTATGGCGGACACGTCTCAGTAACGGCACCAGGGGTCAATGTCTATAGCTCTTTCTTAAATAATGGGTATGCCTTGTCCTCTGGAACCTCTCAGGCGTCTCCCTATGTTAGTGGTACGGTAGCCTTATTAAAATCTTTTGCCCATCAAAAAGGGAAAAAAATAAAAAATGACTTAATACGAGACATCGTACAACGCACAACCGATAAATTTAGTAATCAATTTAAAGATGAAAAATCGGGATTTGGAAGAATCAATGTACTAGATGCATTAAAAATGTTAAACTATAACCTGTAAAAAATGTATTATGAATAAAAATGGAACATTATCAGAATCTAGGAGTAGTAAGCTTAAGCTACCAAGTATAAATAATCTAACGTACTACAATCAAATACCTAGAACCAGTGATTTACTAAAATCAAGCCAGTTTTCAATAGATGCTGCGGGCAGTTTATTAATTTCAAAATTCTTTATTTCTCCGGCAACAATGCGCTTTGACGATTTGGTTGAAGAATCATTATTTGAACTCAATAAAATAATAACGAACAAAATGAAGGTGCCTTCAAAAGAAGCATTTTTAAATAAATCTATTCAAGAACTTTTAGAAGAAGACGGCAGTCTTAGGACTAAAACAGATAACGAATTTAAACACTTTATTACCAGTCACGGCCATACGGGAGTGATGACCAAAGTAGCCTCAAGTATCAATAATTCTACAATAGATCAACTCTCGAGAGCCATTTTAACAGAGGAAGGAATTTTTCTGTTTCTAGCTTGTAGAGCCATTATTGGTTATGAAATTTTGGATTGCGAAGGGATTAGCGCAAACATGTTTGAGTCCTTAGACTTAGTAAAATCGTATGTAAACGTTCAATTGGTTGACAAAATCATCAAAAAAGAGAGTCTCGAAGTAAGCAAGAAAGAGGTGAAAATACTGAAAGACAAAATTGAGAATACACGCATTAGTTACTTTCCGGGAGTCCCAGAAAACACGATTGTAGAATTAATAGACGATTTAAAGTCAGGGGGAAAATTATATCAATTAGTCATGAACTTTCTAAATAGTGGTAAAGTGACTTTAGATAGAGCAACGAACAAAGAATCTTTAGCAAAAAAAATGGTGGATTACCTTTTAAAATTAGGGTATAATGAAGATTTTAATCACGAGGAAGAAGAGAGCACAACACAAGAAGAAAACCAATTAGTTCCAGATGAGTTTGAAGCTATAGAAGGGGTGGGGAGTGTTATTAAAAAAGAATTAATAGAAGTGGGGATCATGTCTTTTTCACATTTAGCTTCTTTTGATGAAACAAGCCTTAAAAAAAGATTGAAAAAAGTAAGAGCTAATATTAATTACGGTCAGATACTTGAACAGGCAAAATTTATTGCTAAAGGTCAATTTAGAGAACTACTGGCGTATCAAGATAAATTAAATAAAAGATAAAATTATGAGCACGGAAGCAATTTTATGGCACACGTTAAGTGAAGTTTTAGGTAGTTCTAGTGACGTTTCTAGAGACCCAGTAAAGAACGTTTACTATAATGAAGTTAATGACTTTGATCATGTTAATTCATTTCAATTTTTAGACCCACTTAATTTACCAGGAGGAACCATTAATGTGGTGAATATACAAAACGCAGCATCACTCTATGCTATTATGATTTTAGGTGATGAGATGGGCATTTTTAGAGTGGCAGATAGCATTTTAAAATATGTAACCATGGGTAGGGTTGATGTAGAATCTACAACAACAGCAACAAGACTCTATAATTACATGCAATTAAGAGATAACCGTACGTCTTTTGATGAACGCTCTATGTGGTATAAGCAAGTCTTTGATATTGGAAACGGGAATACGGTGTCAGATATGGTCACCAATGAAAACTTCTTGCCGCTTTGGGAAAATATGATGGGAGAAGTTATTAAATATATTGATAAATACGAAAGTGCAGACGACCCACTACGTGTTTCAAAATCTGGAATTCAACAAGTGATTACAGATCTGCAACACAACCTATCAAGAGCAGCCTCTGGTATGGTTAAGATATTCGTACCAGAGATGTATGCACATCTTGAGGATGCCATTCAAATTATTAATGCAGAAGAATTAAGAGATCAATTAGGTCACGGTATTTCAAGAGACCTCTGGAACATTGTAGAAAGCGTAAGTATGGAGGAGTTTAATTATTTCCCTAACACCTCTTCTTTAAGAACCATTGCCGATTCTGCTAGAAACATCATTTTAGATTTAGCCATCTACAACAAAGCAACATTTAGTGAGGATCAATTCCAAAAATTTGTAAGCAATGTTGAAACCTTTATTATCGCTCAACACCAGTTTCAAAAAAGTACTGAAAGTGGAGACGATGTCGGGCAAAACGGTGATTTTGAAGACACCGAAAAAGAATTTGAATCTATGGAAGAAAATTGGGATTTCTAAACACTAAAATATAAAATTCATGAATAATCCAAAACACATAAAAGAGGTAGCTCGTGATAAAGCTAGAGAAATCCTATCAGGGAACGACACCTTTAAAAACATGTCCATTGAGGACCAAAAAAGAATGTATGTTAATGTGGTAGAAGATCAAATAGATAAACTAAGAAAAAGCAATGGCCATTATCAAGACGACTTTTCTCAGGCTAAAGAGAACTTTCTTGAAAAAGCCACAAGACAGGCAAAAGCAAATCAAACCGCGAACAGGGCTTCTAATTTAATTGATGACTCGCGTCATGAAAAAGGCTTTGAAGAAGGGGTGGATGCTTTTGAAGATTTAGTAGATTCTGTAGATTTTCCAGCATTTGTAAGGGATTTACTTAAATCTGTTTTTGATGCCAACATTTCTGTTATGAAATCTCAAACCGATGATTACATTCGGTTAATGAAGGAAGCGACTTCAGGTTTAGCAAAATTTATTAAGCAAATCGATGACACCACAACCTTCGCTTACTTGGCAGAAAACAAACCAGACGAGTTTAATATTAGCATGGAAGAAGATCCCGAGGGTGGCGAGAAAATGAGTCTTACCGATCCTAAAGGAGAGGCTGTAGACATTGGTGATAATGAAGTTAAAGCCAAAATCATGGATGCCAAAATTAAAATGGCACAAGAGCATCGTGCGGCTTTGAGAGAAATGGTACTTATGGGCTTAACGCGTTTAGTGGTAGATAAAGGAGTGGTTGAAGCTGAGGTTAATTTCGAATTTAAA